>DATNMW010000063.1:0-19643 GCA_035602155.1 Bryobacteraceae bacterium | reverse complement strand
TCCAGAGGCGTACCCGGAAACTGGTGCGCCAACTGCGGGCCTTAGGGTATCAAGTGCAACTCACTCCCGCCAGCGCGCCGGCGACGGCATGAACGTCGGGAAGGCCTAATTGGGGAGCGGGGGTTTTCGACCGTGCCCCACAGCTTTAGTGTGCGTCGCTGTCGCTTCCTGCGGATGGCGCGACCGATTCCATTACGTCGTCGCCATCCTCCGGCAAGTCGTCTTCCAAATCCAAGCCTTCGTCCGATAAACGATCCCCAGATCCGGGAGAGCCGTTTTCCAGCTTGCGTTGGACCCGCCGCGCTGCCTTATCCCGCTGCTTCTCCTGGCGGGCGAGTTCTTTCTGGCGTTTCTTAAATGTCGTGCGCGATCTCATGGCCATAAAGTTCCTCTTTCGCTCTTCTCCCGGTTTGAGTCGATGTTTGGCTCGACGTCTATGTCAACTGCACAGCCGTTGCGGCTGCCCCGCCGCTTTACCAGCGGGGCTCGCGGCGCTGGCGAGGTCCGCCACCGCCGCCCCCTCCGCCGCCGCGTCCGGGACGGAAGCCGCCGCCTCCGCCGCCATGTCCGCCGCCCTCTACCTTCGGACGGGCCTCGTTGACGTTCAGCGCTCTGCCGCCAAAATTAAACCCGTTCAGGGCGGCTATGGCTCGTTCCGCTTCGGCTGAGTCGGTCATCTCCACGAAAGCGAAGCCGCGCGACCGGCCGGTATCGCGGTCCGTCATCAGGCTGACGCGCTCCACGGTCCCGTGCTGCTCGAAGAGCGAGCGGATGGATTCTTCCGTCGCCTTGAAATCCAAGTTGCCTACGAAAATCTTCTTCACGGTGATCTCCTCGTATTTGAAAGCGAGCAGACTAGGCGCAACTCTCGGCCAGGTTGCGGGCAAATCAAATTCGATTCCATAATACCAGATTTTCAGCCACTAAGGCCGCGCTTCGCGAGAACTTCACGCGCGGCATGTATCCGGATTTGTGCAGAATTGCTCATCTAAGCGACGGGCCCGCCGTCACTTACCTGTCCAGAATCATGTAGGTGACCAGGGCTGCCGAAACCGGCCGTTTTTCGCCGTCGAAAATCTCCACACGGCCGCAACAGAGCCGCCCACCGACCTTCACCAGGCGCGACCGTGCCGTGATCTTGCCGTGCACTACCGGACGCAGATAGTTGACCTTCATCTCGACCGTGGTCGCGGCGCGCGGACGGCCCAGGTGCCGGGCCAGCGCCATGCCCACCGCCACGTCCGCGAGAGTAGCCGTCACGCCGCCGTGCAACACGCCGGATCCGTTCATCAGTTCGGGCCGCAGTCGGCACTCGATCGTCACGCCATCCTTGTGCAGCCGCACCAACCTCAGTCCTACGTGCGCGTTAAAGGGGATCTCTTCCAGAAACTCTTTCAGTTTTTCGAATGTCATAAGGGAGGGGGTCCGACGGACAGGAACTGCCCAATCACACGGTAGCACGGCGGAGCCGCACCCCCCATTCGCGCCATCCGAAAAAAAGGCCCGCTGCGGCAGTTTGCCGGGCGGGCCAAGACGCAGCTTAAGAAGCCTTATCTAAGGCTCGATCGCGAAAACCGTCGAGACCGTGCTCCCGCCTATGTAGCTCGTCGTCCCATACAGCGCTCCGTGTGGGCCGATTACGAGGGTCGTCGGTCCGCCCGTCACCCCGCTAAACGGAAAATTGTAGAGCACATCCTCAGTCCAGGTACCGCCGGGCGAGGCGGGCGGGGTCAACGAGAACACCGTGCCGAATCCTCCGGTTCCTCCATCGGAGGTCACTCCGTAAAGGTTTCCGTTGCTCCCCTGGAACACGCATTGAGGACCCACGCCGTCGTCCGCCACAGATCCAAACGAATACACTGTATTTTCGGTCCAGTTGCCTCCGTCCGATGTGGGTGGCGTAAGCGAGTACACTTGTCCACCGTTATCTGCTCCGCTGCCGGGAGCCGCAGTGCCATATAGTACTCCATTACTACCAATCGTCAGACCGGTGGGGCTCGAGATTACACTACTCGTCGGGAGGTTATAGATGACATCATAGGTCCACGTCCCGCTCGCCTCGGTGAGCGAGAATACCACCCCGCCACTGAGGGTCCCCCCAATCACGGCGAACCCATACAGCACCGGCGCTCCGCCCGGGCCGCTGCCGAGAACCACGTTGTTCGGGACCTCACCGCCGGTACCACCCGGCACGAAGCTATAAAGCACGTTCTCAGTCCAGGTGCCGCCCTCCGTCGTGGGAGGGGTTAATGAGAATATCGCGCCACTTCCTTCACCTCCGCCTACTCCGGTCGACGCTCCGCCTTGCCCGGTCGTTCCGTAAAGGACTGGCAACTGGCCATTCCTCAAATCCACCGCGAGCGGCGCAAGTGGAAGCCACCCGTCGGCCCCGTGAAAGCTGTGCAGCACGTGCTCTGTCCATGTGCCACCCGGACTCTGCGGCGGGACCAGGCTGAAGACGGTGCCCTTGCTGAATTTCCCGCCATCTTCGGTAGTTCCATAGAGCACCGGCAGGCCTCCCGAAAAGCCGCCGATGGCGACGCCGAGGGGCGCGGAGCCGTCCGATGGAATGGAACCGAACTCGTAGAGTGTAGTATACGTCCAAGGGTTCCCCGGCGTTGTCGGCAGCGTGAGAGAATACACGGTTCCCATGCCATGGCTGCCGTCTGTTTGAGTAGCCCCATACAGCGTGTTGCCAGTGCCGGTCAAAGCCGTAGGTCCTACCGCTGCGCCAAAGCTGTAAATCTGGTTGAACCCTGGGTGCTGTGCGAGTAATGCCGTGGCCACTGCCAAGCCCAGGATTCCGGCGCAAGCGCCGTTACCTAAATGTCTCGCGGCCCGCATTAAGCCGCGTTCTGAACTTCTTCTTTTCAAATGCATCTTAATTGTTCTCCGTTCTCTTGTTGTTTCCCTACATCCGTACATGGTGAAGCGACCGCCATTTTTCGCAGGGGTGATTTTCTTGGCGGGGGCTGGCCCGCGGCAATACGGCCTAGCGCCCGCTAGCACCCAATTCGTGATGCCCAAGTCCTCGGTCGAGGCTACAGACTCAGCTCGAAGACGACGCCCACACCGGCACCGCCGCCGCGATTGGTGGTGCCGTAGATCACACCACCCGGCGCGAGGATGATGCCGGAGAGCGGAAACCGCCCATCGGTGCCCTCGAAGGTATGCAGCAGCAACTTGGTCCATGCGCCGCCTGGAGTCGAGGGTGGCGTCAATCCGTAGATAGTTCCGGCGTTCGCGCTACCGCCCGCATCGGTTGTGCCGTAGACCTTGCCGCTCGGGCCCACCACGGGCGGGTTAAAAGGCAACTGGCCATCGTGGCCGCCGGCGAACTCATAAATCACGTTTTGGGTCCAGGCGCCGCCTGCGCTCGCCGGCGGCTGAAACTGGACTACTGTGCCGCAGCCCTCGTCGCAATTGATGCCACCATGCTCTGTAGTGCCATAGAGCGATCCATCGGGACCGAAGACCACCCCGCTAACGCTGTTTGGTATGCCGTATAGCAAGTGTTCCCCCCAGGCGTCTCCGGCAGTCGCGGGAGGCGTCAGAACGAACAGTTGGCCGTACGCGGTTTCGCTGAGGGAGCCGGCTGTGACGCCGTAGAGCCGCCCGTGTTTGTCGAACACCGGTGCTCCGGTAGGACTGTATCCATCCACGTTAGGTTCAAAGCTGTGCAGTACGTTGTAATTCCAGGCGCCAGCACCAGCAGGTGGCGTCAACTGAAACGCCACGCCACCAAGGTCGCTATCGGCAAAGGCTCCGCCCTGACTGGTGAAACCATATAGCGCGCCGTCCGCACCGAAGACAACACTGCCAGCCGGCGCGGTCCCTTCCGCCACAGTGGGAAACGTCGCCAGGATCGTGTGAGTCCACGGATCGCCGGGCACGGTTGGAGGGGTCAACTCGAATACCGTGCCCGTATACGCCTCGTTAACCACTGCGCCTCCTCCCTCAGTCGTGCCGTACAAATTGCCTTGCGCATCGAAGACTAGGGGTCCGTTGGGTCCGGCGCCATCGCTTTCGCCCTGAAAACTATAGAGCACGTTGTACGTCCAGGCGCCCCCAGAGACCGCGGGAGGCGCTAACTGAAAGACGACACCGCAGCCGTCCGTGCAGAATGGGGACACTCCGCCGCCGCCGCTGGTCACGCCGTAAAGCGCGCCATTTGCGTCGCGGACCAGATTTCCGACCGGATCCCATCCTGCCGAACCTACCGTAAATGTGTACAGCGTGGTCATCACCGGAGCTTGCGCCGGAAGCAACGTCGCCGCCGCCAATCCAATCATCCCGGCAAGAGCGCCATTCGCTAAATGTCTCGCGGCCAGCATCAAGCCGCGTCCTGAACTTCCTTTTCTTAACTGCATCTGATTATTCTCCCTTCCCTTTGTTTTTTCCCCCATATCCGTCCATGCGCAAAAGCGACGGCATTTGGTGCGGGGGGCGCGCATTTCTTGCGTTGGCCTGGCTCGCGTCCCGTACTTCTCTCTTTTTGTTTTCACTCGTGTCTAAGAATCGCGCGAAGCCACGACCAATACTTGCGTCCCTGCCGGTACTGTATTTTTGCGACAGGCTCCCCTGGCTTCGCGCGAGGCTGCGGACGGCAAACCGGTTTGGCCCTTCCACCCTCACGGCAGAAAGATAGCGCGGACGGCGGGTGCGTGCAATAGACTGCGACTGATCTCTGTCTGAACAGCTAAGCGTCGCAAAACAGGGGAGATGCACCGCCGTCTGAACCGCGCTGCGCCTATTCGCGGCAGATCCCGCGCTCGCTGCGCCGCACGAACGCCACCAGATGCCGCGCTTCGGGAGTGGCGATTTCGCTCTCAATGCGCCCCAGCGCGTCGGCCAGCTTCAGGCCCGAGCGATACAGGATCTGGTAAGCCTTCTTCAGCGCCGCAATATCCGCGTGCTTGTATCCGGCGCGCTTCAGCCCCACCAGGTTCAGCCCCATCGCCGTCACGTTGAAGCCCGAATACAGGAAAAATGGAGGCACATCGCTGTTCACCCGGGTGTTGCCGCCGATCATCGCCAGTCTCCCGATCTTCGAATACTGATGTACTACCACCCCGCCGGAGATGAACACCTGGTCTTCCACCTCCGCGTACCCCGCCACCAGCGCGCAACTGCAAATCACGGTGCGGTTGCCGATCTTGCAATTGTGCGCAATATGGCCCGAGGTCATGATGTAATTCTCATCCCCGATCTCGGTGACGGATTCCGCCTCGGTCCCGCGCGAAATAGTGTAATGCTCGCGAATATGGTTGCTATTGCCGATCCGCAAATAGCTGCGCGCGCCGGCATTGAAGGCTTTGTCCAGCGGATCCGTGCCCAGCACGGTCCCCGCCGAGATCCGGTTGCGCTCACCCAGCGTGGTCCACCGCTTGACGAATACATAAGGCTCCAACACGCAGCCCGCGCCGATCTCCACATCGGGATCTACTACGCAGAAATCCCCGATGCTGACGTCCGGACCGATCCTGGCGTCCGGATGAATACGTGCAGTTGACGCAATCACAGCTTGTATCATAAGACATGCGCGTACGTGAACTGGCGGACTGGTTGGGCGCCACCTTCGAAGGTGACGGCGAAAAAGAACTGACCGGCGTCGCCCCGCTCGAAACCGCGGGCGGCAGCGAGCTTTCCTTCCTGGGCGGCCGCAAGGCGGCGCAACGGGCGGACTTCTCCGCCGCCGGCTGTCTGATCGTTCCGCCCGACTATCCCAGCCCCAGTCGGCGCACCGTGATTCGCGCGCCCGAGCCCCGCACCGCCTTCGCGCGCGCCATGAACCGCTTCTATCCCACCCTGGAGATCAAGCCCGGCATTCATCCCACCGCCGCCATCGGTAAGGATGTCGAAATCGGCGCTTTAGCCGCCATTGGGCCGCACGTCAATATTGGCGACAGTACCCGCATCGGTCTGGCTAGCGGTATCGGCCCAGGCTGCTCCATCGGCAAGCGCGTGGTGCTGGGAGAGGGTTGCGTGCTGCACGCCAACGTGACAATTTACGACAACGTGGATATCGGGCGCGGCGTAATCCTGCATTCCGGCTGCGTGATCGGCGCGGACGGCTTCGGCTACGTGTTCGAGAACGAGCGCTATCACAAGTTCCCGCAAGTCGGCCGCGTCGAGATTGGCGATTTTGTAGAGATCGGGGCGAATTCATGCGTCGACCGGGCCGCCCTGGGTGTCACGCTGATCGGGGAAGGCACCAAACTGGACAATATGGTCCATGTAGGCCATAATTGCCGCATAGGGCGGCATGTAGTGGTGGCCGCGCAGACCGGCTTTTCCGGCGGCGTAGTGGTGGAGGATTACGCGGTCATCGGCGGACAAGTGGGCATTGGCGACAAGGCCCGCATCGAATCGCGCGCGGTGCTGGGGTCTGGATGCGGTATCCTGACTTCCAAGATCGTGCGGTCGGGGCAGACCGTTTGGGGAACTCCGGCGCGGCCATTGAAAGAGCACCTGGAGCAGCTCGCCAACTTGGCGCGCCTGCCGGAAATGCGTCGCCAGTTTGCCGATTTGAAGCGCCGCCTGGCGCATTTGGAAGAGAAATTGTAGGGCGGGCAATGAGGGAGCGGTACTGATATCGCCATGCTGATCGTCGTAGGCGGGCATTCCCGCAACATCGGAAAAACGTCGGTAGTAGCCGGCATCATCCAAGCCCTGCCCCAATTCGACTGGACCGCCATGAAGATCACCCAGTTCGGCCACGGCATCTGCTCCGCATCCGGCAAAGACTGCGGCTGTTGCCTGGCATCCGACCATCCCTACGCCATCGCGCAGGAACGCCACCCCGGCCGTTCCGATACGGGCCGCTTCGTGGCGGCCGGCGCGCGCCACTCCTACTGGGTGCGCACGGCCACTGGCCAGCTTGCCAACGCTCTGCCGGCTGTCCGCGAAGTGCGCGCCGCCAGCCGCAACCTGATCGTCGAATCCAACAGCATCGTCGAATTCCTGACGCCGGACTTATACTTGGTGGTGCTGGATTTCGCTCAAGGGGATTTTAAACCATCCAGCCGGCGCTTCCTCGATCGGGCCGACGCATGCGTCGTGATTGAGCGTGACATGCAGCAGCCGTTCTGGAACGGCGTGGCGCTCGATTCGTGGAATGCCAAGCCGCGTTTTCCGGTGCGGCCGCCTCAATACGTGACGCCGGCGCTCACCGCCTTCGTCAACGAACGTCTGCTGGAGCTGAGATCTTACGATACCGGCGGCACGTCGGCGTAATGCACCTTCAGCAGAGCCTCATGCATGATGCGGTTGGCCTCGCCCACCTGCTCTTGCAACAATTCCAGTTGTTGCCGCGCGCGGTGATCGGTTGCCGGCAACACCAGATTCAGATAGTCGGCGCAGGCGTCGATCACACTGAGCGGTTGGCGCAGGTCGTGGACGAGGACACTCATAATTGGCCAAACCCCCTGTTGGAGCGGATTGGCGGGGATGTCGGGAGCAAGTGTGGGCATGTAATGTGAACTCGGGGGGCAGGGACGATTATAACCCAGTTGGAAGAAGATGCAAGCAGATTTATACCGAATTTCTTAGCGGGATAGCCGCCCACAGCGTTGGGCTATGAACCTGCCGCCTCCACGCGGTTGCGTCCTTGGCGCTTAGCCCGGTAAAGGGCCGCGTCCGCCGCGCGCACCAGATCGTCGGCCTGCGGAATTGCCGGCGGCATGGCTGCCGCCGCTCCCAAGCTGCAGGTCAGATGGATTTCCGTCTCGCCGGACCGGAAGCATTCGGATGCGATGGCGTCGCGAATACGCTCCGCCATCGCCACCCCTCCCGCTAGTTCGCAGCCGGGCAGCACAATCAGAAATTCCTCGCCACCGTAGCGGCCTACCGCGTCGTATCGCCGCACCGACGCGCGCATGCGCGCCGACACCTGGCGCAACACCGCATCGCCGGCCATGTGGCCGAAATGGTCGTTAACAGGCTTAAACCCGTCCAGATCCGCCATCAGCGCGATCAGCGGTTCGGCGCTGCGGCTGGAGCGCGCCAGTTCATTCTGAAGAATGTCGAAGATGGCCGTACGGTTCCATAATCCGGTGAGTCCGTCGCGCGTGGCCTGCTCACGCAAGGCTTCGCGCGCCTCCACCAATTCTTCCTGCAAGGCCAGTACCCGCCGGCCGGCGCGCAAGCGCGCGCGCAATTCGTCCACCTGGAACGGCTTCACAATGTAGTCGTCGGCACCCGATTCCATGCCTTTCACCACATCTTCCAAATCCGACCGGACGCTTAGCAGCATCATGTAGACGTACCGGTCGTGGATGGTGTCGCGCACTCGCCGGCAGACTTCGGCGCCCTCCATGCCGGGCATCATCCAGTCCAATAACGCCAGACGCGGTCCGTTCTCCTGCCGCAACAGATCCCAGGCCTGCTGGCCATCGGTGACCGTAGTCACCTCGTACCCCCATTCCAGGAGCATCCTTTGCAGCAGATCCCGAAACACCGGGCTATCGTCGGCAACCAGAATTTGGGGCGGGGAATTATCCCGCAAAACGAGTGAATCCATTGACCGCCCACATTATAACCCCTCCGGCCGATTTATCACCACACTTGCTTCTTTCCAATCACAGTGGTGGTTTTCAGCCATTATCCAAAGTGTCGCGGACTTCTTAAGTGCCTGTCTCACTGTGCGATGCCCTTGTGGAAGGTCAATTGCCAGCAAGTTACCGCAGCCGGAGAAGATTATGCCACGCAATGCCCGCTCTGCCGGATTGTCCCTCGCATCCGCGGCCCTATCGATCATAGCCGTTTCCACGATCCTGAGTGCCCAAAGCGCCCCGGATGCCGCGGGGCCGATGCAGGATCCCGGAGCCCCGGAGCGTGGCGTGGCGCGCATCAGCATCGTGAACGGCGAAGTATCGGTACACCGCGGAGATTCCGGCGACTGGGTGACGGCCGTCGTCAATGCGCCCCTGATGGTGGAAGATCGGGTGGCTACGGGCGCCAGTTCACGCGCTGAGGTGCAGTTCGATTCCTCGAACCTGATCCGCGTCGGCGCCAACGCCGAGATCCGTCTGGCGGAGCTGGGAGTCAACCATTATCACCTGCAAATAGCGCACGGCACCGTGACGTTCCGCGTCCTGCGGGAATCTCAATCGCGCGTTGAAATCGATACGCCTACGGTTTCGGTAAGGCCTTCCCATGTCGGCGCTTACCGCATTTATGTTCAAGGCGACGGTCAGACGGAAATCACGGTACGGATGGGATCGGTGGACGTCGCCACCCCGAAGGGAACGGAGCAATTGCAGGCTGGCCAAACCATGCTGGCGCGGGGAAATCCCGCAGACCCTGAATTCCGCGTCGACCCGGCTATCGCCATGGATGATTGGGATCGCTGGAACGAACAGCGCGACCGGGAGATGCTCAATTCCCAAAGCTACAGCAATGTTCCGCAGGATATGTATGGCGCCGAAGATCTGGACAACCATGGACAATGGGTGGATGTACCTTCCTATGGTGAGGTTTGGGCACCCGCCGTCGGTCCGGACTGGGCGCCCTATCAGAATGGCCGCTGGGTCTGGGAAGACTACTATGGTTGGACCTGGGTCAGTTACGACCCCTGGGGTTGGGCGCCATTTCACTACGGTCGCTGGTTCTACGCCGCGCCGTATGGGTGGTGCTGGTATCCGGGCGGTTTCGGGCGCCACTACTGGTCGCCCGCGATGGTGGCTTTCTTTGGATTTGGGCCCGGTGTGGGTGTGGGTTTCGGTTTTGGCAATATCGGCTGGGTCGCATTGGCGCCCTTCGAGCCTGTCTACGCTTGGTGGGGCCGTGGGTTCTACGCCGGCTTTCGCAATCCGGGATTCTTCAACCGCGGCGTGAATGTGACGAACGTAAGTGTCGCAAACATATACCGTAACGCCCGTGTTGCAAATGGCGTTTCAATGGTTGCCGCGGCCGATTTCCGGCAGGGAAGATTTGGCAATATCGGGCACACCACAGGCTCCCAGATTCATGAGGCCGGTTTGGTGCGCGGCCAATTGCCGGTCGCGCCCAGCGCCGCGAATCTGCGGTATTCGAACCGTTCAGTGGCCGGTATTCCGCGCAGTTCGGAGAATATGCACTTTTTCGGCAGCGTCGCCAACACGTCGGTGCAACGTGTTCCTTTTGCCGAGCAGCAGCGGGCCATGCAACAATTCAGCCGGCAACCGGCAGCTTCGAGCATGACGCACAGTTCCTCCGGCGGCGGCGCAACCGGCGCGTGGCGCAGTACCACCAGCCCAGCTTCGCCCGGGGCGGGGCAGGTTCGCGTAGGTTCTGCGGGCGGCGCATGGCGGCCAGCCAATGAGCCGTCCCAGGCTGCCACCGCCAGCCGACCCACGGGCAGCTATGCTCCGGATCGCAGCAGCAGCGGATGGCAGCGCTTCGGTGAGCCGCGACCCAGCGGTGGGAGCCTACCTCCGGTGTATACGCAAACTGGCGTCTCGGGATACCGTCCAGCCGCGGCGCCTTCGTCGAATAACGGCCGTGCCCAGTCGATCCGGGTCGCGCCGCCGGTGGTCCGGGAGAAGCCGTCCTCGAACAGTTCGAAGAGCAGCGCCCGTCCTTCCGGTGGAGCGGCACATGCCACCAGCAGCGCGCATGGCGGCGGTGGCGGCGGCCATCGGTAAAGATCAAGTTTTCTTCCCTCGGGCCCGTACCGGCACTCGGTGGTACGGGCCCGCTTTTTTGTCCAATGCGTGGCCGCTGTAAGTTTACATAATACCCGTTATAGGAAGTTTGCTGGAGGGCCTGGCGGACCTCGCGCCCAAGCTCACAGGCCCGGAATTACGGCTGACTCTGGAACTCTGCAGGCGCCAGCAGACCAGCCCAGGCGGGGTACGCGCCAGCACGCGAGACCTCGCAAAAGCATGTAACTGCGGCCGGAGAAACCTGCAATACGCCATCGACTCGCTGGTCAAACGGAACTGGATCACGGGCCGCCAAGGGACCGCCACCACCGCGGCCGCCGTCGCTACGACGCCACCCCCCACCCACCAAGGCCGCCAACCTGGCGTCGCTGCATCGCCACCCTGGCGATAATTCGACGCCACCCCCCACAGATTCCAGGGCACTTGCAGCCGCGGCGGCGTCGCTCGATTTAGAGTTCGGTTCCCTCACGTTGATCTATCGAGTACTATCAAGCAAACCCAAAGACCACGACCCCGACGACCTGGCAGCCTTCCGAAACGCGCTGCACAGCTACTACGGGAAATTCGGACGCGACGAGCGCGGCCGGCCCGTGAAGCTTCCCGCACCCGCCGCCGGATGACATCGTGGCCCAATTCATGGCGATCGCCGAGCCACCGCGCCTGGAGGTGATGCTCTCCAATCTGGGAATCGACGCGATGGGCGCCAAGGCCCATCTGCCGGACACCAGGTCATCCCTCAATCCGTGGAACTACGCCTGGTTCATCACGCTGGGCCTGAGCCGGATCCACGGCATCAACTTCCAGACCACCAAGAAAGTCCGCGCCGCCCTCCGCGACGTGAAGCGCCAGCCCGCGCCGCAGCCGCAGCAGATCGAGCTGCCGGACATCGCGGACCTGGCCAGGCGCAAGGCGATGCCATGAACCAAAGACAGCCCCGCCAAAGATTCCACGCCACAACCCGCCGAACCAAGGTGCAATGCGGACCTATGCTCACACAAATCGAAACCGCCACACTGCGCGCGCTGCTCTCCCGCGAGGCCGCGCCCACCCCGCAAGACCCCACCCCGATCGACGCAGGTGCAGATCCTGCTGGCCGCGGATCGCACTTTCGGGGGAATGCTGGCCCTGATCGCCCAGGCCAGGCCATACCAGCTCCACGCCGTGCTCCTGCGGTCGCACCGCGGAGGATGCCGGGAAGCTTGGCCACGGCTTAAACTTCCGGAAGTCGCACGCATCGGCCGCGCGCACCACGAAGGGGCCCCTCCGGAATTAAGCCAGCGGTGCGAGTGGCGCGCGCCAGGCTGCGGGTGGGCGCCATGAGCCTCGACACCTTGACCGTCCTATGGCTGCGCGCGATCGCCGGCGACGACGGGGAGAGCGATGCGCGGGCGATGAATGTCACTCAGACCTTCGCGCCCGCGGCGAGAGACTTCGCGCGTCACGCGCTTGAAGCGGACGCCATGGCTCAGAGGGTCAGGCCGCGGGGGGCGGCCCGCTGGCACGACCTGGCAGCCGGATGGGCCGCGCGCGCACGGGCTGCTGTGACCGGAGGCGACGACGAGTGAGCCGAAAATTTGCAGCCTTCAAGGCCGCACAATCGAGACAGGAGGCTCGCATGGCCGAGCCGGACTACGGGCACGCGGAAGCCATCTATCCGCTGGTCAGCCAGGCCATGGACGAAGGCCTCTACCTGCCAAACCGCGGCTCGAACCTTTGCAGCCGCCGGCACTGCGCCCACTGGCAGGCCTACGAAACCGAATACGGCGGCCAAGTGCGCGGCTGAAGGCCACTCACGCTGAACCCCCTGCGCGCCCGCAGGGGGTTCAGCTATACTGGAGAAAAACAATGAACGACACCCAACTCTATCTGGCAATCGGCGTTCCCGTGGTCCTCAACGCCGCCATGCTCACCCTCATGGCCACGCTGCTGGGCGGCCGCATCGCCGCGCTCGAAAACGCCATGAACGCGCGCTTTGCCAGCCTGGAAGCCCGCTTCGAACTGCTCACCGGAAAAGTCGCCGAACTCACCGACCGCGTCACCCGCCTCGAAGAACGCACCGAACGCCGCTAAGGGATCCCCCTAGGGATACTCCTGGGCGGCGGCCCGCCGCGCGGCTGGACCAACCCGCGCTCGATGCCATCGCGTCCGGAAGCGCGCAGCCGGCGGACACCGCCGCCCACGCCAGAAGACCGCCATCGCCAGGCCTACGCGAAGGCACCGCCGCGGCGCCGCTGGCCAACCTATGCCGCCGCCGCCGCCACTGCCCCCACTGGCAAGCCTGCGAAATTCGGCGGACAGGTCAAAGCTTGAACCACCCCGCAAACGAGTTCAGCTATACTTGGAGAAATCATGACCATTGAAGAACGCCTAGCCCGCATCGAACACGTCAGCGCCGGCTCGGACGAACAACGCCGCAAAGACCGCGAAACGGACCGCGCCCTCTGGCGCGAAACCCAGCAACAGATACACGAGGTAACCGGCCGCCTTAACGACCTCACCATCAAAGTTGCAAACCTGGGAGACCGCATCGCCGAAATCGCAGAGGAGTCCCGCGCCGCGGACCAGCGCCTAGCCGCACGCATCGAAGAAACCGACAAACGCCTAGGCGAGCGCATCGAAACTATGATCTCCGCCATGGGCGGCTACATCCGCGACCATCCACTCACCGCCTGAAAACCGGATCAAAGCCGGCATCCGGCGCGACCGCGCCGCCACCAGCCAAACACGGACCCAACCCCAGGAAAAACCCTAAGGGCATACCTCCAAGGAGTACTCCCCTTCCCTGCCGCAATCGGGCCACCATCGAGAGAGCCGCCGCGCAGCAACGCCAGGCCAAGCCATCCATCGAAAAGCAGGCGCCCACCCACAAGGCGCCTGCGCGGCGGCCCTGCACCATCAGCCGCGGCGCAGCCCCATGACGGTCAACTGCCGAACTCCACCTAGCGATCGGCGTTCCCATCGTCCTTAACGCCGCCATGCTCACCCGCGCCGTCGCCCTCCTGGGCGCCAAATCACATCGCTCGAAAACGCCATGAACGCGCGCTTCGCCAGCCTCGAAACGCGATTCGAACTCCTCACCGGCAAGGTCGCGGAACTCACCGGCCGGGTCACCCGCATCGAAGAGCGCATGGAACGCCGATGATCAGCCCGGGGGAACTGGCAATCTGCAAGAAGCGCGGCCACGACGCCGGCATCAACGTGCTCACCCAGGGCTGGAAACAGTGCAAATGGTGCGGAACATGGCTGCACATGGCGCACACCATCGAAGAGCGCGGGGATGAGCCGCCCAAAGACGAGCAGGAACCCCGGGCCAAGCCCTGAGGCACACCTCCCAGGGAGTACCTCCAAGGGACTACTCTCCTTCCCTACCCCAAGCCATTTCCATCGAACGGCAGGCGCCCACTCACAAGGCGCCTGCGCGGCGGCCATGCCACAATCGAGAGGGCGGGCCGCCGCACAACCGGGCCAAGTGAAGGAGACCCGTCAGGGGCGGTATCCACTCTCTATCCCTTATAAGAAAGACCTCAGAATAGGCCCGGAGCGTGTCCCACCAGATGCTATCCTCATAATTCCTATGGCGCGTAAAGCGGGGGTAATCGGAAGTGGCGGACAGCTCGGGATAGAACTGGTCCGCGCGTTGCACCAGCGCGGATACCAAACCATCGGCTGGGACCGCAGCCAACTGGATATCACCGATAACCGCCAGGTGGAAGACCTGCTGACGCCCTGGGACCCCGAAATCGTCTTCAACGCCGCCGCCTACAACCAGGTGGACGTCGCCGAGAGCGAGCCGCACGCGGCCTTTCTGGTCAATGCGCTGGCTGTGCGCAATCTGGCCCTGGCATGCCGCCAGCTCGATGCCCGCTTCGTACATTTCTCCACCGATTACGTCTTCGACGGCGCCTCTGGCCGGCCCTATCTGGAAACCGATCCGACACACCCTTTGGGAGCTTACGGCGTCTCCAAACTGGCTGGCGAGATCTACGCGCAGGCCTACCTGGATGCGCCCCTGGTCGTGCGCACTTCCGGCGTCTTCGGACCCGGCGGACTGCGCACCGCGCGCGGCAATTTCGTCGAAGTGATGCTGCGTCTGGCGCGCTCCGGCCAGCCCATCCGTGTCGTCGAAGACCATGTGGCGTCCCCCACCTACGCTCCGCTGCTGGCCGCCCGCACCATCGATCTGGTGGAACTCGGCCAGACCGGTATCTTCCATGTAGGCGGCGGTACGCCGACTTCGTGGTTTCACTACGCACAGTCGATCTTCGCGGTGGGCCTGCCGGACCAAGCCGTCGAGTTGCACGCGACCAACGAGCGCGAATATCGCACTCCTGCGCACCGCCCCAAGTTTTCCGCGTTGTCTAACTCCCGTATGGAGAGCCTGGGTGTCGAACCGATGCCGCCGTTGGACGAGGCGTTACGGCTCTACTTTGCAGCGCGCGAAAAATACCAGCGATAGTCCGGCAGGCTTTGCGATGGTTTCACTCTCTCGATCTGGGGAATGGCCTCATCACGCCAGGCGCCAAAAGCGCTACGGTTCTCCAGGCCGAGGCTGAACTGGCTTTTACGTATCCGCTGCGAGCTCGTTCCGTGCTGGATATCGGGGCCTGGGATGGATTCTTTTTGCCCCGCGCCGAATTTGGAGGGACTATCATGCCTTTCCCCAGCTGGTCCTCCGCTGCTCCAGCGGTCGATGTCTGGACAAGAAAAATGGAGTGACGGGCGCGTACCAACGAATCCCAGAAGTCGCAATTTAGATCAGCCAATACGTTTCGTCACTTGAACGCCACGGGAAGGCGAAGGGGCAAAGCCGTATGGTCACCTTGTTTATTGAAAGCGATCTGAATAGGCGCGAGCCCTCTCACGAACCGGAGCATTGGGGCTGTTCAGCAGAGGGGCAATCAGGGGCAGATCTTCGCGGCTTGGTCTAGCAGCCAGCCAACCCAAGGCGAGCCATTGGTTATTCGGGTTCGAGGAACCGAGCAACTTGTGTACTTCGTTTCGGGTGATCGGCATGTGAAGCCGCTCGATTTCCTCCAGCGCGGCGCCCACAACAGCGGAGTCGGCGTGACTCAGCATGGACTTGATTGCCTGCTGCGATTCGCGGCCGGGGTGGCGTGCGAGCGCATGGATCCCAATAACCTCCAGATTGTCAATTTGGAGCATCGGCAGCAAATAAGGGACCACTAATGGAGTATCTACGAAGGCCAATGCTTCCGCGGCCTCCACCTTCGGCTGTCGGTTATGCGCTCGGAGTTGGGGAGCGTACGCCACAAAGACATTCCGCAACTCGTCCTCGGAACCGGAGATCAGTTGCACGGCGAACCGGCCACTGAAAGTCGCCGTTCTCGAAGAAGTATTTCCAGCGCTGACGGTAACAAACATGCGCAACTTGTAATCGATATCGCCATCTCCCGCCTTGAGGAAGGTAAAGTACCGATTCAGATAGTACGTCGCGCTGTAAGTCTGGCCAGGCCGGATGGTAATGGGCGCCGTGCGTTCAATCGGGTCTGGCTCGACCGCCTTTGCCGTAGCAAACCCTTGGATCGGGCATCGGAACTGCAGATTGTTCGGATTAGGGTAGGGGAGCAGAACGCTTACCGGCGCAGAGTTTTGGTTTGTCAACGTAACCGAAACGGGCACGGGCGCCTGCAGCGGAACTGGCTGCCGGCTGCTCAATTCGACTGTAATCGTGTCGCTCATATCCTTCGTTTCCTTCCTCTGCCCCTCACAAGGCTCAGCTTCGATCAATAGCAAACACGCTGCTAATGTGCCGGTGAGACCTCGCATGTTCATGGCAAGTCGTGATCCAAACTGGTCACATTGGCCGTGCCCGCCTCGCTAGTGTAGGCTCCAACGGTCACCTTCGCGCCGACTTTCTTGACATGGTGCTTCCAATGGCCACCGCCAGCGTCAAATACGTAATGAGTAATTGTCAATCCGGAGTTAGGCTGAACCTTGTCCACAGCGCCGCACCGATGGCACTTAAAAATAGAAAGCTGACGGAACTGATGCGAGGCACCGGGGCCTGCAGCGGGGCGTCCGATTGTATGCGTGTCCTGCGTTAGTCCACCACCCGTCAGATACGTACTATTGCTCCCTCCACCTCGCATCGCCGGAAAGGGCGGCGAAATGGAGGGACCGCCATCCACCACTTCGGAAATTTCAGTTTCGCTCAGGTCTCCGAAAGTCCCGCTGTCGGAGTCCCAGCCGTCTTGGACGACAACTCCCACGATGCGTGGGTCGTCAATGTCGGCTGCGGCGGCGGAACCGCCCGCTAAAGTGTCGCTCCAGTCTAATGGGTGAGCACAGACCGTAAAACCCGCTGACTCTACCTTGACAGTCGCGCCGTCCAGTTTCGCCTGTATTTTCAAGTTCCCTCCGTTGCCAGGTTTCGTCTGGTCGCCGCCGGTGACAGTGACCTTCGAGGTCGCGGTGATTTGCGTGGGCGCAACCGTGGCCGTCCCATTATCGGCGCTTCCGTTAATAATGCTGAGTTCTATATATTGGCCGGGGCAGCTCGCCTGCGACCAAGTCACCGTAACCTCCACCTCGTATGTTTTGCCAGGCGGCACGCTATCCGGCATGCCGTCGCTGGCAGGAGCATTTTTCGGCACGTACGGATTGCCTCGCATGACGCGGCCAATTGTCACTGTCGCATCGCACGTCTTCGCGGCGCTGCACGTGGCTGTGGAACAACCGGCAGGGCCCGCCCCAGCGTCGCTCTTGCTCGGTGCCGGTGCCTTCTTATTCCAGCACATTCCTCGGCTCTCCAGTCTTGAATGACAGGTCCCACCAGCGTCCCAAGAACGATACGCCTGCTGCGTATAGCTTGTCCACCCGTTTGAATTGATCCGTGATGGTCTTATCGAGCAAAACAGAGGATGCCCATGGTATCAGGGGATCCCGGTCAAATTCTGCACCAAGGACAAATCTCATCACTGCGAACAGGGTCGCGCCACGAATGACAGTGATGCCATAAGTTCTCGCGGATTCTACGGCCTCCGTGATGGCGCGCCGAAGATTCTCTGCGCCCACATACGCGCACTTTTCAGGAAGACTTCTCGTTAGCCGTTGTCCGAGCGTCTCACAAAACCGGGCAGCGTTGGCCTGGTCCAGGTGTTCGGAGCTATCCCGCCGGACTTGTCGCAGTTGGGGAACGAATCGTTGCGTGGTCGGTATTCCCTCGGCGTCTCGATAATCGCGCGCGATGTGATCTACGTAATCCCACACTCTGTGGTAGAGTCGATCCGCGCGGGTAATCTGAATAGCGGACCTGTCGTTGAGAGTCTCAGCGGCCCAGGGCAGGAGAATGTCCGAGTCAAAGCCGCTTCCGAGTTGGCACATGAATTCGATATACGACCGCACACAGCGCGCGTCGGTAAGATCGTGGATCTCGGCCTTCTTCCACCCATGCCTGATGACGCGCCTCATCTGGTCTTCCCCCAAAAGCTCACAGTGCTGTGGGAAATATTCCTGCAAGTGGCGATACGTGCTGTCTTCGAAGGCTTTTCGGCTCGCGGCATCGAAAGCCTCCATTTGTTCCCGACGAATGATCACGGCCACCTCCAGGGCCATTCCGCGCCCGAATCGGACAGACCATGCAGCATTCGGTATTCACGGTCATGGCTTAACTACGACAAGCTTAACGCACAATCGCGCAGGCTGCCGCGGCTCAGCCCGTAGGCGGCAAGGCGAGAAACACATACGCCCCGGAATTCCGCAAGGGCTTCCCTGCAGCCGACGCTCGTTTCGTGCCGATCGGTTCTTTGATGGAGCGCTACCTCGCCTGCGGCAACCCGGATTGCAAATGTGCGCGCGGCGAACGGCATGTACCGGTGAGGTACCTGAGCGTGGCTTTGGATCAGTCCCGGCGGCTGAGTAGCACCGGGCATGCAAGTCAGGTGCAACGGGTGCGGCAATGGATCGAGAATATCGAAAATACAGACCAAGACCAGAATGAAGAAGCGACGTTCGTGAACTGGGGGGAAAAGGAAGCAGAAAGATGCATTCATCTGTCTTGCATCTTAAGGTAAAGATAGAACCCATTCATTAAATTCATTACCTCGTTTTTCACCTGGGCCAATAAGTGTTTCCGGCTGCGCGAATACGCCGCCCAGACGACCGATGCTCGGCTCAAGCCCGAAATCCCGCCGCACAGTGTCTTCCTGGCCATGTTTTTGCGCTTTCGTCTTCCGCCTCCCCGGTTTTCAACAATTAGACAGTGAACTGCCCATTCCCATCTGCCCCAGTGGAGCCGCGCCCAGCTCGCCTTGCGGGACGATACCTTGCGTTATAGCCTGTATGGCTTCGATCTGCAGACGCTGGAGGACATGTTAGTGCAGATTAACCGCAGCCTCAAGCGGAGTAAGGCCTTCGATGCAGGGCGCATCCAGGGCCGCTTAGTGGCGCCCGGGACGGAACTGAGGTGCCTCCAGTTTTAGCCGATGCTGTGACGATTGCCAAGCGCGACGCGTGATTACCAAAGACCAAGCATGGCCGGAAGATAGAACAAACGCAGTACTATCATCGTGCCGTGGGTTGTCAGATGATCCACCAGTTCGGTCTCGCCCTGGAGTGGGTGCGCCGCCGACAAGGTGAGGAAACGGCGGCGCTGCGCCTGCTGCGGCGATTGCCGGCCCTGTATGGAAGCAAGTTTTTCGACATCCTGCTGGTGGATGCGCTGTACGCGGAAAGTCCCATGCTGAAACTACAGGGGACTCATTTCCAAACCGCTGCCCTCCTGGCTTTCGGTAGTTGGACGCCGCGAACGACCGCGAATCAGATCTGGCGATGTCCCTGGGTTGGGGAAAGCCCTCTCGTGCGAAGTTCCTGGCTCAGTGCCTGCTCTTCAGCATATTCTCATCGAAGGATGAGCCTGAACGGAGGCGGGAGTAGCGGGAGCTGAGTCTCCTTTCTAAAAGTATTGAACTGCCCGACGCCGACCAACGGAAGGCGCCAGGAGGCTGCAAGCTTGGTTTTGGTTTTTCTTTCATAGGA
>DATNMW010000062.1:0-11221 GCA_035602155.1 Bryobacteraceae bacterium | reverse complement strand
CTCGATACCGCGCGAGGCTTTGAAGATCAGCGCCTCGAAGCCGGGTGCGATGGCGGTCGAAAACTCAAGGCTTAATTCCCCGGCGCGGGCGATCACTTCCTGCGGATCGGAGATATCGGCGGGCGTGATTTTATCGACCACTTCGCGGGCCGTATAGCCCAGCATGCGCTCGGCGCCAACGTTGAAGAGTTGAATGACGCCCTGCTCGTCGGTAGCGATGCTCGAAAAATTCGCGCTGTTGAAGATGGCGTCCTGCAGCGCCCCTGTCTTGAGCAGAGCCGCTGCGCGCCGAACCTCTACTATGACATCTGCGCCGGCTGCCTCATCCTCCGGGATGCCGGAGTCTCGACCTTTCGTTGTCATGTGCTCAAAATCTCCGTCGGGCAAAATCCAAGACCAATGCCGTAGCGCGACCGCGTAGCGGCCGCGAATGCGGCCGTGACACTACCTCGTAATGGTGTTATCGGTAGAGCGGCTCAGAAACTTTAGTACTCCGCCAGGGCAGGTGGCGCGCTCAATTGTGCGCGCCGCGGCCAATCCCGGCCTCGCCTTGGCGGATGGCCGCGAGTTCGGCTTTCGTTGCCTTATGGGTCGATCGCCGTGCGGCTTTGATCGTAATGGTGCCAGCGAAACCCTAAATTCAAGTTGGTCTCCCGCCTTGATGCCGGCCCGCCGGCCGGGTGCCCTGTCCTACTGCCCCTTCACGCCGAAGGCGTAGACATTCGAATCGTAAGTCGTCACAAACACCTTGCCGCCCGAAATCGAAATCCCGCTGAAATGCGTCCAGCTCGGCATTGCCTCTCCGCTCGCATAGAGTTCCTTGCCGGTAGTCGCATCGAATGCGTAGAGCACTGCGTGTCCCGTATGCTTGGCGGCACGTTCGGCGGAACTATACAGCCCGCCCTCGGTCCCCTTGGATTGGCGCGCGAACTCGCCGTTCGAAATGGCGAAGACCAGCCCGCCCGCCACGATCGGCGGCTCGGGCAAATTCATATCGCGCGAGATCCATGCCGGCGCCGCGTCGAACTTGCCATCCTTCTCCGTGACGCGGAAAGCCATGATGCTGCCATTCGGCGCTTCGCCGTTGGTCAGCGGGAACTTCGCGCCACTCGCCGCCGCGCCCAACGCCGGCGCGTAGAGCCAGCGGCTCTGTTGCTCGTCTTCGGCGGTGGCGAAAGAGCCCCAGAATCCCCGTCCCGCGAAATCGGCGTCCTCATTGGCGAGGACCGGACTGCGATAGAGCGGCGTTTTGTGGTCCGGCCCGCCGATGTGCTGTGCATCCAGCAGGTAGACTACGCCTTCCTTGCCGCCGGCGGCCACGACCTCATGTCCGCCAATGGAGAAGACCGTGGGCGACATGGAACCCATATCCAGATCCTTGCGCGTCAGGTAATTGTGATTGGCGGGAGTGAAGTAATCCACCAGCTTCAGGTCCTTCACCGAAAGCTGCAAGATCGTGTCGGGAAACTGGCCGCGGGCGGGGTCGTAGGAGCCATCGCCGGTCTGCGTGAACACCATGCCGTGCATGCCGACGGCTACGCCCGCGCGTCCCCAGATGCCGGCGCCGCCGTTGGCCGCCTGGAAGAACTGGATAGGATGATCAGGCGCGGCCAGGTCCATGGCATACACACCCGACTTCGCGCCATTGCAGCCTTGCGAAGTGCTGGTGTAAAGCACGTTGTTCACCAGATTCAAGCTCCAGTTCTTGGAAAACGGCGGCACAAACTTCTGCGGCGGCGTGCGATCCTCTCCGTTGATGACGTTCAGCGTGTGCAGCTTGCCGTCGCCGGCAATAACGAAAACCGTGGCAGCCAGCCCATCCTTGCGAATCAGCGGCGTGTCGTTCAATGCGTTGGGACAAAGCCAGAAGGGCTGCTGGTGCGGTTTGCTCTCCGCCTCAAACGCTTTTTTCCATATCAGTTTGCCGGTATCGGCATCCAGCGCGAAAAGGTTGTCGGAAGCGCCGCCTACGAGCACGATTTCCGCCATGCCCTTGTCGGTGGTGACCCATTCGACGTTGACCGGCGCGGTCAGCGAATTCAACTCGCGGGGCTGGTTTTCCAGGTGTGCCTTCCAAATCAGCGTGATGGATTTCGCATTGTCGCGGTTGATGTCGGTCTCCTTCGGGCTCCAACCGGTGCGTTGCGGGTCGTGGCCGTAAGAGAGCCAGTTGTCGGCGATCGAATGCGTAATCCACAACATTCCCAGGCATGCCGTAAGCGCGATTTTTGTTTTCATTTCTGTTGTCCCAACTTCTGCTTCAAGTAATCTTCGTACTCTTTCTTCAAAGCGGGATCGCGCGGACTGGGATAAATGTCGGTGGATTTATATTTCCCGCTCTTGAATTTCTCCTGAGTCCACTCGTCGTGGATGTGCGTCACATCGGCCTTGTCCACCACCTGCTTCACCATTTGCGGGGGGATGAAATACACGCCTTCGCTGTCGCCGAATACGACATCGCCGGGCATCACCGTAGCGCCGCCGATGCGAATAGGAACGTTGATGCCGGTTAGCATAACGTTGCGGATCGGCGTGGGGTGTACACCGCGGCAGTACACCGACATATCGATGGGTTGGATGCCTTCCAGATCGCGGATGGCGCCATCCACCACCAGGCCGGTTCCGGTAATGGCGTATATATATGTTGCCAGGTTGTCGCCGACGACGGTGCCCTCTTCGATTTTGCCGAACAGGTCGGCGACCAGCACATCGCCGGGCTTCAGCAGGTCGAGGACCCGCTGGTTGCCGTTGTCGCGGAGCCCCTTGGCCTTGGCCTCGGCCTCCATGATATCGGCAATGTCGGGGCGCGACGGCATGAACTGGACGGTGACCGCGCGTCCCACCAGCTTGCGATTGGGATGCAGAATGCGCCAGTTTCCTTCATACTGATTGCGAAAACCGCCGCCGGGCAGCACCGCCCAGACTTCCTCGGCGGAGAGGCCCTTCACCTTTTCCAGAATGGCGTCGGGTACCTTTGGGCGCCCATCCTCGAAGCGGTCGAATGGGTTGCGCGAGGTGTACTTCAACATTTCGTCGTGCGTGAATGTGAATACCTGCGCGGGCGCCGGCCAAAGGAGCAGCGGCGCCGCCAGGAGATTGGCGAAGAACTTCATGCGGTGAAATGTAGCACGGTGCGGGCGGAGCGGCACGGCGGCGCCACATTGTGGCTTGCCATTTATTTCGTTTCCGTGATTTGCAGGACTTCATTAACGCGAAGATCCCGCGTAACGGCCTGCTTGCGTCCCGAAGGCCAATCGACCTCGACTCGGTCGACTTTCTTCGCGTCTCCCAGCCCAAAGTACAAAGGAAGCGAACTCTGCGACAGGTAACCGGACTTGCCATCGTTGTATTTCGTCAGAGTCCGGCCACCGGAAGTGACGCGCACGAACGCGCCCAGTCCGTCGCGGTTTGAGGCCGTGCCGGCGAGTTTCACCTTCAGCCAGTGAATTTGCCGGCGCGCGGAGAGGTTGCTGACAAGAATCTGCGGCGCCGAGTTGAAGTCGTTGGTCACGATATCGAGATCGCCGTCGTTGTCGAGGTCGAAAACCGCTGCCGAACGGCTTCCCAACGGCGCCATGACCGTAATTTTGCCCGTCTGCCCTTTACATGGCTCCTGATAATATTTCTTTGCGTCGGCCGGGACCTTCGAGCAATCCAGTTCGAACCATGCCGTGTGTGTGCGCCCCGCTTTGCGGGGCTCGACGCCCAAAAGAAACTCCGCGTCGAGAAACTTCTGCCCGCGATTGTTCAACAGCAGGGAATTGATGCCGTAGCGAAACGGGAAGTTCATACTGGAAGCGATGAAGATGTCGTCCCAGCCGTCGGCGTTAAAATCGCCGATGCTCGGCCCCCAGGGCCAATAGTTCTCCACGCCCATGCGGTCCGAAACTTCCTCGAATTTGCCGGAGCCCAGATTGTGATAGAGCGCATTGCCGAAAACAAAACTGCTTCTGGGCCCCAGCAGCATTTCTTCACCAGGAGGATTTGGCGCCTTTTTCTTCTCGTCGTCCGGACCTGCGTCCGACCACATGTCTGAGTGCATATCCGTAACGAACAGGTCCATCCTGCCATCGTTGTCATAATCGAAGAACTTGATCCCCATGGCGCCCCACGGCGTTTTCGGGAAATAACGGCTGGTTTGCTCCGAGAACTTGCCCCCGTGATTCTCAAAAAAGTGGTTCGCTCCCATCATGTTGAGGAAGTAAATCTGCGGCCAGCCGTCGCCATTGAGATCGGTGAACGTGGCGTCGCCCGACCAACCGACCGGCTTCAAACCGGCTTCGGCGGTTACGTCCCTAAAGCGGTTGTGTCCCAGGTTGCGATATAGGACCGGGAATTCGTAACGATCGAAAAACATGTGCCCGTTGAACGCATCGGGAAAAGCGAGATACTGCCCCTGCGCGCCTTTCCGGTCCGATGTGTACTTTCCGACGTTGCACACCAGCAAATCAAGCAGCCCATCATGGTCGTAATCGAAGAAAACGGCCCCGGAGGAATGCGCGGCTCCTTCGATGCCGGCTTCGCGTGTGATGTCGCGGAAGTGCCCGTGGCCGTCGTTTTCGAAAAGCAGATTGCCACCGCGCACCGTGGTGACGAACAAATCGGGGTCTCCGTCGTTGTCGATGTCCGCAAAAGCGGCGGAGACGCTGATGCGGCCTGGCACGCCTACGCCGGCCTCCGCGGTGATGTTCTCGAACTTGCCTCCGCCCAGGTTCTTCCAGAGCTCGTTCCCGCCAGTCTGGCTTACGAAGTAGATGTCGTAGAGGCCATCGCCGTCCACGTCCGCTACGGCGATCCCGTTTCCGTGGTCGTAATGAGCCGGTTTATAGTCGCCTGCCGCATCGTCGACGATGTGATTCACGAAGGTGATCCCGCTCTGCCCGACCTTATCCTCGAATTGAAACCCATAGAACACCTTGAACTGATCGACGGTCTTCAACTGCCGTTGTTTGCGCGCCGCTAAGAGTGCTGCGGCGTCTTCGGAAGGAAAGCGAACCTCCGGCGTGGCAGGCGCGGCGGCGGCCCGTGTAAATATGGCGACGAAAACGGCAGCGCCGATCGTCCCGGTTGCGAAGTGCCGAATATTCCTGGCCAGCATTTTTAGTTCGCGGCCCCCTTGGTTCTTAGTTGTTCGTAAGCCGCCAACTCGCGATCGGCTTCTTGCGATCTCCCGTCGTTGCGATACAGCGCGGACAGTCCCTGGTGGGCCGAGGCGGCCAGGCCGCTTTGCTTATCGATTCCGAGCAGTTTGGTCCATGATGCCTCCGCGCGTGCGGTATCGTGGGCCGCGAACGCCGCCTTCCCCAGCGCCAGAAGAATTTGCGGCGTATCCGGCCTGAGGCGGTCGGCTTGGAGAAGTTCATCCACCGCGCCGCGCGTCTGCCCCTGTTGCAAAAGCAGCGAGCCCAGACTATAAAAAGCGTCGGCGCTGAAAGGCCGAAGCTGCGCTTCCATGCGATACTGCGCAACCGCATCGGACCATTTACGCTCGGCGGCAAATACGTTTCCAAGCGCCAGGTGTACATTAGCCGTGTACGGCTTCTGCCACAGCGATTCGACATATTCGCGTTCCGCTTCGGGAAGGCGGCCGCCCTCAAGATCCCGTTCGGCTAAGACCTGATGCGCCCGCGCCGAAGTGGCGTCCAATTGCAAGATTCGATCGAATGACCGTGTGGAAGCCAGCGCTGTCGCCCTGCTGAAGGCGAAAAGCAGGTCTGCATCGTATGGCCGCTTTGCCAGCGCGCTTTGCAGGCTGACAACGTCTTGCGGCGCGTCTTGCGGCGGCCGGCTCTCCTTATCCGCGGCTGCAACGCTCTTGCGCGCCAAGCTGGGGTTGACTTTCGCAAGTTCATCGAGACTCCGTTTCGACGCCAGAGCCGTCGCACGGCCGAAATAATAAAGCAGGTTAAGATCGTTGGGTTGCCTGTTCAAAGCGGCGTGCAGCGCCGAGATCGCGGGGCCGAGTCTGCCTGTTTCCAGATAGGCGAGACCCAGCAACTCAGGCGTGCGCAGCTTCTCAAGGTGCGCCAACGCCCCCTCGGGATTTCCTTGAAGTAACAATATAACTCCCAACGTCTGATGGGTGTCGTTCAGGTTCGGATCGAGCCGCAGCGCAGCCTCCAGTTCCGGAATGGCCGCGGCATAGTCCGCGTTTTGGAAGTAAGCGTCGCCCAGGCGGGCGTGCGCGACCGGGGAATTCGGTTGCAGCTCGGCGACTTTGCGGAACTCCTGGATCGCAACGCCTAGCCGGCCCTGCTGGGCCGCCGCCACTCCAGCCTGGGCGTGCTCGATCACTTCCGGCGTAAGACCTTGCAGATACAGACAACACGCGAAAAACGTTGGAGCCATGGCCTTCCGCAATCCCAATCGGGCCTGTCCGGCCCGTCCCACTCTGCAAGTCAAGGATTTTACCACTTCGGAGTGAGGCATTCAACGTGCCACTTTAGCGCTTCCCTCTCAATGCCGCGCGCAGTTGGTCCAGCCGCGCGGCCACTTGCGCGTCGTCCGGATTCAGATTGTGCGCCCGCTCGAGCACCGGCAGCGCAGCCGCGTCGTCTCCCAGCGCATGCAGCGTGGAGGCAAGCAGAGTCAGCGTGCTGAAAAACTCCGGGTTCAGGCTGGCGGCCTTCTGCAGCGGCGGCAGCGCCTCCCGGTAGCGCTTCAGCCCAAACAGGCTCCGCCCCAGACTGTTCCACGCATCGAACGAATCGGGATCCAGCTTAACGGCTTGTCGCAAGGGTTCGATGGCTTCGGAGAATGCGCCATTTTGGGAATACAATTCGCCCAACAAAATCAGCCGGCGCGCGTCGTGGGGGTCCGCGATGCGCTGGCAGACGATGCGGGCCTCTGCGATGGGCAGGTTGCGCAACGCATCTTTGCATTCGTGGCCGTCCTGTTCCGCGGCCCGCTGGCTCTCTTGCGAATCCCGGTAGAGCTTGTACTCGCGATCGGCGTCGTCCGTGCGTCCCGCCAGGGAGTAGACGCGCCCCAACCGGTAATGCACCTGGGGGTCGCGCGGATTGTTTCGGGCGGCCCGTTCCAGGCATTCCAGCGCCCGCGCCTGCTGCCCGGCCGACATGTACGCCACACCAAGATAAAAAGCGGCGTCGGAGAGTGCGGGATCCGATTCCAGCGGGGCCAGCTTCTTGATTGCGGCGGTGAAATCGTTGGCCCGCAGATCCAGGCGCCCCAGGTAGTAGTTCAGACCCGGCCGGTCGCCCAGCCGCTGCCGCTCGATCTCGAATTGCTTGCGGGCTTCGTCGTTGCGCTGTTGCGCAAACAGACAAGTGGCGTATTGAATCCGCACCACGTCGTTGTTGGGATCTTCGGCAAGCGCCTGCTCGAATTGGGTCGCGGCTTCGCTGAAGAGCCGGTCCTGCATTAGCCGGACTGCTTTGCCGATGTGCGACGACGCATCCGTGACGGCCGGCTGGGCCGTTGTGCCGCGCGCCCCGAGCAGTAGAACAATGCAAGCTGCCGGAACCGCCCTCATGACATCGATTCTCGTCCATCCCGGCACAATTTACCCTCCCCGGCGCTGCGCGGCGAAGGATTCGACTCTCGTCACGCCTGCGCCTTCGCCTATAGTGACTAGCCGGTCCGCGGATACCGCTTTTACGGACTCCCGCAGTCCACTTGGCCACCGGATTTCCAGATCGGCCGACTGCGCCGGACCCAGGCCGAAATGCAGCCGGCGGTCGTTGACCGATAAATAGCTCGACTGCGCGGTAACGGCCTGAGCTTGCCTGCGGCTTCCGTAAGTGGCAATCACCGTGGCGCCGATTGCGCTGCGATTCGATTTTGTGCCGACGAGTTTGACCTTCAGCCAGTGCCCGCTGCCGCCGGCGTCGTTCCGCAACAGGGATGGTGGTTCGTTGACGTTCATGATCAGGATGTCCACATCGCCGTCGTTGTCAAAATCTCCGAACGCCACTCCGCGGCTGGAATGAGCTTCGGCGATCGCGGGCCCCGCTGCCGAAACCAGCTCCTCGAACCTGCCGTTTCCCAAGTTCCGGAACAAGACCCGCGGCGTCTCGTATGGATAATCGGGATGCGCTTTTTCCACTTCCGGGTAGACGCTTCCCGTAGCCCAGAACAGGTCCGGCAGTCCGTCGTTGTCGAAGTCCTGAATGCCCGCGCCCCAACCTACGTATCGGGTTTCCACGCCCAGCCCGGCGCGCAGCGTCACGTCCTCGAAGCCGCCACGGCCGGCATTGCGATACAGCACCGCTGTATCCCCGCTGAAATGCGTCTTCAGCAGGTCCAGCGCGCCATCCGTGTCGAAGTCTCCCAGACCCAACCCCATACCCGCCTGCTCGGCTCCGTCTTCGTTCACCGCCAGGCCAAGCTCCAGGCCCTGTTCGATAAACGAGCCGTCCCGCTGGTTGCGGAAGAGCAGGCTGGGCATGGAATCGGACGCGACATAGATGTCCGGCCAGCCGGTTCCGAGATAATCGGCCGCCACCGCCGTGAGCCCGAAAGTGGGCGCCGCACGATCGATTCCCGCGGATCGGGTGGCGTCGGTGAACGTGCCATCGCCGTTGTTGCGATACAGCAAGCACCGCTCTGGTTGCAGGCTAAGGGGCCCGCAATACACCGGAACGCCTTTGAAGTTGCAGTTGGGATTCCGGCCGGTGGCCGGAATCGACTGAAAATCGAACACCACGTAATGCGCGATAAACAGATCCAGCAAGCCGTCGCGGTTATAGTCGACCCAGGTGCAACCCGTACCCCAGCGCCGGCCTCCCTGCAGCAACCCTGCCTCCCGCGTCACATCCGTGAAGGTGCCGTTCCCGTTGTTGCGGTAGAGCGCATTCTGGCCCCACTCGGAAATGAAGATGTCGTCGAAACCATCGTTGTCGTAATCGCCGACAGTCACCCCGCAGGCCCAGCCCTGGCGCGTGAGGCCGGCTTGTTGCGTAACATCGGTGAAGGTCCCATCCCGATTGTTCCTGTACAACCGGTTCGTGGCCCCCGCCACCGGACCCTCCCGGCGCGTGCCCGAAAGGATAAATACATCCAGCCAGCCGTCGTTATCGTAATCGAAAAATGCGACCCCGCACCCCATCGACTCGAGGATGTAATCCGTCCGCCCCTCGGGCCCGTAAATCACCGGCTCGTGCAGACCTGCCTGCGCGGCTATGTCGGTGAATCGGGCGTGAAAAGGGAGACCGGAGGCCTTGCCGCGCGGTTGGGGCGCCATGCTGCGGGAGGCCATCCCGGTCGGCTGTTGCGCCCGCGCCCCGGCGGCCAGGAGCCAAAGCATGTCACGCCGCGTCATGAACTGCCGCAGTCCTTCGGGTGTTGCATCTAGACATGGCGTTTCGGGGGGCGGTCTTAAGTTTAGCGGTCTCGCATCAGAACGACAGCTTTACTCCGGCCTGTACGAGCCTGGGCGCCGCCGCGCTGACCACCTGACCGAAAGCCGAACTGGTGATCTCGCCATTGACCGCCGCCGGCCCGAAGAACTGCGCGTGGTTGAACGTGTTGAAAGCTTCCAGCCGGAATTGCAGCGATTTCCCTTCTACCAGACCGATCGTTTTCAAAAGAGCGATGTCGAAGTTCGCCATTCCCGGCCCGTAGAACATTCGCCGATCCGCGGTTCCCGGATCGCCCAGCGCCGGCAGGCTGAACAGCGCCGTGTTGAAGTAGGGCAGGCCGCTGCGCGGGTTGTCATTGATGTGCAGCGGTCCGGGGACCACATCCGGCAGGTCCACACCGTAGGAGTTCACTCCGTCGGGCTGCGTTCCCAACAGCGAACTGTCGCTGGCGTTCGTAAATGTCACTGGGAAACCGGTCGCAAAACGCGTGATTCCGGAAAGGACCCATCCTCCCGTCAGCCGGCGGAGCGCTCCGGACGTTTCGAACGGCAGTTCATAACGGTAACTCGCCACGAAATTGTGCTTGAGGTCGAATGCCGACGGCGCATATGTCGCGCGATAGTCATACGGGTTTAACTGTTCCGAGATGCTGGAAGAATTGTCCAGAGACTTGCCATAGGTGTAGCCCGCCTGCAACTCGAGTCTTCGGCTGGTGTGGCGTACGCTGAATTGCAGCGCGTTGTAGTTGCCGTAGCCGATGGTAGTCAGCCAGTCCACGCTGCCGAAGTTCGGACCGAAGACCGGGCGCGTACCCTGGATGACATTGCCGGCGGCCGTCGTAAACGTGTTCGATTCGGCGAAGGGCCCGCAGGTTGGGGATCCCGGAGCCACCTGGCTCACCTGGCTGACGCTAAGACATAGCGCGGGGTTGCCCGGGTTGGCCTCCAACAGGGTCAGCAGATGATGCGACTCGCTGCCGACGTAGCTTGCCGTCACTACCGTGTTGGCGCCGAACTGGCGCTGGATGGAAAGCGTGTACTGCACGGAGTAGGGGCTTACGCCGTCCGGCTTGTATCCCGGCAGACCGGAGACCGGCAGGAACGGCGCCCAGTTCACGTTCGAGTTCGGGTTGCTGGCCGATGCGTTTAACGGAGGAAATTGGATCGGGAAACGCTGCCCGTTGTCAAAACCGGTGGAAGCGGTGACAAAAGGATCGGAGAACAGGGGCGGAGCCGGGCTCGAGTAAGTGCTCCCGTATGGCGGATCGCCGGCCATGACGCCGGCCGAGACGCCTTCCACCGCGGTGAAGAACCGGCCCCCGCCCACACGGATGCTGGTCCGGTCCGAATCGCCGAACAGCGTGCGCGCCAAGCCGCTGGCGCCTCGCGGCGACCAGGCCAACCCGAATCGCGGCGAAAAGTCGTCCCAGCGCACCGGAGCGAGCGAATGCGCCACGCCCGGATCGCCGGGAAACACCAATCCCGTGGGTGCCCCGGGGTACACCACCGACTGCTCGCCCGGAATCAGCGTCTGAATCTGATTGTATTTCTCGTACCACGGCATGATCACGTCCCAGCGTATTCCGTAGTTGAGCGTTAACCGCGGGCGGACGCGCCAACTGTCTTCCGCGAAAATCGCGCCGTAATGATTCCGCATATAGAAGGGCTGCGCGTCTCCCTGCTTATAAAAGCTGGGGATGCCAATCAGGAAGTCCGCGAAATCCACGCCGGTTTCCGAGCCGACGAACGCAAACGTGCCATTCGATTGCACGTCAGCCGCCGCGTTTACCTGGCTCAACAACACTTCGCCGCCTACTTTCAGTGTGTGTCCACCCATGACCCGCGAGAAGTTGTCCCGGATCTCATAGGTGTTGTCGATCTGGTTGAGTCCCGTGACAGTCG
>DATNMW010000061.1:0-3804 GCA_035602155.1 Bryobacteraceae bacterium | reverse complement strand
CGGGCAAGTCCACACTGGCCGATCTGCTGGTCCGGTTTTACGATCCGGACGCCGGCGCGATTCGCATAGACGGCAGGGATCTGCGCGATCTTCCACTGACGAGCGTGCGCCACGCAGTCATGCTGGTGGACCAGGCCCCTTACCTGTTTCACGCCAGCGTTCGCGAGAATATTGCCTACGCCCGCCCCGAAGCCAGTGACGATGAGATCGTCCGCGCCGCGAGCGCCGCGTCCATACACGAACGCATCCTGGCTTTGCCCGATGGCTACGCCACAATCGTCGCCGAGCGCGGCCAGACGCTTTCAGCCGGCGAACGGCAACGCGTGGCGCTAGCCCGCGCGCTGCTTGCCGATCCGAAAGTATTAATTCTCGATGAACCGACCTCGGCGCTGGACGAAGCCAACGAACAGGCCATTGCGGAAACTTTGGTCCGCGCGGCGGCGGGGCGCACGGCGATTCTGATCACGCACCGCGCATCGTTGGCGCGTATCGCGCACCAGACCGTTCTGCTCGGGACCGCTCAAGAAGTGGGGCGAATTGAGTGACTTGCCACGTTAGCTCTCGATTCGCACGAATGGCACCAGCATTGCGGTCTTGCGTGCATAGTCGTAATAGGCGTTATCGCCCAGTTCTGCGCGTAGGAAGTGTTCCTCTCGTCGCGCTTTCATGTAAAAGGCCAGAGTTACAACGGCGCCGCCAAACATCGCGAATGAGGTCCCTTTCTCGATGGCGGTTGCAAACGCGGCGACGATGAGGCCCGAATAGATCGGATGGCGCACGAGCCGATAAGGCCCTGTGTCGACGACATGATGACCGGCTTTCTTGACCACATAGTCCGACCAAAGACGGCCTAGGTGCATGCGTGCCCACCATGTGAACAAAAGTCCGGCAGCCGTCGACGCGGCCAACATCCAGTTCATCGCATCGCCAAAGTGCCAAAGCTGCATTTGCACGCGGTAGCGGGGTCTCGCTGGAAATGCAAACAGCAGGATCGCGCTGGCGTAAAAGAGCACGCGAAAGAGGATCTCGGCCTCTATGGCGTCCCTCTTTTCGGTGCGGTTGGACCAAAGCATCGCGACGATCCACGACGCCAACCACGCGCACCAGAGCGCGTAAATCGCATTTTCCGGCGTCACCGAAACCTCCTCAACACCGAATCGCAGCACCGACTCACCAACTTGGCGGCATTCTCTTCGTTCCTAACAATTCCTGCTCGGTCTGTTCGATGTCCGCGGCGGCGTAGTCGTTGAAGAAGCCCCACTTGCCGTACTTGGCCTTAAGACCCGGCAACAGCGCTGCGGCCAGCCCATCCCCGGACTTTCCCGCGGCTTGTTCACGCTGCACCGCGGCACGCAGGTCCGTCAGATATTTACGGAAAGTCACCATGTCCGAGGCACCGGCGACATCGCCATGCCCCGGAACCCACGTGGCTGGCGCGTAATCCCTTTGCATCGTACCGAGCGATTCAACCCAGGCCTTCGTAGTCGCGTCGATCAGATTGGGGACGTGATCTTTCCACAACATATCGCCGCAAAACACCACGCGGGCATCCGAGATCCAAACTACGGAGTCGCCCCCGGTGTGGCCGGGATAGTACCGCACGCTGATGCGGCGCGAACCCAGGTAGAGATCGATGCGACTGTCGTAGACCACTGTCGGCAGCGTCAGCGATTGCACACGCGCCTTTTTCTCCGGCGTCACCGGAGGGTCCAGCATCTTGATGTTCTCCGTTCGCATCCAGGCGCGCACCCCAGGATGAGCCACGATGGTTGCGCCCGCCGCCGCGAAGACGTCGTTGCCGTTTACGTGGTCCAGGTGATAATGCGTGTTGACCACAAAACGAATCGGCAGCGGCGTGAGCTTTCGGATTTCATCGAGCATGGCCTTCGCGGGCAGAGGGTCTTGGAACGTATCGATCACCGCGACCCCGTCGTCGCCGATTACAAACCCGGCGTTGCCGCCGGCCAGTCCCTGGTCATTCGCAATCGCGGCCCAAACTCCGTTGCCGATCCTCTGCAGGCGGAAGTCCGGAGCTGCGCCAAGAGCTGGAAGAACAAGAAGGAGCGCCGCAGCGGGGCCACGTATCATCCTGCTAGGCTAACACCGATATGAGCACCGATATGAGCGACAGCGATACAGTTGACTGGAAGATCCAGGGCGTGAAAGTGATCCCGCGGGACTCTCTCGATACGAACACCCCGCAGACGCCCGGGATGAATCGCGCCGCCGCGATCGACTACGCGCGCGCGGGATCGCAGAAGATCTGGGCGGGAACCGTCAGCATCGACGCCAATGCCAAGACCGGCGCGCATCACCACGGCGCGCTCGAAAGCGTCATCTACGTCTTGCGCGGCCGCGCCCGCATGCGCTGGGGCGACCGTCTCGAATACGTGGCCGAGGCCTCCGCGGGCGATTTTATCTATGTGCCGCCTTACGTGCCGCACCAGGAGATCAACGCATCGAACGACGAAACGCTGGAGTGTGTGCTGGTGCGCAGCGACAACGAAGCCGTGGTAGTGAACCTGGACATCGAACCAGTGGAGGTTCCCAGCCCCGTGATGTGGGTCGATCCGATCCACCATCGCGGGAAGTGACGGCTCGCTACTCCGCGTACAGGCCCATGCGCCGTTTCACCAGGTCTACAGTTGAGTTGGCGATCGGGCTGACGCGCGCCGCGCCTTCGCGCAGGATGCCGGGAATGTAACCGGGATCGGCCATCATCTCGCGATACCGCCGCTGGAATGGCTCCAGTTGCGAGATGGTGATCTCGGCCACCTCCTTCTTCAAGTCGCCGTAGCGCATACCGCTGAAGTGCGCGCGCATCTGGTCGTCGCTCCAGCCGGCGAAAGCCTGATAAATGCTCAACAGGTTGGCCACGCCATCGCCCATCTTTTCAAAGTCCACGGCGGGGTTGGAATCCGTGGTGGCGCGCATGACGATCTTGCGGATGCGGTCCGGCGGATCGAGCAGGGCCACCGCGTGGTTCGCGCCGGCCGCCGATTTGCTCATCTTGGCGGTGGGATCGTCGAGGCCCATGATGCGCGCGCCGACGCCAGGCAGGCTGGTGGCGGGCATCACGAACGTGTCCCCGTAAAGCGAATTGAAGCGCTGGGCGATGTCGCGCGTCAGTTCCAAGTGCTGCGCCTGGTCCTCGCCCACCGGCACGGCGGCGGCCTGGTAGAGCAGAATATCGGCGGCCATCAGGCATGGGTATTGCAACAGCCCGTCGCCCACCGACTCCTGTTTGGCGGCCTTGGCCTTGTACTGCGTCATGCGCTCCAGCCAGCCGACGGGCGTTACACAGGTGAGCATCCAGGCCAGCTCGGCATGCGCCGGAACCGCGGATTGCACCATGATGCTGGACTCACGGGGGTCGATGCCCGCCGCCAGATACAATCCCGCGGTCTCCAGGATTTTGGCGCGCAGCTCGGCGGGGTCCTGGTAGACGGTGACGGCGTGCAGGTCCACGATACAGAAGATGCACTCGTATTCCGCTTGCACGCGCACCCAGTTTTTCAACGCGCCCAGGTAATTCCCGATGTGTAGATTTCCGGACGGCTGCATGCCGGAGAAGACTCGTGCTCTCATGGAGGTGGGTTCAAAAAGGTAAATTTTATCCTAAGCGATTTCGAGATCGACGTGGAGAAGCTGGTGTACGGCGGCGAGGGGCTGGGCCGGCTGGAAGGCCGCGCAGTCCTGGCGCCGTTCGTGCTGCCCGGTGAGCGCGTGCGCCTGCGAGGTGTTGCGGAGAAGCCCGGGCTGCTGCGCGGCGCATTGCTGCACGTTGTCTCTGCCGCGCCGGAG
>DATNMW010000060.1:0-2740 GCA_035602155.1 Bryobacteraceae bacterium | reverse complement strand
CAGCGACGTTGGCGCGCGCCTCCAGCACGCGCGCGGCAGCCGATACCGCCTGCGCCGAGCTAACCAACACTTGCCGCTCGCCGGCCGTGGATTGCGCCAGGTCCGCGCGCATCTGCTGCACCCTGGACCGCGCGGCGTCTGCCGCGGCTCGCGCCGTGGTTACGCCTTGCTCCGACCATTGCACGCGATCCTGGGCTGCCCTTAATTGAGCCGCGGCCACTTTTGCGGCGGCCGTATAAGAATCGAATTCCTGCTGGGAAATCTCGGCCTTAGCCACCAGCGGACGCATGCGCGCCAAGTCCGATTGTGCCTTTTCGTTGCTGGCTTCGGCAGCCGCCACGTTCGAGCGGGCGATGGTCTGGTCCGTGCTTGCCTGCGCGACCGCCGCATCCGCCTGGGCCACCTGCGCCTCGGCACTAATCACGGCTGCTGAAGCTCCCGAGGTGCCGCTGTGCGTGGTGTCGCGCGTAAGCGGCACAGTCACCTGTGCGGCTTGCGCCTGGCCCTCCGCCAATGCCAGCGCGGCCTTTTCCTGATCCAGCTTGGCCTGTAAATCGCGTGGATCGATGCGCACCAGCACATCTCCGGCTTTCACCGCCTGATTGTCGTTCACAGGCACATCCAGCACGCTGCCGAAAACTTTGGCGGATATCGGAACGATGTGTCCGTCCACCTGCGCATCGTCGCTCGACACGCGATACCGGAAGTGCAGCCAGAAACCCGCCGCCACCAGCGCCAAGATCAGGCCTCCGCCCAGGATCACGAGCACGGCCTTGGACCGGTTCGCCGGCTTACGCACCACCACTTCGCGCGGCTGTTCGGCGACCGGCTTTTCCTCTTCGATCATCTGAGTTTCCATCTTACTCCCCTCACTTGACTATTTGGCGTAGACAGCTTCCATCTGTCCCGTGGCGTGAGCCAGATCCGCCCGCGACTGGTTGTAGCGATATAGCGCCACAATCTGGTTATCGTTGGCGCGCGCGAGCGCATCCTGCGCGGTGACGACCTCGATATTGTTGGCCACGCCCGCCTGGAACCGGTCGCGCGCCTGCGTCACTTCTTCGTTCGCCAGACCCACGGCCTGGTTGGCGACATCCACCTCGCTGCGCGCCGCGGCCATCTGCGCGATAGCCGTCTTCACCTGCAGCGCGATCTGGTTGCGCTGCTCCTGCTCCTGTTGCGACACCTTGCGCAGCTCCAGATCGGCCCGCGTGCGCTGTGCGCCGATGCGGCCTCCGGTAAACAACGGAACATTCAAACTGAAATCGTAGGTGTAGGCCGGGATCGACGTGGCGGGAGTCAATCCCTGCTCCACCCAGAAGCCATCGAAACCCAGCGTCGGGTAGCGGCTTTCGCCGGCCTGCCGTTTCTGCAGTTCCACCTGCCGCTGCTCGTGCAGCAGCGCCTTCATCTCCGGGCGATTGGTATAGGCGGCCTCCAGGCTCTGATCCACCTGAATGGTGGGTGTGTCGAAGAAGCTGACTTGATCGGTCAGTGCGATCTCCCGATGGGGGTCCACATTCAATAGCTGCGCCAGGCCGTAGAGGGACGTCTGCAACTGCGTCTGGGCTTCTATCGACCGCTGCCGCTCGTTCTGCAATTCCACGTTGGAGCGTAGCGTGTCGATGCCCGTGCCCACACCGTTCTTCTGCAAATCGGCGGCCTGATCGTAAAGCGCCTGCGCCAGGTCCACGCGGGATTGCGCCGCCTTCACGTCTGCCGATGCGCGCAGGCTGCCGAGGTACTGCGAAACCACCAGCATGGCGATCTGCTCGCGGACCCCCTGGTTTTGCGCGCGCGACGTGCTCACTCCTTCCTTGGATGCTTGCCACCGCCGCCAAAGCGTCAAATCGAAGATCGGAACCGAAAAATTCGGGCCGGCCTGATAAACGTCGTATGGGCCCAGGTGCCCGGGAAAGGGCAGGCCCGGAACGTGCTCCAGTCCGAACAGCGGGGCCACCGCGAATCGCCGCGTTTGTTCGTAGGCTTGAAAACTGGCTTGCGGCAAGAGTCCGGCGCGCGCGATGGTTTGGTCCTGCTGGCTCTGCGCCACGTTTAGATTGGCCACCTGCACCTGCGGATTCTGGTTGAGCGCCAATTGCACGGCGTCGTGCAGCGTCAGGCGCAGGGGCGTAGTGTCTTGTGCGCGAACGCCAGGCGCGAACGCCAGTGCCGCCAGCACGATCAGCACGTGCTTGCCGGCGCGCGCGATTTCATCCACGATGGAGCGGTTCATGGGGCTGCGCGCGACCAGCTTGGCGCCGCCCTCATGCATGCGCGCCAGCAGATCCTTGCCCGCGCAGTCGATAAAGGTAACGTCCGCCAGATCGATGGTCAGGTCGTGGCCGGCCGCCGCGCTGGCTTCTGCCCATGCCTGCTCCAGTTCCCGCACCCACGGTCCCGTGAGCTTGCCCTCCAGCTTGAAGGTGCTGGCCTGAGCCGATTCCTGAATGGTGATGCGCAGCATGTATTCGGGTAGTGCAGGCGGGCGGCCAAAGCTATCAGGCTATTTTTCAGGAAGATGCGAGATGGCGCCGAAACGTGCCGATGCCGACAGGATGGCGCATGCCGCTATTTCGGCGCTCAGAAGACGGCGGCTTTCATCTTTTCCAACATTTCACCATAAAGAATCCTCCGCGATCTGCCGATTATCAGGGTGGATGCATGCATTGATCGCGAAACTAGGTTGTGAGATATCGGCGCCTCAGGTCTGGATCCCCAAAGCGAAACCAATGGCAAT
>DATNMW010000059.1:0-39683 GCA_035602155.1 Bryobacteraceae bacterium | reverse complement strand
ACGGCTGCCACTGGTGCTCCATCTGCCGGAGTTTGCGGCTCACGTAGGACCAGTATTGGTCGGAAATTTCCAGCCGCTGGACCTCCTCCAAGAGCAAAGTGAAATAATGCAGGCTCGTAATCGGAGTGCCACCCTGGTGGTTTTGCAGAGCCGCGTACCTACGCAAGCAGGCCAGATGAATGGCGCGCTCCACGGTTTGTAGCGGAATCTGGCGGCGGTACAGTTCCTGGGCCAGTTTGTAATCGGCGGCGGAGAACGAGCTGCGCACGCAGGCACGTGCCTGCATAAGTTCCTTCACTTTGGCGGTGTCAGTCCACACGTCTTTGGCCGGCGAGGGCGACGCCACACGCTCGTAGGGCCAAAAGCGATCCGTAATCTCCTGGTAGCCACCGCTCACCCGGCGGCATATTTCTCTCTGAAATAGGGCATCCAGAATTGCCATGATCTCCACCTCGGTTCGGCCCATAGATCTGGCGATGGTTTCCGGTTCGACCAGCAATCTCCCGGAACTGCGTTCCGCGTGCAGGCACAACCAGAAGAACACTTTGAAGGCAGCATCGGAGAGCAGACCCATGGCTTCCGTCATCTCGCGGCCGGCGGCAAACCAACCGGCGGGGTGTTTCAATCGCACGCGCGGGGTGTTCATTGGGTCTCCTCCTCGCCGGGCTTGCGGCGTTTCTTGCGCATGGATTCTCCTTTCAATTCGACGCGATGGGCATTGTGAATCAAGCGGTCGAGGATGCTGTCGGCAATCGTGGGATCGCCGATCTGCTCATGCCAGTGGGCCACCGGCATCTCTGCGAGGTGAGGATCGGCGAACGGCGCTGATAACGGTCATCGCAGATTTCCAGGAAGTCACGCCGCTCGGCGTCTTTCAACGGCGCCATGGCAAAATCATCCAGCAGCAGCACGTCAATTCGTGCGAGGCGCAGGAGAAAGCGGCCAATGCTCCCGTCGGCATGCGCCGCCGACAACTCCCGAAATAATTCCGACGTGCGCTTGTGCAGCACCGCGAAGCCGTCCCGGCAGGCTTTTTGTGCCAACGCACAGGCCAGCCAACTCTTCCCGATTCCAGCGGGCCCGATCGGCAAAACATTCTGATGCCGACCTACCCACTCGCTGTTGGCCAAGGAGCGCATGAGCTTGCGATCCAATCCATTCGGGTGCTGATAATCGATATCCTCGATAACGCCGCGTTCCTTCAGGTGGGCGGCGCGCAACCGCCGCGCCAGAGCCCGATTCTCTTTCCAGAGCCACTGCCCAGCAGCGCCAAACGTTCCTCGAAGCTGAGTTGGCCGGTATCCGCAGTTTCCAATTGCGCAGCGGGGCGGGAATCTCCTCCCCGAACGGCAGATAGTCGTGATACCATACCGGCACCCCAAGCGCGTTGGTCTCCAGCCGGTTCGACCCCAGGTGGTCCGGCGTCAGGTATAGCGTCTCGGTCTGCGGCGGCTCCATGGTCGAGTATTCGGCGGCCACTTCTCCCGCGGCGTCGTACTCGTAAACCATCGTGGAGCCGCCGGCCGTCGCCTTCTGCACCCGCCGCCCCTCGCCGTCGTAGGTGTAATCGGTAGTCACACCGTTGATCGCCGAACTGTACTGGCGATTCTCCGCGTCATAGGTGAACGCGTAAGCGCTGCCCGTCCCGCCGATGCCCGTCTGATTCCCCGAGTTGTCATACCCGCTGTTTTGGATAACGAGTTGGTTCTTCGAGTTGAAGTTGGTCGAAGCCGTGGCCGTGAACGAGGAGAGCGAGAAGCCGCTCGCCGGGTTCACCCAGCGGTTGCCGTACGCATCGTAGTTGTACGTCTGCGACCAGGCGAAGGGGGATGCGCCCTCCTTCGCCATGGCGATCCGGTTGTAGGCGTCGTAGGTAAAGTTGTCCGCTATGTTCAAGGGCTGGGCTATGGTCTGCTGGGTGAGGTTGCCATTGTTGAGCCCGATCGAGCCGTACGTCATCGTCAGGTTTAGCAGGTCGTTGCTGCTGCCGCAGTTGCTCTGGGTGCTCCCCCCGGCCGGGCCCAGACGCACGCCTACGATCTGCAGGCGGTTGTTCTGGCAGTATTGCTGGATCTGCGCGCTGGGACCCAGGCTGACATTGGCTAGCGTGCCGTCCGGGAAGTAGCCGTACGACGCGCCATAGGTAGTGGGCGCCGCGTTGTATGTGCCGGTGGCCGAGCTCACGCGGCCCCCGGTGTCATATTGCGTGGTTTGCAGGCGTCCGGAGGGGAACGTGAACGAGACTGGCTCCAGCGCCAAGTCGTACAGATAGCTCATCGGGTACGCCGTCCCGTTGGTAGTCTGGCCGCTGGCGGCAGGCTTCCCCGCCCACTGGTAGCAATAGGTGTTGACCATCGTTCCCGCCGTGACGCTATACAGCCGGCCCAGCAGGTTGCCGCAGTTCGCCGGCTCTTGGTTCGCCGCGTTAATGTAGCCGTAGGTCACAGTTGGCGTTGTTTGCACGTTCGTACCCAAAGTGTACGATTTGCTTGTCACGCGATTCATTCCGTCGTATGCCGAATAGGTTAGCACACTGCCGTCGGCGTCGGCGCGCGTCAATAGATTGTTGCTGGGGTCGTAGGTGTAATTGATCGTGCCGCTCTCCGGGTTCATGGCTTGCGTCAGCCGCTTCAGCGAGTCATATGTGAAGGAGCGCGATTCGCCGCTCTGGGTGACGCCGGTCAGGTCGTCCAACACGTCGTGGCCGTAGGTTGTCTGGTAGGTTGCCTGGCCGGCGATGCCGTAGGTTCCGCCGAAGCAGGAGGTGCAGTTTTCATCCACTTCCTTCAGGCGCCCGGCGGCGTCCGCGTAGTTGAGCCGGTTCACACTCACCGGGTCGATCTCCAGCGTCTGGTAGGTGTGGCTGGTGGAATCGCCCTGGTATTTGTAGGAAGTCTTCGATCCGTCCGCCGCCGTCACCGTGATCTGGCGGCTGAGGCCGTCGTAGGTGTAGCTGGTGCCCACGTAGTTTGCGCCGCTCGCGCCGCACACGGTGGTGTCGGTGTTCCCGCTGCCCGCTCCGAAGGCGGCGGTGGAAAACGCGGGGTTCGACTCGGTCTGCAGCCGGCTGCGCACGTCGTAGGTCTTGCACTCCATGATGTTCTGGGTGGCCGCCTGCTTCGAAGTCTCCCACTCCCGGCCCAGGCCGTCGTAGAAGACGACGCTCTTCATCTTGCCGTCGCCAGACGACGTCTGGTCCCCCACTGTCTCCACGTTTACCAACCCTGGCAGTTCGCTGCTGGGCTCGGTCGAAGGCGTATCGTTATAGGTGAACGAAGTGGCGCCCGTGTCAGGGCGGGTTATCTTTACCAGTCTACCGAGCGGTTCGCCGGTGTACGAGTAGGTGGTGATGTTGCCGTTGACGTCCGTAGTCTGTGTAGGTTTGCCGAGGTTATAGTCGTACTTTATGCTGGCCGTCAATGCCGCGCTCGAAGGAACCGCCGTGCTGGATCCCGACGTGCCTGTATAGCTGGTAACGGTTGTTGGAAAGGCGAAAGTGGTCCCGGAGGTCTCGACGCCCGCATCCGGATACGTGTAGGAATGCACCACCAGGCGCGGATCCCAGGCCGTTAGCACATTGCCGGCAATGTCGTACGAATAATGCGACGAGAGCGGCGATTGGTTCAGGTATTGGCTCACGGTAGTTGCGTTGCCGCGCGAAACATTGGCCGTGGAATATGCCGGGTCGTGGTTGCCTATACTCGATTCCGCCACCGGCGGGTAGGCGGTCTCGTCGTACGTGTAGGCGGTCCAAGCCGTCGCCGTGCTCGTGGTGCAGCCCGTGCCGATCGCCGTGCAGACCAGGCGCTGCGTCGGGAGATCCACGATGTAGACGCCAGGGTAGGAGCTTATGTAGGACTGGTCGTAGGCCGTGGTGGTCGCGCGGATCAGGGTGCCGTAGGAAGGACTGGTTCCGAAATCGTAGTCGTCCTCTTCCGTCTGGTTGTTGTATTGGTCGTAGGTAAAGTTCTGTTGGGATTGTTGGGTCCCGATGGTCACGGTCTTGTCGATCACGCGCGGGTTGTATGCCGGGATAAAATAACTGGATTGGGGGTTCGCGCCTCCGCTAGTCCACCAGGAGCAAGTGTTGGTCGGCGGCATCGTGCAAGCCATTTGTCCCCAATTCGAGTAGTCGGAGCGCAGCAGCGTCTGGCTGTTCGTATAGTAGTTAACCTGATACTCTTTTCCGGAGTTCCAGCCATTATAGACGGTGCCGTCCAGATTTGGCGCGGGAAGTTCGTCGACGCCGTAGGAGTAATGGTTCTCTATCGAACCGTCCGAGTATACTACGTTGCCGGACGCGGCGGCGTTGCCGCTGCCGTCGACCAGGTTCGAATACAGGATCACCTGGGATGGCGCGGTGTCGCTTTGCTCCGTATATACGTCTTTCTCGGTGAGGATACGCTCAATCACGTACCCGGATCCCGTACTGGGCGGGCTGCCGATGGATAGGACATTAGTATTATAAAAGTATCGCCAGGCCCCGCCAGTGGGGAGGATAACCTCTGCGACGTCTCCGTAGCTGTTGTACAGGAACTGGTATTTCTGCCCGTTCGGATAGGCGACGGACTGCACCATGCCGTTTTGGTCGAACAGAGTGTTGCCGTTGTTGGGATTTGTGCAGTCCGCGCTTGGGACGTTTGTGTTGCAGTTCCAGTCGATGCCGGGGAAAAGCCCCTCGGCGGTTTGGAGCGTGTTCAAGCCGGTGAGGCTATGCCCCGCCGGATCGCTGAGCATCAGCATATTGCCCAGCGCGTTGTAGGTGACGGTCACGGTTTCCAGGTTTCCGCCGGCGACCGGGTACTGAATGGTTTCCGTGGCGCCTGTGAGCGTGTCCGTGACCGTCCGGCCTAGCCCGTCGGTGATCGGCACCGAAGCGGCGTCTTGCGGGGGCAGGGTCAGGATGTTCCCGTTGCGGTCCTCGATCTGCGTGACGTAGCCTAATGTGATGGTGTAGGTGGTGCCGTCGCGAAGTTGGAGAGTACCGTTATTGGATAAAATACTCCCGCCGCCTCCATCGCAGCCCCCGCGAGGTGGGTCCAGGACATCGGCGCCCGCTGTGTAGACGGCGCTGCTGCCGTCCCAAGCCTGGTAGAGGCGGCCGCGGTCGTACCCGGTGCTTAAATTGTTGGCGCCCGTGAGTATCCCCTCCTTCAGACCGCCCGTTAGCGCATCGCGAAATTCATACTCAGTCCCGTCCGGAGCGATAAAGGTCAGCCGTGAGAGCGTGTTATACCAAGCGGAGTTGTTGGGCTGCCCCGGCGCCGGGTTGCAGTAGTCGCCCAAACCCCGATAGACCATGACGCCGTTCCAATGCGTGGGCTGGTCGCTGTTCCAGGGCTCGTTGATCGGCTCGTACGCGGTCCCGTAATAAAAGGTTACCCCGTCGGTAGTATATGTGTAATTCTGGTTCTCAACATGCCAATGCGATTCGATCGGGAGCACCATGGTTTCCTTGGCCTCCCCGCGCCCCATGAGCTGCGCCAGTGGAATGGTGATATTCAGGTGCCCGGTGGCCATGTTGAGGTGCTCGATGGAGCTTAGGTCGTACGCCCCGGCCGGGTTGCCGGGGGCGTTGATGGTGGGGGTCGTTCCATCGAGCGGCGAGATGCTCGGCGAATAGGTCTGGCCTCGCGCGCAGACGCCCCCCAACACAGCCAGCACCGCACATGCTAAACGCGATCGCCTGCGCCGGCCGTTCATTGCGCGGCTCCACTTCCCGCGCTGATCTGAATCGTAAAGCTGAGCTCCGTCCGCACGCGGAACCGCACCAGGTAGGTGCCCGGATCCAGGTCCAGGAGCGCGGATGCATTGAACTTCGCCGCAGTGGTATCCAGCCCAACCAGCTCCGCGGCGTTCGCCTGATCGAGTGTGACGGAATAGTGGTCCGTATGTCCGGGCAAGCGGTTCTCGATGTAAAGCAGAAAGGGACCCTCGCTGCGAACGATCTTCAGCGGGTAGACTCCGAATTTGTTGACGATCACCGGCTCACCCGGCACATGCGCCAGTTGACCGGGGGCGTAGGTGGCATTCTTTAGTTGGGCGCTTGCGGCCAACGCGGTCAGCAACAAAAGCGCTGCGAGTTTGGGCTTCATGAACTCTCTCCTCTTTTCTCGTATTCGTCTTGAAGTTTATGCGTTGCGCATAGCTTCCAGTCAATATTCCCGGCTTGACCGTATCGAGTCACTGTATTGTATTCTCAATGGCGATCACGCGTCCGCCCACGCGAATGTATTCCTTCATTCCGGTACCGACCGCGGCGGTGAAGTTCTGTGTCGTGTTGCCGGTTACGTCATTGAACTGGGCGGATGCCGGAGTGAACGCGTAGCTCGCTAGAGAAGGCGTCACCGTATAGTTACCGCCGGAATACACCGTTAAGGTATAGGCGCCGCTGGAACTGGTGGTGGCCGTCCCGCTCGACGTACCGGTCAGTTGAAGCGTAACGTTCGGAAGACCGCTGCCTCCCGCTACGGTCACGGTGCCAGTGATCGTGTAGGTCGGCAGAGCCGTCGCGGTGAAGTTCGCCGTCTGGTTCGAGGTTACGTCGTTGAATGTTGTGGAAGGGGGACTGAGCGTATAACCTGTCAGGGACGGCGTCACAGTATAGTTGCCGCCAGTGTTCACCGTAAACGAGTATGCGCCGCTCGAATTGGTCGTGGTTGCCCCGCTCGAACTGCCGCTCAACGCCACCGTTACTCCCGACTTCCCAATGCCGCCCGCGGTCACGGTCCCGCCGATTGTGTCTGTCGGCGCCACAGCCGAGGTGAAGTTCGCCGTCTGGTTCGCGCCCACGTTGCTGAATGAGGTGGAAGGCGGAGTAAACGTGTAGCCCGCCAGGGACGGCGTCACGGTATAATTGCCCCCGCCGTTCACCGTGAACGCGTACGAGCCGCCGGAGTTGGTCGAAGTGGTCTGGCTCTGGGAGCCGCTCAGCGTGACCGTTACCCCTGCCTTCACGCTGCCGCTCACGGCGCCGCCGATCGTGTACGTCACAGGCGTTGCCGCGAAGTTCGCCGTCTCATTGGTGTTCACACTGCTGAACGAAGTGGAGGCCGGAGTGAACGTATAGTACGCCAGGGACGGCGTCACGGTATAGTTGCCGCCGCCGGCCACCGCAAACGAGTAGCTTCCGTTTGAGCCGGTTACGGCCGTCCCGCTCTCACCGCCGCTTAGCGTCACGGTCACGCCAGCCAGAGCGCTGCCGCTTGCAGTCGCGTTCCCGGCGATCGTATAGTAGCTGGTCGTCGCCTGTACCGTGAAAGGCAATGAATTACTGGTATTGGTGATGTACTCAGTCGCGGTGTTCGTCGTTACCGTATATTGAGCCACTACATAGATGGAGCCTGCGCCCGGTGGCGCGTTTGCAGGCACGGCGGCCGTCAACACCCCCTCACCCCATTCAGGCGTGGCCGCTGCCACACCGTTAAAATACAAGAGGGGCGCGGGCCCGGACGAGGATGGGAAGTTCTCGCCAATGATGTCGACGGGCGTCCCCGCCAGCGCGCTGTTCGGCGACACGGAGTCAAGGACCGGGCAGGGTGGCGGATAGGAACTGTAGAGGAAGGCGTGAAAAGTCGTCGCTGCGCTTCCGGCCGTAGCATTAAAGCCAGGCAGCAGCGTGATGACGCCAGACCCGTATTGCGCGCCGGTCCCGGTCGCCAATGTGACGCTGGCGCTATTACCGATGGTGGAGGAAGCCGCGAGAGAGGAGACGTCCGTAACATACGCTACGGTCCCCGACGTAATGGGCGAAGCGAGGCTGTAAATGGAATCGAACACGCACTGAGCCCGCAGGACGGCGCCGGACCCGGCGATGCAGACCAAGAGTGCGGACGCGACCCAGCGCCCAGGCGGCCGTGCCGCCTTCCGCGCCGCGCTTCCGCAAGTGATCGGGTGCTCGGTTAAATGGACTCTCATCGGCTTTACCTTGCTTTCAGGGCTTTCAACTCGGCTGCGCCTGTACCCGGCGCTAGTGGCGTGCCTGCGGCGCTTCTCGACCGCCCGTGGCCACAGGGCCTTCCGGACCGCGCTCCTCGATTTTGGCCATCCGATCCCGCAACTCCCGGTTCTGCCGCTCCAGATTCGTGTTTCGTTCATCCGCTTGGATCATGTGCAGGGTCAACTCCTCCACCTTAGCCAGCAGCTTCGTTTGCATTTCGCCGAGGCTTACACCTTTTTCCTGGACTTCCTTTGCCGAGGGGATGTCCGGCAAGTGCTGGTGTTGCCTGATGTACTCTCCGACTTCGGCCAATGGCTCGAGCGGGTAGCCCGGCTGAAAGACATAATCCGCTCCGGTGCTGCTAACAATTACCTCCTCCGCGCCGATCGTTCCCGCGACCTGCAGCATATGCACCGGCGCCGTCGTCCCTATGCCGACATAGCCGGCGCCGGTGATTCGCATCCGCTCTAATGGCTCATTGCCCACGTCATTCACGCCGCCGGTGCCGACTTCAAACGCTAGGACCTCGTTGCCCCAAGTTCCGCCGGAAAACCGCCCCTTAATGGTGGCGGTCCTGCGAGGTCCCTGGTCTTGGGGATATACGTCGAAGGTTGACCACAAATCGACGTATGACGGTAAACTGGTTGATGAACTCCCATCGCCGACCGGCCCGATCCGCACTTGTGGGAAGGTACTGGTTGGGTTGACCACTAGGTCAAGCGGCGTGGTGGGCGCGCTCGTCCCAATCCCAACACTGCCGGAGGCGTTCCAGATTCCGCTTGGGAAGCTGGTGCTAGCGCTGAAGGTGGCGCTTGAGCTGAAGGTGGCGATCGCGCTAAATGTCTGCGCGTCGACCCAGGTGTTCGAACTGCCGGTCGGCCAGGCCGTGATGCAGTTGCCGGCGATGCAATAGCCGCCCGAGGAGTTGATCTGGCCGCCCTCCACGTCAAGCTGGTAGCCCGGAGTAGTATTCCCAATCCCGACCCGGCCGTTCGATAGCACTGTCAAAGGATTGTCGCCGTTTGATAGGTCGGAGAGGTTCATAACACCCGCGCCATTAATTACCGTCGACTGCCACTCCCAGCTTTGTCCCAGACTCTCATAGCCGCTGCCCAACCGTAGTGCAGCCCTGCCAGTCGGATTTTCAATGTCCAGCCCTTGCCCTAATACTGGGCCTTGGAAAAGCGTCGGGGTGGTCGTCCCAATGCCTACGACGACCGTATTGGGCGAGGGCGTGGGGGTAGCGGGCGGATTAGCCACATACAATGCCGGTCCGATTGAGGTAGAAACACTTAGCAAAGGAGCTGATGGAGTAGTACTTTGCAATGTTAACAAAGCTGAGGCGCTGGTCGTGCCAATGCCCACATTGCCGGAGCTGCTCCAGACGCCCCCTGGAAAGGTGGTGTTCGCGCTAAACGTCTGCGCGCCCGCCCAGGTGATGTTCGTATTGCCGAGGCCCTGCCAGGAAGCGATGCAGTTGCCACCGATGCAATAGCCGCCCGAGGAGTTGATCTGGCCACCCTCCAGGTCAAGCTGGTAGCTCGGAGATGTCGTCCCGAGGCCCACATACCCGCTGCCTGTTAGTGTGAATTGCGGAGCAGTGTTGGCATTGCCTGTATACAAATACAACGGCTGCGCGTTTAGAGTTCCGAATGCAAGTGAACCTGAGCGAGAAATTATGCCTGTCGAACCGCTTAAGATGCCCGGCGCCGTCGAACCGTAAGCCGCCAACCAGAGCGTAGAAACTGGATTACCGACCCTGAGAATGGTGGCTCCTGTACCCGGGTCTACGCTTCCGGTGATATTTTGTAAGAGACTATAGCCAGTTGCGCTGTTTTGCAATGTGAAGGGCCAGGTGGCGGTGGTGGTCCCAATACCGACATTCGCGCCGCTTGGCGCGCAGATATTCGCGCTTCCAGTCGTGCAGGGCGCGAAGCTCTGGCCCCAGAGCGAGCCAATCGCCGCGGCGCACACTGCGAACGCTCGCGCGTAGCGCTGGACGCGTCCGGCTCCGTTCCAAACTGGAAGGTGAAATGATAACGCCATCTGTCTTCTCCCCTGCTGACTAGAGTGCCGAGTTGCTGCTGTCATCTTGCTCTCTCCTTTTCCAAATTCCGAATCGTAATCTCTCTGTGCAGGCGGACGCCTTGACGGAACGCAGCGACTTGGCCTACGCCCTGCCCAGATAGAGGGTTCCGCAAGCGCGGCGCACTGCGATACTATTTACACAATAGGCCGCCGACAGGCAACCAGCGCACGACCGGCACCGAAGCTAGGCCAGGAAGTATCGTCCTGAGATCGATTTTTCTTGTCGAGCTTCCGGCGTAATCGTTTTAATACCGTCGGACCCATCGTCGGACGATGCCGTCGGCTATTGAAGTGGCAAAGTGACGCCAGAGCAAAGCTCACAGGTGGCTCTAAGCTCGGGCTTATGCTTGATCTCGCACTCCGCGGTCAACGTTTTGCCACATCGACGCGGCGGCGTAGGGAAGTCCTCGCCTGCCCGGTGTTCGTTCAGCCGTGGCTGCTTTACACCTAAGATGCGGAAGGTTGTTTAACTATGGCAAGAAAACACACACTTGTCAAGAGACAAATTACAGAATAATCACAAGAAGACGCGAAATTGAAGATTATCCCTAATAGGGCGTGGCAACCTTGAAACGACCTAATAACGACCTAACTACCTGTGAACAGCGATAGTTATGACGAGTTGTCCGGTCGTGGGCGAGGGCTTAGAGCCGGGTTATCGGAATAACCTCGGTTTTAGCGATCAATTTGCTTGCTGGGATTGGAACTGTTTGGCTTGATGCCCCAGGATGGTTTGCGAGAGCTTATCGCGTTCGCCCAGTTCCAGGCTCACTGCGGCCGCCCTTAGTCAGAAAGCGGACGAGCCGAGAGAATCTTGCAAAAGAGAAACTCTTTCTAACGGTCTCCCATTACGATGCGCTTGCAGGCTAGCGCGAAATGGCGCCCGTGGCGGAAGTCCCAGCAGGCCGAACGCCTGCGGCGGCTATGCGCTCCACGTCCCGCATGACGCGCAACGTGTTGCCCCCCAGAATCTTCAGAATATCATCGTCCGAATAGCCGCGCTCCATCAGGCCGCGCACCAAGTTGGGGATCTTCGACATATCTTCCATGCCTTCCGGAAACTGATCGTCCGCGCCGTCGAAATCCGATCCCAGTCCCACATAATCCACGCCCGCCACCTTTATGGCGTGATCGAAGTGATCCAGCAGGCGGCTGAGCGGCAGGCGCCCCAGCTTGGCGGTGCGCTGCGCATTGATGGCACGCACCGCGGGGTCCAGTTGGCTGCGATCGCCGAACTTGGGCGCCTGTGCCTCAAGCGCGTCCTGCTGCGCCTGCTCGTCCTTCAGTGCGTCAAGCCGGTCCATAAAGCCGCGGTCCAGAAAACCTTCGAAGTAGTTGATGTGGACCACGCCGCCGTTCTTGGCCAGCGCGCGCAGCATGTCGTCCGTCATATTGCGCGGCACGTCGGCCAGCGCGCGGCAGGAGGAATGCGAAGCGATCACTGGCGCGGCGGAGGTTTCCACAGCATCGTAGAACGTCTTGTCGGCAACATGCGAAATGTCGACCATCATGCCCAGGCGGTTCATCTCGCGCACGACTTGCTTTCCGAAATCGGTGAGACCGTTGTGGGCGGCCGGATGACTGGAAGTATCGGCCCAAGGGGTATGCTCGGTATGTGTCAGGGTCATATAACGGACGCCCAAATCAAAGTAAGTCCGCAACACGGCCAGATCGGAATCGATCATGTGCCCGCCTTCCACACCCATCAGGATGGCGATCCGGCCGCGCTTCTTTGCCGCCAGTACTTGGCCGGCGGTAGTAGCCAGCTCCAAATCGGCCGGATGCTGCGCCACCGCGCGCCGCACGGCGTCGATTTGCTCCAAAGCGCGGCGAATGGACTCGGACGGAGTGTAGCGAACCGCATCGGTCCATATCGATAGAAACACTCCCGTGGCGTGGCCTTGCCGCATGCGGGGCACGTCCACCTGGCCGAAGCCGTGCCGCTGGGTCAGGTCGTACGCATCGTCGACCATCATCTGGGTGGTGTCGTCGTGCAGATCCAGCACCACTGCCCGCCGCAACAGGCGATCCACGCGCGCGGGATCGACCTTGATAACCGCGCCCTGATGGTCGCGGCTCGGAGTCTGCGCGGCGCAGCATGCCACAAGCAGGACGGGAACCAGCCGGACCGCGCCCCGCATCAGGCTTCTTTCTTCCGCATTACCGCGCCCACCACGTCCTTGCCGCGCTCGTACGCCACCTGATAGGCATCGCGCCTCTGCAGCCGCGTGTAGCCGTACCCCACTCCATGGAAATGTTCAAGCCCCTTGCCCAGGACATAGGTGGCCGCGTACGCGATTGCTCCTTTCGGGATCAGGCCACCGCCCAGCGGAATAAATCCCACCAGTTCGCGCGCCAGTGCACGCCAGCCGAAAGCTCCCGCTGCAATCGATACCAACTCGGCCAACTGCTTATCGTATCCCACTTGCTTATCGCTGGCCGCAGCCACCAGAAACGCCATGCGCACCTGGTTCATGGTGATGAAAGCCGTGTCCGAAGCAAACTCCCCGAGGGCCCAAGGTATCTCCAACAAATTCGGCACCACGTTCGGAAGCGCGCTGGCCACCGCAAAAATGGCGTTCTCACGCGCCACGGAGCCGATGATCCGGTCCACCACCGGCTTGCGGAAGGGGTAGAAATTGCGCGCCAACACCAACCACAGATCGTCGCGCGCGCTCACAATCTCCTCCACCGTCCGCCCCGGATCGTCGCGGAAGAAGGTGAACGCGGTAGCCGGGCACGGCAGACCCTGTTCATACAGCACCAAGTCGTACCTCTCCGGGATGCCCGGATCGCAGGCCCGATGCACGGACTGCATCACCTGCATGCGTCTGTCGTGCGAGACCGCGGGCGGCGTTAGAAAGTCCTCCATATCGGCGTAAGCTGCGCTTTCCGCCGCGACCAGCCCCACCACCAGGGGACGTTCCGCACGCCGGCGCACTTCATCCGGACTGAGCAACGAAAGAGCGGACTTGGCTTGTTTGAAGTATCGGAGCATGATCGATATTCCACAGCGCGCCTAGGCGCGCTGTCCGGTGCAGGGGCGTTGCGCTCCGCTCAAGCGGAACATCACTTGCAACCCCTTACGCCATTCTACTCCGACACCTATGCGTTCCACATCGATGGAGGGTGCGAAAAAGCTCAGAATGGTCTCCGTGGTGGGATGAAACTCGAGCGCGGGCGATATCAGAAACAGGCGCGGCGGCTCCGGCCGCAACTCGATACCGGGGAAATAACCGTTAGGCGTAAACTCGCCGCGATCCAAGTGCCACTTGACCCGCAGCCAGTAATCCAGCGCCTGCATGGGAAGCTGCAGATCGGCGGTGGCCTTCAACTCCAGCACCGCCAGCCGCCCCGACCGTTCCACGGCCAAAAGATCCAGCACACCCCGGTCGCCGCCCGCGAACGCAGGCACCTGGTCGTAGACCGGCGCGGGCTGGAGCGGCGCGTACACCTGTTCGATCTGCGCGCGGACCTGCGATTCGAGCCACGCTTCCGGATTCCGGCGGTACAGCGGATGCTCGCGATCCTCCGCCGCGGCCGAGCGCCGCTCCGCCAGATCCCGCGCCAGTCGCTCCATCTCCGGCAGATCGCGCGGGCGCGCGGCGGTCCGCTGAGCAAGGCCGAAGCGCGCTCCGTTCTCCGACACCTGCGCGAACTCCACGCCGCGCACGCGCAGGCTGACCGCGCCATCGTGACGCGCGACGCGCTCCACTTCCGGCGATTCGAGCAGGCGCTCGAAGGCCCCCAGCGGCGCTGCCCGGCGGCAGATCTCGACGCTTGTATCCACGTTGCCGAAATCGCGCGGATCGATGCGCGCGGCGAAATCGCGCTCGTCGTAGGCGAACAATTCGTAGCGCGCGACTTCTTCGTTCAGCCACGGCAGGCGCAAGCCGGTATGGCGCTCCTGGCCGCGCGGCAGGTACAGCGCGATGCCTTCAACGGTCAGGCGCTTCTCCCGGCGGCGCAAATGATCCAGCCAGATCAGCCCGAAGGCCAGCAGGCCGGCAGGATCGCTTTCGGGCGGCGCGCCGATGGCCGCCCACCCGCTTTGCCCGCGGCGCAGAAGCGCGCGCGGATAGCTGGGAGAGAGGCTGGCCTCCAGGTTCGGCTCGGCGCTGATCTCGGCCAGTGTCCAATCCGCGAACTGGCGCGTGAGGAATTGGCGGAACCGCTCGCGAAAGACCAGCCGCTCGCTGCGGCGCTCGAAATCCAGGCTGGAGGGCCGCGCCAGATCCACCAGGAACAGCCGGCCTTCCTTACGGGCGAATTGCTCGACGATCAGTTCCAAACGGCCGCGCGCCTCGTGGGCTACGCCGGTGACGCGCCGTACCAGGTTGCGGGTCTGGTCCCAAACTTGGATCGTCAACCGCGAGCTGCGCAGTTGGAGAGTGAAGTTGTCCGCCCCCAGCGGCAGCAGCGGCTCGCCGGGTTCGAGCAGAGCGGGGCGGCGTGAGGATGCGAGAAAGCGCTCGATCGCGGCTTGCGCATCTATAGGGATAACGACCGCCACTAGGAGGAGTGGCTTTGACGCGGTAGAGTTCTCCGGAAGAAGTGGCGGGAGGGACGGCGGTTTGCCCTCCTTGAATTCACAGCCGCCTTGCGCTACCTTTAGGATTCCTTAGGAACGGGCTGAGGTAAATCCACCCTGATATCCTAAATTTCGCCCCATTTCAGGAGGCTCTTTTCGTGCGAACAGTATTTTCGATCGGGCGCGGCGCAATCCGCGCGTTTCTCCCGTTCTTGTGGATGGCCATGTTGGCCCTCCCTCTGATGGCGCAAGGCGAGGGCGGCGAAGCCAGCTTGCACCTGCCGAATCTGGACAGCGCCACTTTTTTGGGCGGCATCGGCGGCCGCTCCCTGCTGATGTTCGGACTTATATTCTGCGCCCTAGGCATGGTTTTCGGGCTGATCATTTACATGCGGCTGAAGAATATGGCGGTGCATAAGTCGATGCTGGAAGTCTCGGAGCTCATTTATGAGACATGCAAGACTTACCTGGCTACGCAAGGTAAATTCCTGATCCTGCTGGAATGCTTCATCGGCGTCATCATCGTGTTCTACTTCGGCTTCCTGCAGGGAAAGCCCGCGCTGCAAGTGGCCATTATTCTGCTATTCAGCATCATCGGTATTGCCGGCAGTTACTCGGTGGCGGCGTTCGGCATGCGGGTCAACACCTTCGCGAACTCCCGCGCGGCCTTCGCCAGCCTGCGCGGCAAGGCGTTTCCTTGTTACGACATCCCCCTGCAAGCGGGCATGAGCATCGGCATGCTGCTGATCTCGGTGGAGTTGATCATGATGCTGATCATCCTGCTGTTTATTCCGGGCGATCTGGCGGGACCGTGCTTCATCGGCTTCGCCATCGGCGAGTCGTTGGGCGCTGCGGCGCTACGCGTGGCGGGCGGCATTTTCACCAAGATCGCGGACATCGGCGCGGACCTGATGAAGATCGTTTTTAAGATCAAGGAAGACGACGTGCGCAACCCGGGCGTAATCGCGGATTGCACCGGCGACAACGCAGGCGACTCGGTGGGACCCTCGGCCGACGGTTTCGAAACGTACGGAGTCACTGGAGTGGCCCTGATTACCTTCATATTGCTGGCGGTCAAACAGCCCGAGATGCAGGTGCGCCTGCTGGTCTGGATTTTCGTGATGCGCGTGATGATGATTATTTCCTCGGCAGTGAGCTATTTCATCAACGGCATCTTCGCCAAGGCCAAGTACGGCAATATCGAGAAGATGAACTTCGAAGCGCCCCTGACTTCGCTGGTGTGGCTGACTTCGCTCGTCTCCGTGGGACTTACTTACCTGGTCAGCTACTTCATTATTCCGGATTTGAGCGGCGATACCAGCTTGTGGTGGAAGCTTTCCACCGTGATCACCTGCGGCACACTGGCCGGCGCGATTATTCCCGAAGGCGTGAAAGTATTTACTTCCACCTCATCGAGGCATGTGCGCGAGATCGTCAATTCCGCGCGCGAAGGCGGCGCCTCATTGTGCATTTTGTCCGGTCTTGTGGCCGGCGACTTCAGCGCCTACTGGCTGGGCTTCTCCATCCTCGGCCTGATGAGCATCGCCTATGGAGTCAGCACTCTGGGTCTCGCCAGCCTCATGGTGGCGCCGGCCGTGTTTGCCTTCGGACTGGTGGCGTTCGGTTTCCTGGGCATGGGTCCGGTGACTATCGCGGTGGATAGCTACGGCCCGGTAACCGACAATGCCCAGTCCGTGTTCGAGCTTTCGACCATCGAGACGCTGCCCGGCATCGAAGCCGAGATCCAGCGCGATTTCGGATTCAAACCGAATTTCGAACTGGGTAAGGAGAACCTGGAAGAAAACGACGGGGCCGGCAACACATTCAAGGCTACCTCCAAGCCGGTGCTGATCGGCACTGCGGTCGTCGGCGCAACGACTATGATCTTCTCCATCATTGTGGCGCTCACTGACGGCCTGACCACCCACCTTGCCAACCTCTCGATCCTCTACCCGCCCTTCCTGTTGGGTCTGATTGCCGGCGGAGCGGTGATTTATTGGTTCACGGGCGCATCCATGCAGGCGGTCACCACCGGCGCATATCGCGCGGTGAAATTCATCAAGGAGCACATCAAGCTGGAGAGCGCCGAAAAGGCCTCCGTATCCGACTCCAAGAAGGTGGTGGCAATCTGCACGCAGTACGCGCAAAAGGGCATGCTCAACATCTTTATCGCCGTGTTCTTCGCCACGCTGGCCTTCGCCTTCTTCGAGCCTTTCTACTTCATCGGCTACCTGATCTCGATCGCCATATTCGGTCTGTTCCAGGCCATCTTCATGGCCGATGCCGGGGGCGCCATGGACAACGCCAAGAAAATCGTCGAGACCGAGCTGAACATGAAGGGCACCGAATTGCATGCCGCCACGGTGGTGGGCGACACGGTGGGCGATCCGCTCAAAGACACCAGTTCGGTGGCGCTGAATCCCATCATCAAGTTCACTACGTTGTTCGGGCTGTTGGCCGTGGAACTGGCGGTTTCGCTGAACGATAAGCAGGGCAACACGCTGAGCACCGTGCTCGGCGCGCTGTTTTTCCTGGTTTCGGTAACGTTTGTGTATCGCAGCTTCTACGCCATGCGGATTGAATCCAAGTAGGAAGACAGAAGACAGAAGTCGCAAGCCGTAGCGATTCTGACTCCTGGCTTCTGACTCCCGACTTCTTACGACAACAGTAACTCCAGATCCTCGCGCTTTAAATCGCGGATCAAACTATTATCCTCGCTGATGATCGCGGCAGCCAAATCCCGCTTGCTGCTTTGCAATTGAAGGATTTTCTCTTCGACGGTATCCCGCGCGATGAGGCGGTAGGCGAAGACCTGGCGCGTCTGGCCGATGCGGTGCGCCCGGTCGACTGCTTGCGCTTCCACCGCGGGATTCCACCACGGGTCCAACAGGAAAACATACTCGGCAGCGGTCAGGTTCAGGCCCAGGCCGCCGGCTTTCAGGCTGATCAGGAACAGAGGGCACTCCGGATCGCTCTGGAAGCGCTCCACGCGCTCCTGGCGGTCGCGCGTCGCGCCATCCAGGTACTCGTAAACCATCGCCGATGCGTCGAGGCGCTCCTTTACCAGCGACAGAAGGCTGGTGAATTGCGAGAAGACCAGCGCCTTGTGACCCTCCGCCACGATTTCTTCCAGGCGATCCATCAGAACATCGAGCTTGGCGCTGGAATCGCCGTGGCGCTTGGGATCTAGCAGGCCCGGATGGCAAGCCGCCTGGCGCAATCGCAACAGCGCCTCCAGCACCTGGATCTTGGATTTCGCCAAGCCCTTCGCGGCAACCGTCTGCAGCAGCGAATTGCGGTAGTGCACGCGCAACTCGTCGTAGAGCCTGCGCTGCGGGGCCTCCAATTCGCAGAAAATGGTCTGCTCGGATTTGGCCGGAAGTTCTCGCGCCACCTGCTCCTTTGTGCGCCGCAGAATGAATGGGCGCAGCGCGTGGGCCAGCAGCGCGCGCGTTTCTTCGCTGGGATTGCGCGCCGCGCCTCCGGCCAGCTTGAACACGCCGGCGGCGCCCAGCATGCCGGGGTTCAGAAACTCGAAGATGCTCCACAGTTCGCCGAGATGATTTTCCACCGGCGTGCCGCTAAGCGCCAAGCGGTTGCGGCCGCGCAACAGACGTGCGGCTTTGGCGGACTCCGTGCCGGGATTCTTGATAGCCTGGGCTTCGTCGAGCACCACGTAATCGAACTCGATGTCCTTGAATTCCGCGGCGTCGCGGCGCAGCGTCCCGTAGGTGGTCAGGATTAAGTCGTAATCCGCGAAGCTATGAATATCGCGCGCCAATCCGGTGTGGTCGAGCACCCGCAGACGGGGCGTGAACCGGGCCGCCTCCTGCTTCCAGTTGAACACGAGCGATTTGGGAACCACTACCAGCGAAGGTCCGGGGGCATCGCGCGACGCGCGGCGGGCTTCCAGCAGCGCCAGCACTTGCGCGGTCTTGCCCACCCCCATGTCGTCCGCCAGGCAGCCGCCGAAACTGAAGCGGCGCAGAAAGTCCATCCAACCGACGCCGTCCCGTTGATAGTCGCGCAACTGTCCCACGAACCCCTTGGGCTGCACTCCCGCGTGAATGCCCCCGAAGTTGCGCAACTCGTCGCGTACCCGTGCGAAGGTCGCATCGCAACTGACTTCGGGTTGGGTGGCCAGCAGCGCATCCAGCAGCCCCGCCTGATTCCGGCGGAAGCGGAGATGATCGGCCTCGGGAATGCCCAAGCCGGCGATGGGACCAAAGCGGCTCAGCCACTCTTCGGGCAGCAGCCCGTAGGTGCCGTCGTCCAGCCGCACCATGTTTTCGCCGCGGCGCAGCGCAGCCAGCAGCGCGGGGAGTTTCGCGGTGGGCCCGCCGTAATCTACCTCGCCATGCAATTCGAACCAATCTACGCCCGAAGAAACCCCCAGGCTGCTGGCGCCTGGGCGCCGGAAGATCTTGCCTTCGGCCTCCACGTGCCATCCCGCCGAGAGACAAGCATGCGCCACCGCCGGAAGCTTCTTGGGCGGTAATCGCAGAGAGGCTGCCTCACCCCGGTAATCCGGCGGAAGATCCTCCATGCCGAGTTGGTATAGAAGCGCCCTGGCGGCCGCCTCGACCGGCTGGTCGCGCACCACAAACCTTCGCTTGGCGGAGTCGTAAACGCCGCGGCCCTTAAGCGCATCGGGCACGCGCCGGCCATCGTAATCGAACCAGAGTTCGGCGATCAGGCGCTCCTGCTCCCACGCATAACGCTTGACGGAGCGGAACGTAAGGCAAGGCCGCGGCACGGGCTGCACTTCCTCGAAGCGCAACTCTTCGGGAACCTCCAGGCGCGCGGCCAGCGGGTGTTCCAGCAGCGCCGCGAGCATTTGCGGGACGTCGCCTTCGGGCGCGTCGATCTGCCGCAATCTGCGGAGGGCGGAGACCCATTCGGACGGCGCCCCTTCCTCCAGCAGCGCGACGCGCTCCCGTGTGAAAACCAAACCCTCGGCGATCAGGACCGGCGCCAGGAGATCCATCTCCGCCTCGCCCCTGCGCAAGAAACCGGCGAGCGCCCACTTATGGCCTTCCTGAGGGAGTAGGCGGAGAACGAACCGCCAAGGCTCGCCATCGTCCCAGGTCAGCGGCAATTGCTCCTGACCGCTGCCGCCGTTGAACTGGAGCAGGCAGCGTCCCGTGCGGGCGATCTCCGGCATCACCGTGGAGGCGAACGGATGCCGCAGGCGGAAGCCGGCCGCAATCGATTCGTAACCGCTATAGGACATCCAGTCCGAGTTCATCGCGCTTCCCGAAAGCAGTCCAAGGATGTGACGATCCACGGGATTTGGGAGCAAAGACAAGGCCGCCCGGCTGATCTCCGGCGCGCTGGGTTTCTTCCATCCGCCCTTGAGCTTGGGCTCGCGCGTTTTCAGTTCCAGGATCAGAGAGCTGCGGACGGCGCTGCCCGCCGCGTCGATGACGTAAAGCAACTCGCGCTGCGGAGGCCAGGCCATGTGCGCCAACGATCCCGCCGGCACGATTTCATTCAGCCGCTGGCGCCAGATAGGCGGCGCTATTTGGAGTTGCGCTTTGAAAACGGGCGCCGGGCGGGCGAGAGACGGGTAGAAGGGCGGATCTTCGTCCTGGTGGATGGAATCGCCGGCATCTTCGGCATTGGCCGCCTCGTCGAAAGAAACGTCCCTGGGACTGATGCGCGTGATGGCCGTGAAATAGTTCTGCGAATCGGCCGCCAGAATCGTGGCCCACAGATGCTTGCACGCGCCCACGTCTTCGTAGTAGGGACAGTCGCAGAACAAGGCCAGCCTGCGGCCGTCCCAAGTGATCTCAACGTCATAGACGCGCGAGCCGCGGACGCCGGCTTCGACGCCCGTTGCATTTCCCCGCTTGATGCGCACCGCGCCTAAGCGGTAGTAGCTGGCTCCGCGAGCGCGGATCTCAGAATCGAAGTTGGAGGAAAGTACGGACGCAAGCTTCATCGCGCATTGGGGAGGATTACTTCTAGTTTAGCGCAGTGGCGAAAGAGAGGCTTGTCTCATAGAAGATGACCTGAAGCGGCACAGCGAACGGCTCCGGTGCACGGGTACGTGCACGTGGCGTCCCCAGGGGGATTCGAACCCCCGTTACCGCCGTGAAAGGGCGATGTCCTAGGCCGGGCTAGACGATAGGGACGTGCTGGCGAAAACGGAAGACATCACCACTGTAGCACGCCCTGCCAACCGGCCGAAATGTGCTACGTTCCGGCCATGAAACTCCGATTCCCGCTCGTCCCCGCCGCCACGCTGGCCTTGTGCGTAGCCGGATGGCTCTTCGCGCAACGCGCCGCCGACCCGCTGCTGGAAGGCCTGCGGCTCGTCGAAGTCGCCTCGGTGGCCGACGCCGCCGAACAGCTCTACGGCCAGCGCATCTACATGTCGCACGACATGCGGCCGATCTTCACCGCCAAGTTCGCGGGTCCCGCCGTCACCGTGCTGCTGAAGAAGGAGGAACACCACGAAGGCGCCGCCGCATCGCAGGGCATGCTGGACGCCATCGATGCCGCACCGCCAGGCTCGGTTTACGTCATCGTGCTGGAAGACGGTCTGGATTTCGCGGGCATCGGCGGGCTGATGTCCACCGCTATGAAATACCGTGGCTTGTCCGGCGCGGTGGTGGACGCCTCGGTGCGCGACCTGCCGCAAATCAAGCGCCTGCAGTTTCCGGTGTTCAGCCGCGGCATTGTGCCCTCCACTTCCATCAATCATTACCGCTTCGCGGGCGCCAATATCCCGGTCACTTGCGCGGGCGCGCGGGTGAATCCGAACGATATCGTCGTGGCGGACGAAGATGGAGTAGCAGTGGTGCCGCGTGCGCACGCCGCCGAGATTCTGAAGAAGGCGCAGGAGTTGGATAATACCGAACACAGCATGGTTCCGTTTATCGAGAAGTTCCGGTCGATCGGGGAGGCTGTGGCGAAGTTCGGTCGGATTTGAGCGGCGGGCCGGCTTCCTGGAGTACCCTCAGATTATGGCCCGTTTGACCAGTATCGGCGTAGGCGGCTTCAAATCGATCAAGGATCTCCAGCCGCTCGGACTGCGGCCCGTGAATGTTTTCGTTGGGGCCAACGGAGCGGGGAAGTCGAATCTGATCTCATTTTTCCGTCTCCTGAACGCGATCCCCGCCGGCAAGCTCCAGGAGTTCGTGGGACGTTCGGGCGGCGCCAACACACTTCTTTACTACGACTCAAAGGAGACTCCGGCGTTGTGGGTGAGTCTGGAGTTTGAGGGTAAGACTGGTCGCGTGGTCTACTTTTCGTGGCTGCTCAGGAGTACCGAGACTGACTCATTAATCTTCTCCGACGAACAGGTTGATAGCCGCACGACCGCTCAGTCGCCGCCATCGGCCGACTCCTCGGATCGCGTCACCGCGAGAGCCTGCTCACCGCGGATGAGTCTCCCGACTTGATGGCGCATCTGGCCGGAATCCGCGTCTTCCACTTCGAGGACACGTCGGAGACTGCGGCCATCCGGCGGCGCTGTAATATCGAAGACAATCGCGGGCTGCACAATGACGCCGGCAATCTGGCTGCGTTTCTCTACGCGCTCCGCCAAACGCAACCCCAATACTATCGGCGCATCGTCACCACCATCCAGCAGATCGCACCGTTTTTCGAGGATTTCGATCTGAGCCCAATGAGGCTCGACCCAAATTCGATCTTGCTGAACTGGAAAGATCGCGATTCTACGCACTTGTTTGGTCCTCATCAGCTTTCCGACGGCACGCTCCGCACTATGGCCCTGGTTGCTCTGCTGGCGCAGCCGGAGTCGGACTTGCCGCCGGTAATCGTGATCGACGAGCCTGAGATCGGACTGCATCCCTATGCTCTCGAAATTATAGCGGCGCTGGTCAAGAGCGCCTCCGTGCATTGCACCGTCGTGCTGGCCACCCAATCGGTCGGACTTGTCAACCATTTCGCGCCCGAAGACATCGTCACAGTCGCGCGCGAAAAGGCACAGAGCAAATTCGAACGGCAGAATTCCGCGACTCTCGCCGCGTGGCTGGAGGATTACTCCATGGGCGAAATCTGGGAACGAAACCTGATCGGAGGCACTCCGTCTCGATGACGCGCCTGTATGTCGTCTGCGAGGGACTGACAGAGCTCAATTTCGTTACGCAGCTCTTGAAGCCCCACCTGGAAGCGCCCGGCTCTTCGCTCTTGACGGTCGGTGCGCGAAATCTGAGGGCCAACTACACATACGCGCAATTGAAGAAGTTCGTCAAGAATCTGCTCGGTTCGCCGGCATCGTCGGTGGCGGTTACCACGCTGGTCGATCTATTCAAAGTCCCCGGAGACTATCCGTTCGAAGCGTTACTGTTGGCCGACCTGACAGTGCTGATCGAACAGCACCCAAACCGCCGCAAAGAGATTGGGGACCTCGTAGCGCGGCTGGACCGGAGTTTCTCCTCGCCCGAGCACGTAGATCGGATGCGCCCGCCGTCCTATTGGATCAAGGACGCTGTTCCCGAGTACAGTAGGACAATCGATGGCCCCATTTACCGCCGCCGGAATCGGATTTCCCACGCTAAGACCTTACACCGCATCCGACACGCTCGCCAGATTGAACTCCGTGGCCACAATCGCCGGCACAATCGAACTTCCCGCCTCGGCCCCCTGGGCGCGCAGCGGCCGCGTCAGCTTCTTGGTATTCTGCAGCACGCGCACCGGGCTCTCGTTCCACCGGTAGTTTGTGACCGGATCGGTCACTTTTCCGTTCTCCACCAGAAATACTCCGTCGCGAGTCAGTCCGGTTACTTGCAGGGTTTGCGGCTGCAACACCCGTATATACCAAAAACGCGTGATGAGCAGGCCCTTGTCCGTGGACTTAATCAAGTCCTCCAGAGTGTAATCCTGTCCGTCAAGAACCAGGTTGTCGGTTCCCGGTGTGGGATCTTTGCCGGCCTTGCTTGCCCAATAGCGGTCGTAAGCGAAGTTCTTCACCACGCCCTTATCGATCCACGCCATGCGGTCGTTGGGGAGCAGCGACGGCCCCCACGGAGTAGCCGCCAACGTGGTATTAAAGGGATCGCTGCGAAGCGTGATGTACTCCGGAAACATCTTCTCGCCCAGATGCGTGCCGCCCCCCTGCTTGCTCAGAAAAGATTGTCCCTGCTCGGCGTCGCGCGCGCCGAAACTGCCGCCCAGGTAGCCGACCAGGTCGCTCACAGCGGCCGGTTCCAGGATCACCGTGTACTTGCCGGGATCGAGCTTCTTGCGCGCGCCGGCGCCGCGCCGGCACTTCTCCGCCGAGATACGCCCAGCCGCCTCGCCGTTGACGTCCTTCAATGAAACAGATGTCTGCGACGCCCAGCCGGAACTGGTCCCGCCGGCTGTGCGCATAGTGTTGGTGAGGCTCGAATCGGTATAAGTGTGATACCCGAACAGTCCGGCCTTATTGCCCACCGCCACAGCGGTTGCCGAGCGCTGTATAAAACCAGCCGCCGTCAACTGGCTGTGCCGCGCGCTGTCGAGCACCGCCTTCACGTGCGGTATCATCGCGTCGCCGCGGGCGGATCCGGTGAAGGAATCGAAGTTACTCAGCACCGGGTATTTTTGGGGACCCAGCGCGGGCATATCTTCGGGATCCGCCTTGGAGATGCGGGCCAGAGCTTCGGCCTGTTCCACGCCGCGCTTCAGGGATTCGTCAGTCAGCTCGTTCACGACGGCATTCCCGTGGCGCTTGTCCTCGGTTACGCTGCTGATGGAGAGGCTTTGCGTCACGCGGTAGCCCGAAGTCGTAATGCCGTTATTGGCAAAGCGGATGAACACGTCTTCCGTAGAGTACAGGTCTATCTGGCAACCGGGCAGCTTCGCGTAGCCGATGGTCTTGTCGATGAGGTTTTTGGCTTCTTGTTGGCTGAGCATGATGGTTCTCCCGTTAGTCGGTCAACAACACGTTCACCTGCCGGAATCGCGACGCCGAGCATCCGTGGCTGATGGCGTTGATCTGCTCCGGCTCGCCTTTGCCGTCGAAGAAGGAGCCGAACTGCTGCCAGTAACTCGCGCCCGCAATGCCATCGCACGCGCGCCAGAAGTCGGCCGTCTTGGATTGGTAGGCCACGCGCGAGAGCATGCCCCGCTTCTTCCCGCCTTTAATTTCCCAGAAGGCGTCGCCGCCGAACTGAAAGTTGTAGCGCTGCTGATCGATGGAGTAACTGCCCTCGCCTTCGATCAAAATGCCGTCGTCCACGCCTGCGATCAAATCGTTCGGAGTGACATCGCGCGGGCCGGGCGCCAGCCACACATTAGGCATGCGCTGGAAGGGCACGCTGGACCACGAATCCGCGTAGCAGCAGCCGCGCGACTCCGTTTCGCCGACCAGGTGCGCTTGGTCTCGAATCGTCTGGTAGTGTTTGAAAACGCCCTTCTCGATAATGGGGAACTTGGTGGTCGGCACGCCGTCGTCGTCATACTTCACGGTGGCCAGGCCACCCGCGTTGGTGCGATCGCCGAAGATATCGATCAGCTCGCTGCCTACTTGGAATTTGCCCATCTTATCGGGAGTCAGGAAGCTGGTGCCGGCGAAGTTGGCTTCATAACCCAGAGCGCGATCCAGTTCGGTTGAGTGACCGATGGATTCATGGATGGTCAGGTATAGATGACTGGGCAGTAGCACCAGGTCCTTCTTGCCCGGCGTCACAGGCGGCGCGGCCAGATGCTCCAGCACTTCCTCGCGGATGCGCGGCGCGTTCTCCCCCACGTTGGCCTTGGCCACCGCCTCCCATCCGGCGGTCACCGGCGGTGTCTGGTAGCTGCGCGTGCGTGAAATGTTTTTTTGAGTATCCACCGCGGTGGCCTGCAGCGCGGGCCAGACCTGCACGATGTATTGCTGGATGGACGACCCTTCACTCGACATAAAATATTTGTCTTCGGCGCGTAGCGCCAGAAAGCCGAAGGCAGCGAAGACTTTGGGATCTTTCTTGATAATGGACGTGGCATTGTGCATGAGCTCCAGCTTTTCGTCGACCGCCACGGCGAAGGGATCCTTCTCGAATGGGGAGGTCCAGCGGTCGGTGTATGCCTTGGTGGGAGCAAGCTCGACGGGGCTGGCCTGCAGCGCCGAGTTAGCTTTCGCCACCACCACGGCCTCGCGCGCGATACGCGCAATCTCCCCGGCGGTTACCAGCGGCGAGGCTGCAAATCCCCACTGGCCGTTGGCGATCACGCGCACGCCGAAGCCGAAGTTCTGCTGGTCGGTGACGAACGGGACTTCGTCGGTTTTCTTTTCATCCCGCGTCGGCGAGAGCCGGTATCCCGAGAACTGCTGGCGGTATCGGGCAATGCGGATGTCGCAGTAGGTTGCCCCTTGTTTGCGCGCCTCGGCGAGGGCCACTTCGGCAAGCTTTTCGAGCGCGGGGTCCGGCTTGGTCGCGGAAGCGTCCGGCGCGCCGAACAACCTGTTCGCCAGCAGGGCCGACCCTCCGGTTGCGGTAACCAGAAACGCGCGACGGGTAAGGGACGAAGGCGTCAACGTGGCTTCTATCCTCGTTTTCATCATTGGGACAAGTGTACCTCAGACGGGGGCGGCGTTCGCGGCTCGTTCACAGGCGATGCGCCCCTTGCGCCCGGCTTCCCTTTTCGGCATAATTAACTACGCGATGTTATCGCTGACCTAGAAACCAGGGGTTCGGGGTTGAGACGGGCCTTGATTTCCGCTATTACCGTATCTGCCGAGCAACGCTTTCAGAAGAAGGCGCGTAAATTCTTGCACGGCCTTTCCACCGACGAATTGCAGTATATCGCGGAGTTTCTGGGCGCCTGCGTGCTGGAATCGTGGGGACGCTCCGCGGCCAGCCGTCGCGAGTTGGCCGATGGCATTGCGCAGTTCGAACAGTTCCGCCCCGCGCGTGCGGACCACCCCGGCGACCAGGAACATAAGATGATTCTGTTGCTGGAGTATTTGTGCCGCAGCCGGACCTACTCCGCGGTCCTTAGCTCCCGAATCCAGATATTGCGATAGCGCACGGGCTGTCCGTGGTCCTGCAACATCAACGGCAGTTTGGGGGGCGTCACCTTGTACGGCGGGCGTTTCATATAATCCGTGGGTCCCGTCGGCATAGCGTGGTCCTGCGCCAACACGCCATTGAAGAGCAACGTCACGGTGGCCGGCTCCAGCAGCTTCGAATCGGCCGAGAACCGCGGACCGTGAAAGACGATGTCGTAGGTTTGCCACTCGCCCGGCGGACGGGCGGGGTTCACCAGCGGCGGATACTGGCAATAAATGGCGCCGGCCTGGCCGTCCGCGTAAGTCGTGTTCCGGTTGGACTCCAATACCTGAATTTCGTACAGCGAATGCAGGTACACACCGCTGTTGCCGGGCTCCTGATCTTTGCCGTGGGCCGGGTTGGGCGTAGCCCATTCGACGTGCAATTGGCAATCTCCGAAGGGCTGCTTCGTGACGATGTCGCCGGTACCGGGGACATCCTCGAAGTAGCCATCGCCCACTTTCCAGGCGATGGGCTTTCCGTTGCGCTGCTGCCAGCCGGAGAGATCTTTTCCGTTGAAGAGCTGCACGGCATCGGAAGGCGCAGTGCCGGCGTGCTCCTGCGTGCCGGCTTCGCCGGGTGTGACTACGGGGGGGAGCGGCCGGCTGCGGTCGCCGGTTTTCCACTTGATTACGGGAACCGAAGCGGCGAAAGCGGTAAGGGCTAGGGGCAAGATGTATCGGATTCGCATTTCGCCCCGATTCTAGCACTCTGCATGCGTTTTAATTTTGACGCCTTTCTTATGCCTTCCTTATGGTTAAGGTGGGAAGCTTTCAAATGGTTACAAGATTCCCGGGCCCGCGGTGCCCCGTTGACTGAAAGATAGGTCTGGAGAAGCCGAAAGATGAATCCCACCCAAAACGGGACCGGCTCGCGCAATGATAATATGGTGGAGAGGCCTGTGGGGTGCTTGTTCGCCTCAGAGGATCCCAGTCTTCCGCGTGGGCAGATGGTAACCTTCCTCCTGGACAAGACACCCAAACAATTTTGCGATGGAGGTGACATGCAGCGCCTCTTCCGGCGGCTGTCGAAGGGATTGCTGTTTGCGGGCTGTTTCGCCCAAGCCGTTTTCGGGCAGCAGGCCGCTCAAAAGACGATGACGTGGCAACAGGCGCGTGAGGAATTTGAAAAATCGAATCCCACCTTGCGGGCGGCCCGGCTCGGGATCGATGAATCGCGCGATGAAGAGATTACGGCCTATCTGCGTCCCAATCCGGATCTCACCGTCAGCCTGGACCAGATCAATCCTTTCACCGATAACCCCGTCAACAAGTACAGCCCGTTTTCGGAGGCGCTGCCATACTTCTCGTCCAGCTATTTGCACGAGCGGCGGCACAAGCGGGAATTGAGGCTGGAAAGCGCGCAAAAGGCAACCGCCATCGCGCAATCGCAACTGGCGGACCAGGAACGAACCCTGCTGTTCACCTTGCGCGGGGCGTTCGTCCAGGCCTTGCAAGCCAAAGCGGTGCGCGATCTGGCGAAGGACAATCTGGCCTATTTCGACCATGAGCTGGGCATCAGCCGGGACCGCTATAAAGCAGGCGATATCGCACGCGTGGACCTGGACCGCCAAGAGTTGCTGCGGGTGACCTACGAATCGGATCTGCAGACGGCCGAAGTGAACCTGCGGACGGCCAAGATCCAATTGCTGCAGTTGCTGAACGACAGGACTCCGATCGAACGGTTCGACGTGCAGGGTCCCTTTGATTTTACGGAACAAGTTCCGGCGCAGGACGAGTTGCACCGCGTTGCCATGGAAACCCGGCCGGATTTGAAAGCCGCCGTGCAATCGGTCGACAAAGCGCAGACCGATTACAAGCTGGCGATGGCCAACGGGTCGACCGATCCCACGTTCGGCGTGGATCTTGGGCGCAATCCGCCCATACCGGTGTACGTGGGCGTGAGCGTCAATATTCCGTTGCGCATCTTCGACAAGAACCAAGGGGAGAAGGCGCGCACGCAGGTAGATATCACGCGCAACGAGCGGCTGCGGGACGCGGCCGAGGCGCAAGTCTTCAGCGACGTGGATTCCGCCTATGCAACCCTGCTCAGTACCGTGACTCTATTGCGCCCGTACAAGGCGAAATACCTGGAGACCGCCGGCAGGGTGCGCGATACGATCGCCTTTTCGTACCAGCACGGACAGGCTGCGTTAGTCGACTATCTGGACGCCCAGAGAGATTATAGGGCTGTGCAAGTGAGTTACCTGAACCTGGTGGGTTCCTACTTAGCCGCCGCGAGCCAGTTGAATCTCGCGGTGGGCCGCGAGGTTATGCAATGAAACGGCGTAAACTAATAACCGATCCCTTATGGTCGCGGCTCGGTATGCGGCCGTGTGTATTTTTTGGAGCCGCAACCGTAAGGGAGCGGTTCTTGGTTGGAGGTATGATCCTGTCCCTGGCTTTCGCGCTGGCGGGCTGCAGCGCGCAAGGCAAAGGCGATCCTAAAGCCGAGGCGCCCCCCCCGGCCCAGGTCGAGCATGTCCAGGGCGCGGGGCTGTTCAAAGTGGACGACCCGGGCAAGTTCCCCGTAGCCACCGCGGGCCAGATCGACGTGGCGCCGGAGTTGAACGTGACGGGTGTGGTCAGCGCCGATGTTTCGCGAACCATTCCCGTGATCACGCTGGCATCCGGCCGCGTGATCGAGGTCGACGCCCGGCTGGGAGACACCGTGGCCAAGGGCCAGCTCTTGATGAAGGTGCAAAGCGCGGATATCGCCGGGGCGTACTCGGATTACGAGCAGGCATTGGCCGATGAAACGCTGGCCAAGGCGCAACTCGACCGCTCCAAAATTCTTTACGAAAAGGGCGCCATCGCGCAGAAAGAGCTGGAGGTCGCACAGGACGCCGAGACCAAGGCCCAAGTCACCGTCAAGACTACGCTCGACCACCTGCGCGTGCTGGGAGCGGATCCGGATCACCCGTCGGCCATCGTGGAGGTACGGGCGCCGGTTGCGGGCGTGATTACCGATCAACAAGTGACCAACGCCGCCGGCGTACAGGGACTGGCTTCTCCGAATCCATTCACGATCTCGGATCTTTCGCATATCTGGATTCTTTGCGATGTCTATGAGAACGATCTGTCGCAAGTGCACCTTGGCGAATTCGCGGACGTCACGCTGAACGCTTATCCGAACCAGGTTTTCAGGGGGCATATCGGCAACATCAGCCCGGTTTTGGATGCCAATCTCCGCACGGCCAAAGTCCGGCTGGAAATGCCGAATCCGGGGTCGATGCGGTTGGGTATGTTTGTCACTTCGACGTTCCACGGCTTGAAGAAAGAGACGCACGCCACGGTCCCGGCGTCGGCAGTCCTGCATCTGCACGACCGCGACTGGGTCTACGTACCGGCGGATGGCGGGCAGTTCCGGCGCGTGGAAGTGACCGGCGGAAAGATGTTGCCCGGCAACCTTCAGGAGGTTGCCGGCGCAATCCGGCCTGGCCAAAAAGTGGTCTCGAACGCGCTCGTCTTGCAAGCCACCGCGGAACAGTAATACAAGGGGACGGTCATGACGAAAGAAGAAGTCGGGGCGCGCATCGAGGAAATTGGCATCGTTCCCGCGATTCGTCTGGCTACCACCGAAGATGCGCGGTTCGCCGCCGAGGCGATGTATCGCGCCGGACTGCCCATCGCCGAAATCACCATGACGGTTCCCGGAGCCCTGGAGTTGATTTCCGCGCTGCTGCACGACTTTCCCGACATGGTGGTGGGGGCGGGAACCGTGCTGGACGCGGATACGGCGCGGCGCGCAGTGGATGCCGGCGCCCGATTCATCACCAGCACTGGCATGGATATCGGCGTTGTGGGACTGGCTGTCGAGGAAGGCGTCCTGGTGCTGCCGGGCGCGCTCACTCCCACCGAGATCATAGGCGCGTGGAAGGCGGGCGCCGATTTCGTGAAGGTGTTTCCATGCGCGCCATTGGGGGGTGACAGCTATATCAGAGCGCTGAAGACGGCGTTGCCGCAGATCCGCCTGATCGCGGGAGGCGGCGTGCAGCAACATACCGCGGGCCAGTATATTACGGCGGGAGCCAGCGCCATCGGAGTCGGCAAAGAGTTGATTACCAATGAGGCCATCCGCCGCCGAAAGCCGGAATGGATTCTGGAATTGGCGCACCGGTTCATGGGCATTGTGCAGAACGCGCGCACGCATAGTGCGTCGGCCAATGTGGTGAGGTTCAAATAGCAGCAAGAATCACGCGATAACTAAATGATTCGACGCTTGGTTGACTTTTCCCTGAATAACCGCCTGCTGGTGGTCGCTCTCGCCATCCTGCTGTTCGCATGGGGCATCATTTCATTCAAGAATCTTCCCATCGAAGCTTATCCGGATGTAGCCAACAACTACGTGCAGGTCATCACTCAATGGCCGGGGCGGGCGGCCGAAGAAGTGGAGCAGCAGGTGACCATCCCGATTGAAATCGCGATGAACGGGCTTCCGCACCTGGAGCACTTGAGGTCCACGTCGCTGTTCGGACTCTCCAGCGTGATGCTGATCTTCGACGACGCCTCGGAAAACGATTGGAACCGGCAGAAAGCTCTGGAACGGTTGTCGGAGGTCGCATTGCCCGACAACCTGCAGCCGCAGATCGGGACGGATTACAGCCCCGTGGGCCAGATTTACTGGTACTCGCTGACCAGCACGAATCCCGAGTACGACCTGATGGAATTGAAAGCGCTCGAAGACTGGGTCCTGGAGAAACAGTTCAAGTCCGTTCCCAACGTCGTGGACGTTTCGAGCTTCGGCGGCATCACCAAGGAATACCAGGTAGCCATCGACCCCAACAAGCTGGTGGAATACGCCCTGAGCATCGGCGACGTGGAGCAGCAACTGACCAACAATAACGTCAACGCCGGAGGCAGTTTCATCCAGCAGGGACTGCAACAGATTAACGTGCGCTCTATCGGGCTGTTCGATAACGTTCAGGATATCGGGAAGACGGTCGTCAAGACCCAACAAGGCACGCCCATTCACATTCGAGATATCGCCACCGTCATGCAGGGGCCCAAGATCCGGCTGGGCCGCATCGGCAAGGCCCTGCACCGCAAGGATGGCAAGATCGTCGAAGACGACGACGTTGTGGAAGGCATCGTACTACTGCGGAAAGGCGCCGAATCCGATGCCACGCTGGAAGCCATCCACGAAAAAGTGAAGGAACTGAACGAACACATTCTGCCCAAGGGCGTGCAAGTGGTTCCGTTCCTCGACCGAAGCGACCTGGTGCACTTCACCACCCACACAGTTCTGCATAACCTGACCGAAGGCATCATCCTGGTGGCCATTATTCTGTTCATGTTCCTGGGGAACGCCCGGGGCGCGCTGATCGTAGCTATCACTATTCCGTTTTCTCTGTTGTTCGCTTCGATCTGTCTGGACCTGAGGCACATTCCCGCCAATCTGCTGTCGCTGGGGGCTCTGGATTTCGGCATGGTGGTGGATGGCGCGGTAGTGATGGTGGAGAATATCGTCCGGCATTTGGGACATCAGGGCGGGCCGCCGCGATCCGTTGTGGAACGTATTCGCGAAGCGGCGCACGAGGTGCAGCGGCCGGTGTTTTACGCCATCGGGATTATCATCACGGCTTATCTGCCGATCTTCACGCTGCAAAGCGTGGAAGGGCGCTTGTTCAAGCCGATGGCTTGGACGGTAGCCTTCGCGCTGCTGGGCGCTCTGATCTTCTCGATGGTTTTGGCCCCGGTGCTAGCCAGCCTGGCGTTCGGCCAGAATACGCGCGAGTGGCGTAATCCGGTGCTGGCGTGGCTGATCGGGCGCTATCGCGCCACCCTGCGCTTGGCCATTCGGGCGCGCTGGGTCACGGTAGGCGTGGCTTTGACTTGCGTAGCAGTGGCGGGCTGGCTGGCCTCCAGCGGGATCATCGGTTCCGAGTTCCTGCCGCACCTGGATGAGGGCGCGATCTGGGCGCGCGGTACGCTGGCCCCCAGTACGGGCCCGGACGAGGGCAACCGGCTGATGACGCAGGCGCGCATCATTCTGGCCTCCTTCCCCGAGGTTAAGCAAGTGGTTTCACAGGTCGGGCGCCCCGACGACGGCACCGATACCACCGGCTTCTTCAATACCGAATACTTCGTCGACCTAAAGCCCAAAGATGAGTGGCGGCCGGTATTCAAGGAGGAAAAAGTCGAGTTGATTGCCGCCATGGACCGCGAGCTGGAGAAAATCCCCGGCGTGCTGTGGAACTTCTCGCAGCCCATCGCGGACAACATGGAAGAGGCGGTAAGCGGCGTTAAGGGCGAACTGGCCATCAAGATATACGGCGACGACCTGGAGAGACTCGAGCAGACCGGCGATCGGATCGTCAACGTGATGCGGAACATTCGCGGAATCGAAGATTTGGGCCTGTTTCGCGTCATCGGCCAGCCGAATCTCAATTTCGCCGTGGACCGCGACCAGGCCGCCCGGTATGGGCTTAACGTGTCGGATGTACAGGATGCCATCCAGACCGCGGTAGGGGGCAATGCGGTTACGCAGGTCTTGCAAAAGGAGCAGCGATTCGACCTAGTGCCGAGATATAAGACTCCCTATCGCGACACCGAGGAGGCTATTGCGAATATTCGTTTGCTGGCGCCCACCGGGGAGCGCGTCTCGCTGGCGCAGCTTTGCAAGGTGCAGGTAAAGGACGGCGCCTCCGAGATTTATCGCGAAGCGAATTCCCGCTATGTGGCGATCAAATACAGCGTGCGCGGCCGCGACCTTGGCAGCACTGTGCAAGAGGCCATCCGGGATGTAGGGCGGCAGGTGAAGCTGCCGGAAGGCTACACCATCAGTTGGGCGGGCGAATATGCCAGCCAGCAGCGCTCTCAGAAGCGGCTGATGATCGTGCTGCCCATCACCATCCTGGTGATCTTCATCATCCTTTATACGATGTTCCACTCGTTCAAGTGGGCCACACTGATGCTGGCCAACATTGCCATGGCGCCTTTGGGCGGACTGCTGGCGCTGCTGGTCACCGGCACGCACTTCAGCGTGTCGTCCGGCGTCGGTTTCCTGGCCCTTTTCGGTGTTTGTGTGCAGACGGGCGTGATCATGCTGGAGTACATCAACCAGCTTCGCGCCCGCGGCCATTCGGTGATGGATGCGGCGGTCGAAGGCGCGGTGTTGAGGCTCCGGCCGATCATGATGACCACCCTGGTGGCCACGCTGGGATTGCTGCCCGCGGCCATGTCGCGCGCCATTGGTTCGGATTCGCAACGGCCCTTCGCCATCGTGATCGTGGGCGGCCTGATGGTGGCCATGCTGATGAACATCTTCCTGCTGCCTACGCTGTACGCCTGGGTGGCCGGCGATCAGGACGTGCTGCCCACACCGGAAGCCGAATTCGAAGAATCCGTTTAGATAAATAAGACCTGAATATAGATTTTGTGCCGCGGCGGCGGTATAATCGGAAACGGGAGGATGCCCATGCGTCCCTTGGATATTCCCGAAATTCTGATCGTACTGGGATTGATCGCCGCGCTGGCTTGGGGTATTTACAATTGGAAGCACCGCGAGCGCACGCAACGCTAGCGTCCGCCGGATGGTTGCGTCAGAGTAAACTGGTATTGAGGGCAACAGGCCCAGAGGCATTCAACGTGAATCTTGGCTGCGAAGTAATTGTGAAGGACCCCGACGTTCTCGGCGGAACCCCAGTCTTCCGCGGCACGCGTGTTCCTTTTCAGGCGTTACTGGACTATCTGGAGGGCGGGCAAACCCTGGACGAGTTCATCGACGACTTCCCCACGGTAACCAGTGAAGCCGCGATTTCCGCGTTGGAACTTGCTAAGTCTGTACTCGTCGGCCAGCTTGGATGAGAGTTCTTCTCGACGAATGCATCCCACGGAAGCTCAAGTACAGCCTGCCGGATCAGGAGTGCCACACCGTACCCGAAGCGGGGCTTGCCGGCAAGAAAAACGGAATCTTACTCGACCTGGCGGAGAAGGCCGGCTTCGAGATCTTCGTGACTATGGATAAGGGCCTGGAATACCAGCAGAACCTTGCCGGCAGGAGCATCGCGATTCTGATCCTTCGTGGCAAGTCAAATCGGCTTGCCGATCTCCTTCCAGGTGTCAGACCTCCTTAGGAGTATGAAGATGGTGCGAAAAGGAGAGATCAACCGCATTGGTGGCGGCGAGCCGGTGTGCTGAGCCTCGGCGTTTTTGGCTGGCGATTACGACGTACTGCCCACGCCCGAGGCGGAATTCGAGGAGTCGGCGTAGGGGCGATACCGCGGGGCTACAACTCAATACCGGCATCGCGGGCGATCCGAATTGCCAAGCCAGGTTTGAGATCTCGATCTCCGTGAACCGGAACGGAAATGATCTTGTGCTCGCCCGGTTTCGAATAGATACGATGGCTGCCCTTGATGCGCTGAAGCGTCCAACCCCTGGCCTCGAGCATACGTCACATCTCCGGCCCGCCGACCGGTTTCACACAGCCACGTCCAGGATTTGTATGTTTGCCTCAGGGCTGGCGGCGCGCTCCTTCATTACCTCCCGCACCCCAGTGATTGCCTCGCGAACGTTAGCCATCAGTTCGTCGATCGATTCTCCTTGCGAGTAACAACCTGGGAGAGCGGGCACCTCAGCCCAAAAACCGCCCTCGGCGTCTTCATGGATTACAACGGCATACGTTTCCACTTCTTGATTTTCGCATAGCTGACCGCGCATGCACTACAACTCGGGGCCGAGCCCGCTTCCGGCCGGCATCGACTTCGCAATTGGGGAACTTGCAATGACGGGTTTGGGACTCGGGCGGGTTCCCGGTGACGGACACGGTTCAACTCGCGGGCCAGAACTGCAAACGGCGGGTTGTGCGCATGGATCGCCCATAGCTAACCGTCGGCCCGGCCGTAGCGGTTCAACAGGTATGAGCCGGTCTGCAGCACGGCCGCGAAGGCGAACCACACCTGCCAGTGCGAAAATAGTCCATTGCGGATGGCGAAGTCGCTGGCCCAGTGCGGGTCTTCCGCCAGGCGCCAGATGCCCAACGCCCCAGCCATCACCGCCGCGGGTGTCAGGAATGTGGCGAACGCCATCGCCACCCGCCGGTTCTTACGCCGCTTGCGCTCCACTTTCGAACCTTTTCCAAAGCGGATGCGGACCACCATCTTGCATACCACTCTATCAGCAATTGCGTTAAATTAGCCTGTGGGGCAGGTTGGCAACCTGCGGGCCGATTGTGCATCGGCCTGCCACCGTCACTTCCAAAAAGAGGCAATCATGATCCATCGTTTGAAGGCAGCGGTTTTCGGCACGGGCTTCGTGGGCCGCGTGCACCTGGAAGGCATTCGCCGCTTGGGCTTCGTCCAGGTATACGCGATCGGCGAGAGCCAGAAGGAGAAAGCCCGCCGTCTGGGCGAAGAGTTCCACGTCGAAAAGACCGCCAGCGACTACCACCAGATTCTGGACGATCCTGAGGTGGATGTGGTCCACGTGTGCACGCCCAACGCGCTGCACTTCCCCATGGTCACCGACGCGCTGAACGCCGGCAAGCATGTGATCTGCGAGAAGCCGCTGTCCACTTCGGTGGAGAACGCGCGCAAGCTTGTCGCCCTGGCCCAGGAGAAGAACCTGCGCAATTGCACGTTTCACAACCTGCGCTTCTACCCTATGGTGCAGCAGATGCGCCGCATGCGCGAGGCGGGCGAACTGGGCGAGATCCTGGTGCTGCAAGGCACCTATTCGCAGGATTGGCTGCTCTACGACACGGATTATAACTGGCGCATCGAATCTCAGCGCAACGGCCCGTCGCGCTGCATGGCCGATATCGGTTCACACTGGTGCGACATGGCCGAACACGTCACCGGACAGCGCATCACGTCGGTGTGCGCCGATCTGCAAACCTTCCATAAAACCCGCAAGCGGCCCAAGAAATCCATCGAGACTTTTGCCGGCAAGACCCTGAGCCCGGAAGACTATGAGGAAGTGCCCATCGACACCGAGGATTTCGGCGCGGTGCTGTTCCGCATGGGCGATCGCACCCGCGGCGCTTTCACCGCCAGCCAGGTCAACGCCGGGCGCAAGAATGGTCTGAGCATTGAGGTCTATGGCAGCAAGGCGTCGGTGGCGTGGAACCAGGAGCGGCCCGACGAGTTGTGGATCGGCCACCGCAACACGCCCAATCAGATTATCGTCAAGGATCCCTCGTTGTTGCTGCCCGCTGCGCGTCCCTACGCCGATCTGCCGGGCGGCCACAGCGAGGGCTACGACGACACCTTCAAGCAGGTATTCCGGCGTTTTTATCACTCGGTGGAAGATCCATCCACGCCCGTCGAGTATCCGCAATTCGTGGACGGCCTGCGGCAATTGCAGATCCTCGACGCCGAACTGTCGAGCGCCGCCGCGCGCTCCTGGATGGACGTGCCAGCGGCGCCGTAGCGGCCTCCCGGCCTCTCCTGCGTCATTTTGCCGTCATGGCAGCCTTGGCGAACTCACCCGATGGCGTGAGTTTGTATTCCCTGTTGCTTGGCGGCGGCGAACCCGAAGTCCTCTTTCCCACTTCGGTCCCCAGGGCCGCGGCCGCTTGTTGGCATAGGGATACTCACGTAGCCGATGCCCCCAGCGGCAATCGGAGCCGGCAGCAAGAGCGTCAGGTCGTATGCCGTCAAGGGCAACAAATTCGTCGACACCCACGCACGTAGGCCGCCTCGCTTACGGAACAAACTGTAGCACTTTGGTTAGTACTTACAAAACCTCTAGGCCGTACTACACTAATTGTGAGGTTGTGAGTCTGGAATGGAGGCCTTAAGCTAGTTCTGTATGACGAAATTACTTTATAACCAAACGGAACTCCTGGTTCGTTCGATAGGCGGGCTCTGGAAGGACGAAGACGGCCAGGATCTTATCGAATATACGTTGTTGTTGGCGTTTGTAGCCTTGTCGTCCGCCGCCTTGTTCACCACGGCCGGCACCAACGTCAGCAAGATCTGGAGCACCACCAACAGCACCCTGACTAGGGCCGCGGCTTCGGCCGCCAGCTAGAGCTTCCACCGCCACTCCGCGAAATCCCCGGAACCGGGTGATACAATCGTCGGTGCGATGCGAAGGATCTGGCTGCTGGCGCTCGCGGGCGCGCTGGCGGTAACGCTCTCATCCTGGGGCAAGAAGAAAAAAGAGGAAGAGACGCAGGTCCTGCAGCTTCCTAAAGACCCTCCCAGCGCCCTTACCGTGGAAACCCGCCGCTTGGTATTTCACGTTACGCCGCTGTCCGCCAAAGGGCTCCTTTCGCAACAGACGCGCGATGCGCTGAAGTGGCTGCTGCGTTCGACCAGTGGGGCGGCCGTCGTGAAAGTGCGCGCGTTCGTGGCCGGCAGCGGGGATCTGCGGCGGGTGCGCGAGCTGGTCAGCGAAACCTTCACCGAGCATCGCATGGCTCTGCCGGTGCTGAGCGTGGTTCAGGTGGGCGCTTTGCCGCTCGAAGCGGCGCAGGTGGTCGTAGAAGCCACCAGCGTGGCGAAGAAGGACGTGAATCGGTATGGGTTGGTGTACATCTCGGGGCAAGGGGTGTCCTCCGGCGAGCCGCTCGATCCCGTGTTGCCGTTGGTCCGGCAATCGCTGACCCGTCTGGCGACGGCCGTGAAGGCGGCGGGCTCCGAGCCCGGCGATGTAGCGCGGGTCACCTGTTTTCTGAGCTCGCTCGACCAGTATCCGGAGGTGCTCCGCCTGGTGGAGTCCACTTACTCCGGCGCGGCATTGAATTTCGTGCAGGTGCAGCGGGCGCCGGCGCGCGCGGTGGCCGAGTGCGAGGCAGTTACCCGGCTGCGTTGGAATACGGGCACTGCCATTCACATGTTGAATCCGGAGGGACTGGCGCAATCCCCCCAGCTCTCCCAGATTGCCCTGATCGGCGCGCCAAAGGTCATTCTGACCGGCAGCCAGGAGGCTTTCGGATTCCAGGACGCGGACGCGCGGCTGGCCTTCGAGCGTCTGCAGAAATCCCTGTCGCAGGAGGGCGGCTCGCTGCGGGAAGCGGCCTTCACCAGCATGTATCCGCTTACGCCCAGGATATCGGAGCAGGTGCGCAAGATTCGCGGAGAGTTCTACGACGAAGCGCGGCCGCCCGCGGGGACCATGCTGCCTTTTCAGGGGCTGCCTTCGATGGACGCCGGATTCGCGGTGGATGTCGTGGCGGTGAAAGAGTAGGGTGTCATCTCCAAAACCAATGTTCAAGACGACGGTCGCGTTCGGTGAAATCATGCTGCGCCTGGCGCCGCCCGGATTCGAGCGCCTGCTGCAGTCGCCGCAATTCGTGGCGACCTTTGGCGGCGGCGAGGCCAATGTGGCGGTGGCGCTGGCCACCTTCGGATTGCCCGCGCGTTATGTGACGCTGTTGCCGCCCAACCATCCCATCGCCGACGCGGTAATCGGTGAACTGCGGCGCTGCGGCGTGGATACGTCCCGGATTGTGCGCGCGCCCGGCCGCATGCCCGTTTACTACGTGGAGACCGGCGCCAATCAGCGGGCTTCCAAGGTGGTCTACGACCGCGATTACAGCTCCGTGGCGCTGGCCAAGCCGGGCGATATCGATTGGGAGGCGGCATTCGATGGCGCCGGCTGGTTTCATGTCACGGGCATTACGCCGGCTATCAGCGCGACCGCCGCGGACCTCGCGCTGGAGGCTGTGCGCGCGGCGCGCCAACACGGTCTCACCGTTTCCTGCGACCTCAATTACCGCAAGAACCTGTGGAAGTGGGGAAAGCCGGCCAGCGAAGTGATGCGCGAGTTGGTAGGCTTGGTGGACGTGGTTATCGCCAACGAGGAAGATTGCCAGATGGCGCTGGGTATCGCCGCCCCGGTGGATGTACGCGCGGGTAAGCTGGACCCGGCGCACTATGCCGCGCTTACCGGCCAGGTGCTGGCGGAGTTTCCCAACCTGAAAACTATCGCTGTGACCTTGCGGGAATCCCACAGTGCTTCCCACAACGGGTGGTCGGCTTGCCTCAACGACGGCCGGACATTCCTGGTCAGCCGGCACTACGAGATCACCCACATCGTGGACCGTGTGGGCGGCGGCGACGCGTTCGCGGGCGGGTTGATTTACGGGCTGCAGGCGCTCGAAGATCCCCGGGAGGCGCTCGAATTCGCGGTAGCCGCGAGTTGTTTGAAGCACTCCATCCCTGGAGATTTCAACCGGTTTAGCGTCG
>DATNMW010000058.1:0-28104 GCA_035602155.1 Bryobacteraceae bacterium | reverse complement strand
GTTTCCGGCGGGCACGTCCGCCGCGCTAACCGAGACGGTAAACCTGGCGCCGCAGACGATTGCCTTCGGGAGTCTCCCCAGCCAAAACTACGGCAGCGCGCCGTTTTCTGTCAGCGCGACGGCGTCTTCCGGGCTGGCGGTATGCTTCACGGCTGCGGGGGAATGCACGGTGAGCGGAAACATGGTGACATTGACCGGCGGAGGAACCTGCACTATCACGGCGAATCAACCAGGCAACGCCACATATGCAGCCGCGGCGCCGGTCAGCCAGAGCTTTATGATCGCACCCGAGGGGACCGCCACGACGCTCTCCGTCGCGCCCAATCCGGCGCTGTTGGGACAGCCGGTCACTTTGACGGCGCAGATTTTTCCGGCGCCAGGCTCGGGCACGGTGACGTTCTACGATGGAGCCGCGGTGCTGGGATCGGTAGCTGCTACAAGCGGCTCGGCGAGCCTGACTACCCGCCTGCTACCGGCCGCCGCGCACACGCTGCGCGCCGGGTACAGCGGCAACCCCTCGTATACCGGCAGCGCATCGGCCTCCGCAATGTTGACGGTCACGGCGCTGCCCAGCAGCACCTTCCTGCCGGCCACTCCTTATTTGGCGAATGGCGCGGGCGCCTGGGTGGCGGTGGGCGACTTCAACAACGATGGCAAGACGGACTTCGTGGTGGCCAATAGCGGTGTGAGTGTATGGCTGGGCAACGGAGATGGGACCTTCCAGGCGCCGGTCAACTCGTCCGGCGGAGCCAGCCCCATCGCTCTGGCCACCGGCGATTTCAACGGCGACGGAGTGTTGGATGTGGCGGCAGTGTGTGCCCGCGGCGTGGCCATTCTGCTGGGGAACGGCGACGGCACATTCCAAGCGGCGGTGAATTACGCGGCCGGGAGCGTTCCCAGCGGAGTAACGGTGGCCGATTTCAATGGCGATGGCTTTGCAGATCTGGCGGTGGCGAACGCGGGCGGCGTGAGTGTACTGCTGGGCAATGGCGACGGCACGTTCCAGGCGGCGGTGAATTACACAGCCGGAGCGGGACCGGCGGCGGTGGCGGCGGGGGATTTTATCGGCAATGGCAAGGCGGACCTGGCGGTAGTCAACGCGGCGGATGGGACGGTCGGCGTACTGATGGGCAACGGGGATGGGACGTTCCAGCCGGCGGTGAACTACGCCGTGGGGTCCAATCCGCAGGCGGTAGCGCTGGGCGACCTGAACGGCGACGGCCGTCCGGACCTGGTCGTGGCGAACAATGGGGCGAATAGTGCGAGCGTGCTGCTGGGCAATGGGGATGGGACGTTCCAGGCGGCGGTGAGCTACTTGGCGGGAGCCAACCCGCAGTCGGTAGCGGTGGCGGATATCAATGGCGACGGGCAGGCGGATGTGGTGGTTGCCAGTACCGGCAGCGGTAGTGTCAGCGTGCTGCTGGGCAATGGGGACGGGACGCTGCAAACGGCGGTAGAATTTGGCGCGGGAAGCGGGCCGGTATCTCTGGCAATGGCGGATTTCAACGGCGATAGCGTGGCGGATGTGGTGGCTGCGGGCGGGTCCGGGAATACGGCGGAAGTGCTGCTGGGCGGGCAAGCGGCCACCAGCGTGGGGCTGAATGCTACGCCGAATCCATCCACTGCCGGGCAGCCGGTTATCTTGACGGGGACGGTGACGCCGGCGGCGCCGTTCTTCGGCGTGCCGACGGGGACATTGACGTTCTCCGATAGCGGCGCGGCGCTGCCTGGGGGGACAGTGAGCCTGAGCGGCGGCGCGGCCGGATATACCGCCGCGGCGCTGGCGGTGGGCGCGCACCCGATAACTGGTGCGTACAGCGGCAATGCGGCGTTTCCGGCGGGCACGTCCGCCGCGCTAACCGAGACGGTAAACCTGGCGCCGCAGACGATTGCCTTCGGGAGTCTCCCCAGCCAAAACTACGGCAGCGCGCCGTTTTCTGTCAGCGCCGCGGCGTCGTCGGGCCTTGCCGTGAGCTTCGCATCGACCACCCCGGTCGTGTGCACGGTTAGCGGCAACGTGGTGACCTTAGTTTCCGCTGGCACCTGCACGATCCAAGCGACACAGTCGGGCGACACGAACTACGCCGCGGCGCCGCCGGTGAGCCAGAGCTTCCAGATCGCGCAAGAGAGCCAGGCGATCACCTTCGGGGCGCTCTCGAACCGGCCGTTCGGCAGCGCGCCGTTCGCCCTCAGCGCGACCGCGTCTTCCGGCTTGTCCGTGAGCTTCGCATCGACTACCCCGGCGGTGTGCACGGTATCGGGCGCGACCGTGACGCTATTGTCTGCCGGCAACTGCACGATCCAAGCGACCCAGGCCGGCAATGCCAATTGGGCCGCCGCCACACCGGTGAGCCAGAGCTTCCAGATCACCCAAGGCAGCCAGGCCATCACCTTTGGGGCGCTCTCGAACCGGCCGTTTGGCAGCGCGCCGTTCGCCGTCAGCGCGACCGCGTCCTCAGGCCTCGCTGTGACTTTCGGATCGACGACTCCGGGCTTGTGCACGGTGTCGAACGGGACTGTGGCGCTGGCCGCCGTGGGCATATGCACGATCCAAGCGATGCAGGGCGGCAACGCCAACTGGGCCGCCGCCACACCAGTGAACCAGAGCTTCCGCATCACGCAAGGCGGCCAGACCATCACTTTCGGGGCGCTCTCGAGTCGGGCATTCGGCAGCGCGCCGTTTACCGTCAGCGCGACCGCGTCCTCAGGGCTTGCCGTGACCTTCGGATCGACTACTCCAGCGGTATGCACGGTGTCCGGCACGACTGCGACGCTGGCCGCCGTGGGCACATGTACGATCAAAGCGGCGCAGGCCGGCAACGCCGACTGGGCCGCCGCGACACCCGTGAACCAAAGCTTCCAGGTGACGCAAGAGAGCCAGACCATCACTTTCGGGGCACTCTCGAATCGGGCCTTCGGCACCCCGCCATTCACGGTCGCCGCAACTGCGTCGTCGGGCCTTGCCGTGAGCTTCGCTTCGGCTACTCCCTCCGTCTGCGCCATTTCCGGCGCGACTGTGGCGCTGGCCGCCGTTGGAACTTGCACGATCCAAGCGACGCAGGCGGGCAACGCGAACTGGGCTGCCGCCACGCCGGTGAATCAGAGCTTGCAGATCACGCAAGGGAGCCAGTCCATCACCTTCGGGGCGCTTCCAAATCAGACTTTCGGCACGGCGCCGTTTACGGTCAGCGCGACCGCGTCCTCAGGCCTTGCGGTGAGCTTCGGATCGACAACTCCGGCCGTGTGCACGGTATCCGGCGCGACGGTGACGCTGGCCGCCGCCGGCGCCTGTACCATCAAAGCGGCGCAGGCCGGCAACGCCAACTGGGCTGCCGCGGCGCCGGTGAACCAGAGCTTCCAGGTCACGCGGGGGAACCAGACCATTACCTTTGGGGCCCTTCCAAGCCGCTCACTCGGCGCATCGCCATTCAGGGTTAGCGCGATCGCTTCGTCGGGCCTTGCGGTTAGCTTCGCTTCGACTACAACCACCGTCTGCACGGTATCGGGCGCGACCGTGACGCTGGTTGCGACCGGCACCTGCACCATCCAAGCGATGCAGGCCGGCAACGCCAACTGGGCCGCCGCTACGCCGGTGAACCAAAGCTTCGAAGTCAACTGACACTGTTTCACGCGGGACCGCGTCTAGCGCGAAGGAAAGCCGCGCCACTCTTCAACTGCCACCTAACGCACTCCATTCGGGGGCCTGGAGATATCCTGGCATTTAGCTTAGCTGGCATCTGCATATCACGCCCGTCGCGCGGCAGGCCGGCCACCCCGTCATGATGCGCTTCACCTTCGCGGATGGCACAGTCCACGAAGAACATCCTCCCGTGGATCTCATGCGCGCGAGGGAGGCGGGCGACCGCGTGGGCCTGCCGCCCGAGGCATTCGCGTAGCGCAATAAAACAGGGGACCGCACGAGGCGCTTCCAGGGCTATCGGCAAGAAGTAACGTTGGCGGACGTTGGTTCAATGCTATAATCTTGGCGCGACCTTGTTAGCTCGCAATCAGGGTCGAGAGGCCGAATTGCTTACCCACGCTCTCTCGAATTCACCCGGAAAGGGGTGTTCTCATGCTCGACTTAACTATCGTTCGCATCATATTCGTGCTCGTGCTAACCGCGTCCGGCTACTTGCTGCATCCATTTCAATCCGCTCCCTCACCTTGGGCGGCACTGGCGGGACTTGTCATTGGCGTATGCATCATCTTCTTCGAGGTCCGGCTGGAAGAGGTCAGCCTGAAGCGGCTGATCGGCGCGGCCTTTGGATCCGTGCTCGGGATCATCGGGGCGTTTTTCATGTCGCTGGTGCTGCGCGGGGCGCGGCCGGAGGGTGCGGATAGCTCCCATATTGTTCCGTTCATCCAAGTCTGCCTGCTCCTTTGGATGACCTACGTGGGCCTGATCGTGGGCGCCAAGAAGGGCGACATGCTCAACCTGTCGGCCTTGGGCGGCATTTTCGGCGGCGAGAAGGCGTCCAAGAAGTCGTTCAAAATTCTGGATACCAGCGTCATCATCGACGGCCGCATCGCGGACATCGCCGAAACAGGCTTCCTCGACGGCGTGCTGGTGATCCCCCAATTCGTCTTGCGCGAGTTGCAACTTGTCGCCGATTCCGCCGATTCCATGAAGCGCAATCGCGGACGCCGGGGCCTCGACATTCTGCAGCGCATCCAGAAGATGGCCCACCTCAACGTCCAGATCGTCGAGGACGATTTCCCGCATGTCCGCGAAGTGGACATGAAGCTGATTGAACTGGCCAAGGTCTACGACTCGAAGATCGTCACCAACGACTTCAATCTGAACAAGGTCGCCCAACTGCACGGCGTGCAGGTGCTCAACATCAACGAACTCGCCAACGCGCTCAAGCCCATAGTGCTGCCTGGCGAGACCATGCGGGTCTTCATTCTGAAGGAAGGCAAAGAGTACAATCAGGGCGTCGCCTATCTGGACGATGGCACCATGGTGGTGGTGGACAACGCCCGGAAAATGATTTCCAAGACCATCGACATTTCGGTTACAAGCGTGTTACAAACGACCGCGGGCAAGATGATCTTCGGGAAATTCGATGAGCGCATGCACGCCGTAGCAGCCGCGGCAGGCGCCGGCGCAGAAAAGCACGACCGGCTTCCGCGCAAGACCGATCCGCTTTCCCCGGAGAGAAGCACGGTAGAATCGTAGATTGCGATAGTAGGGTGGGCAATTCCGCCCTGGCGTCCCCTTTGGGGACGGCCTTCAGCCGGCTCTGGTCGCCTAGAATATGAAAGTAGCCGTGATTCTGCCAGCCGCGGGGCTGGGCACCCGCATGGGGCGGACCTCCGCCGAGAAAGCGGGTACCAGCCGGAAGCAGTTCATGCTGCTCGACGGCGCCCCCATCCTGGTGCATTCGGTGCGCAAGTTTGCCGCCTCCGCGCGCGTCCATGAAATCGTGGTGGCCGTCCGGCGCGAGGATATGGAGTGGGTCGCGGAATTGCTCCAGCGCGAAGTCCGCGGCAAGACGGTGCGCGTCGTGGAAGGCGGCAACTCCCGCCAGCAATCCGTGGAGAATGCACTGGCCGCGCTGGATCCCGATACCACGCTGGTAGCGGTGCACGATGCGGTGCGGCCGTTCATCGACCCGGAAACCATCGAAAAGGTCATCGACGAAGCCGCTGAAACCGGCGCCGCCATCGTAGGCATCGTGCCCGTGGACACCGTGAAGCAGGTGGCCCGCGCGCAGACCAACAAGGCCAGGATCCGCGCCACGCTGCCGCGCGAGAAACTGGTGCTGGCCCAAACGCCGCAAGTCTTCGGTTACGACCTGCTGGTGCGGGCTTTCGCCGCCGCCCAAACCGATGGCTTCACCGGCACCGACGAATCCAGCCTGGTGGAGCGGCTTGAAGTGGAAGTCAGCGTGGTGCTGGGCAGCGACCGCAACATCAAGATCACCAAGCCCAGCGATATGGACCTGGCGCGCCTGTTTCTGGAAGAGGAAACCGCGCCCCGCGAACTGTGAGCGAATACCGTACCGGGCTCGGCTGGGATGTCCACCGCCTGGGCCCCCACCGCCCTCTGATTCTAGGCGGCGTCGCCATTCCCTCCGAACTTGGCCTCGAAGGCCATTCCGATGCCGATGTTCTGGCGCACGCCATTACCGACGCCATCCTGGGAGCTGCCGCGCTGGGCGATATCGGCATGCACTTCCCCGATACCGACCCCCGCTGGCAAGGCGCGGGCAGCCTGATGTTCCTGGCGCACGCTCGCGATCTGGCGCTTGCCCGCGGCTACCGCATCGTGAACGTGGATTCCACCGTGATCCTGGAGCGCCCCAAGCTCAAGGACTATCGCGACGCCATTCGCGGCCAACTGGCCGCCGCGCTGGAACTCGACGCGGACCGCGTGTCCGTGAAGTTCAAGACCGCCGAAAAGGTGGGGCCCGTGGGCGAAGGCCGGTCCGCCGAAGCCCAAGCCATCGTCACTTTGCGGCTGGATTGACTTTCGGATCGACTGGAGGCGGGTAGCTCCATTGGCCTTTTTCCCTGCACCGGTCGTACGCTTCGCGGAATTGGGCCTTGGCCCGGTATACCAGCACGCGCAGATAGTCCGGATCGACACGGAACAGCCGGCAGACTTCCGCCTTATCCATCTCATCCAGGAAAAGCGCTTGCAGGATGCCGCGGTCCTTCCGGGGCATTGCCGCGAATACCCGATTGATCAGCCCCTTCATTTCGGAGTTGACCAGTTCGGCGTCCGGATCCACCCTGGGATCGATGGGTTCCTCCATGTTGTGTTCGTCCCAAGGCTCGGCGCGTTCGTCCAATCGGCAAAACTCCCGCATCACGTTGTTGCACACGCCGTTGACGAACGCCCCGAAACGCTCGGGACGCTCCACCCCCGCACCCTCTCGCAGAATTTCCAGCACGCGGGCGAGGGTTTCCTGGCAGATATCCTCGATCAGATGCACGGAGCGCACCCGCACGCGCAGCTTCAGATACAGCAGGTTGCCGAAATAGGAGGCAAAGTGGTCGCCTGCGCCGGAATCGCCGGCCGTCAGTCGCCGCACATAGTCGTCGTTGAACGATTCGAATTTCAAAACAGGTTGTGCGCCTTTTAGACCCTTTATGATATATTAAGCGATATCCCCGACGCGAAGGGGACCAAGAAGTTACTAATACAGGGTCAAATATGTTCGACGCGACCCGGGCGGAGTTTTCGGACTCCGCCCGGCAAGCCCTCCGTATCTTCATCTCATCGACCGCTATCGACTTTGACCGGCTATCGCGATAAGGTTCGCGATGCCTTGCTCGGTCTGAATCGACCTATTGCTGAATGGCGGCCGGAATGGATTCGGCCAAGCGGGCAAGGAAGCCGGTGTTTGCGTTTCTGGTGGATCCCATGGCCGTCCAAAAAAGGCGGCTGCGGCCAAGATTGGCGGTCGTCCTATGCGAGGGCGACCTTGAGGGTGACGGCGTGTTTTGAAGGCTGGACCGAAGGCATCGTCACCCGCAGCCCAGTCGCATCCTGCGTGAACGGCATCGGGCCCTGGTAGCCGAGCAATTGGACGCCCTCGACCTTATCCGTCACCGACCGCAACACCGCCCCCTGCTCCGGCCAGCCCATGACGAACGCGTATAACGTCTTACCCTTGGTGGTGTACCGGATATCTTCCGCTGTCAGATCCTTGCGCCCACCCTCGTTGAACGCGGCATCCTTCTTCACCTGCGTTCCGGGCCCCTCGCCGAACACCTTCCACGGGCGCGAACCGTGAATGCCTTCGCTATTCACCGCCATCCAATCCGTGATTTCCGCCAGGATGCGCCGTTCGTCGGCATCCAGCTCGCCCGAATTGGGCAGCGGAAAATTCAGCAGCAAGTTGCCATTGCGGCTCACGATGTCGCACAACATATCGATCACCGTCTTGGGCGACTTGTAGTGCTGGTTCCGCTTGTAATGCCAGTCGCCGACGCAGGTATCGGTCTGCCAGGGGCTCGGCCAGATCTTGTCCACGATGCCGCGCTCCACGTCCAGCACGCACGTGCCAACTTCGCAATCCTCGCGCCGCTTGCTGGTGTAGACAGCCTCCACTTTGCCGCCATTCCGCCTGGCGCTTTCATTGTAATGATGCGACACCAGGCGCAGGCCATACTCTTCAAACGGGAGCGCGCCGTCGGTGTAGAGCAGGTCGGGCCGATACTGGTCCACCAGATCCTGTATGCGCAGCAGCCAATGCCGCCGCCACGAATCCGGAATGCCATCCGACGACCACTTCAACTCACCCTTGGCGAATGGCGCGCAGGCGGCATCGTGATAGAGATCCGCGTTGGCGGGGTTCTGCCCATCGTACGCGACGCCGGCCAGAGGACCGGTCTGGTCGCTGCCATGGCTCACCGCGAACCATTTATAGCTGATCCACAGGTGCTCGCTGACCCCGAACTTCAGCCCCTCGCGCATGGCGGCCTTGCGGAACATGCCCACCACGTCCTTGCGCGGCCCCATGTTTACAGCATTCCAGCGCGTGTGCTTGGAATTCCAGAGGTCGAAATTATCGTGATGCACGCCCATACTGACGAAGTACTTCGCGCCGGCCTGCTTGTAGAGACCCACCAGATGGTCCGGGTCGAACCGGTCGCCTTTCCAGGTGGGGATAACGTCCTTGAAGCCGAACTTGCTGGGGTGCCCGTAGGTGGCGATGTGATATTTGTATTGTGGGCTGCCCTGCATGTACATGTTGCGCGCGTACCAATCGCCGGCTTCGGGAGCCGATTGCGGACCCCAATGCGCCCAGATGCCGAACTTGGCATCGCGGAACCATTCGGGGACTTGGTACGATTTCAAAGATTCGCGGGTTGCATCAAAAGGGGTGTCGGCTTTAGTGCGAGAGGGCGCGGCAAGCGTACCCCCAAGCAAGCCGAGGGCTTCTCGTCTGGTGAGCGTCATGTGCCGGGCGAAGCTTAGGCTTTGGGTGGCTGCGAGGAATCGTGCGGCGCGGGGTCCTCATTCACGCTCTTCAACGAGTCCTTAAAGCCGCGAATGCCTTGGGCCAGACCCTTTCCGAGCTCCGGCAGCTTTTGCGGGCCGAAGAACAGCAGGGCGATGGCCAGGATTATGAGCAAATGCCTGGGTTGGAGCAAATCTTCAATCATGGTGTGCCTGCCCCGATATTAGCACAACGCAACCCAGGGTGGGATTCGAATCCGATAACGTGAAGCATTCTAAGCGGTTTCACCGGCTGCCGGCGCTGGATGGCGGCATGGCGGACGTGCGCAGTTTACGTACTGCGAGATCCTTCCCCTAACTCCGCAGGCGCAGGAAGAACCAGGTTATGCCGGTTACCAGTAACGCCGATGCGCAGACAGGCACAAGCCTTAACGCCGCGGGTAGCCTTTCCAGGCAGGTGAATAACAGCGCCAGAATGGCGACCGCCGCGATCTCCGCGAACACAGCGCCGCTTAGCACGTAAACGGCGCTGTATCCGGTGGTGCGCAGAAACAGTTCGAAGTACAGGCCATGAAATGCGCCGAGGACCGCCACGATCAACCAGCGCATACCGGCCTTCGGCAAAACCAGGATCTCCACCGCCAGGTAGGCGATGGTCAGGCCGGCGGCGGCTTCCACGAATCGCGGAGGCGGCTGCCATGGCGTGCGCGGAACCACCAGCGCGGCGACCGTCTGGCCGGCCAAGAACATGGCGGTCAGCAGGCTCAACTCGCGGCGGCTGCGCGCGGACAGCACCAGACTGGCCAGAAACAGGATCTGCGCCGCGCCGCCCAAGGCGCGCAGCGCGCCGCCGCCCGTCTGCGCGACCGCGGTTTCCAGTGCGGTGGGCGGACGGAAGCGCAGCGTGGCGCGAGGAAACGAAATATCGAACAACGCCTGATCGTGTTTAGCGCCGTTCTCGACGCGCAGCAGGTGAACGTGGTTCGGCACGGTGACGGCGTGGAACGTGCATTCGACGTTCAACGTCTCCACCGGAGCGGCGAATTGGTAATCGGCCGTGCACACATAGGAGGCGTGCGCGGCATCCTCGCGGCAGGATTTGTCGAGCAGTTGCGCCTGCCGCCCGCCGCTCGAGAAGGCGATATGCGCGAAAAGCGACTCCGCGGGATGCGCCACGTGCGGCATTTCGTAGAGAGGCAGCCGGATCTCGTAATGCGCCAGGGCACCGCGGATGGTCAGATCGCCGGAACTCATGCTGATGACGTGCGCGTATGCCTGGCAGGCGAGCAGGGCGAATCCGGCCAGGAATTTCATGCGCGGTCGGCGGGCGCAGCCTGGAGCAGCCCCGCCGCCAGACGCTGCTGGCGGATACGCCGGTAAACGATGCGGATGAGGGCCAACGCCGGCACGGATAGGAACGCGCCTGGAACGCCGGCCAACTCGCTGCCCGCAAACACTCCGAAGAGCACCAGCAGCGGATGCACCTGGGTGCCGGCGCGCATCAATAGCGGAGACAAGACGTAATCCTGGAAAATGCGATAGACGCCCAGGAAGATTAGCGCGCCCAGAACCGGTCCCCCGCTCACCGCCGCAACGATCACGATGACGACGCCGGCCGAGACGGGGCCGATTATGGGGATGAATTCGAGGGTTGCCGCCAGCGCCGCGAGAAGGATACTGTAGGGTACCTGAAGAATGGTGAAGAAGATCGAGTACGCAGTGAAGGTGGCCAGGGAAAGTGTCAGGACGGCCCGCATATAGTGAGCCAATAAGAGATCCACATCGACAAGCAGGTCGTCCAGGATGGCGCGCCGGCGCGGATCGTCGATCATTTCCAAGAAACGGTCGCGCATGTCGCGGCCATCCTTCAAGAAGAAGAAGCCGAGAATGGGGACGATGACAAAATACACCAGGTTGCTGGCGACGCTGAGTATCTTGGCCCCGGCGCGCGGCAGCGAAGAGATGATATCGCCGGAGTTTTTATTGAGCTGCTCTTCGACCTTCTGGACGATTTGCGCCTTGTAGGCGTTCACGCTGGCGGGTAGGGCAGAGTTGGGCTGCTCAAACCCGGCGAGCTTCGCGGGCATGGACTTGACCAGTGAGCTGGCCTCTTCAACGGCGCGAGACCCGATCTGGGTGATGCCCACGAAGAGCGCGGCGATGAAGATCAGATAGGCGATGGCCAGCGCGGGAGTGCGGGTGCGTTTGCCGGGCAGGAAGCGGTCGATCACGTCAACCAGGGGCGAGAGGAGATATCCGAACAACAGAGCCACGATGAACACAAACAGGGTGGTGCGCATCAGGTAGACCAGCCATAGGAGGAGCAATACGAGTGTAGCGGTCCAGGTGTAGCGCGCGGCGCGCGCGTCGATGCCGAGCATAGTGGCCTGTAGGCATTCTAACGTGGCGCACGCCAGAAGAAGGACAGGCCAGGGTGTGTTTTTTTTCTTGGCCTATAATCCGAATGTGTTTCATCATTCGGACTGGAGGCTCTGTGAATGAATCTCTGCAGGATCTGCATTATAGTACAATCCCTGTCATGAGAATCACCGCCATCGACACCTACATCGCAGGCAATCCCTGGAAGAACTGGGTGTTCGCCAAGGTATCCACGAACGAAGGTCTATACGGTGTAGGCGAAGGCACGGTGAACAATTTCGGTAAGACCGTGGAAACCGCCATCCACGAGCTGAAGCCGCTGGTGATGGGGATGGACCCGTTCCAGGTGGAGAACATTTCGCAGCGGCTGATTCGCGACGTATACACGGAAGGCGCGCAGATCCACATGTGCGCGGTGGCGGCCATCGAGATCGCCTTGTGGGACATCATCGGCAAGGCCTGCAATCAGCCCATTTACAACCTCTGGGGCGGGCAGTGCCATGAGAAGCTGCGCGCGTACGCCAACGGCTGGTATCGCGGCCCGCGCACTCCGGAGAGCTTTGCCGCCAAAGCCAAGCTGGTGGCGGCGCGCGGCTACACGGCGCTCAAGTTCGATCCGTTCGGTTCAAGCTGGCGCTACCTTTCGCGCTACGATTTCGACCTGGCGGTAGATATCGTCCGCGCGGTGCGCGATGCCGTGGGGCCGCCGGTGGACCTGCTGATCGAAGCGCACTGCCGATTCAACGTGGCGACCGCCGTGGAGTTTGCCGAAGCCATCCATCAGTTCCGGCCCACGTGGTTCGAGGAGCCTGTGGCGCACACCAATATTCCGGCCATGGTGGAAGTGGCGCGCCGCAGTCCGGTGCCCATTGCCACCGGCGAGAGCCTGTCGACCAAGCAGCAATTCGCGGAACTGCTTAAGCACGAGGTTGTGAATATCCTGCAGCCGGAGCCGCTGAACCTGGGCGGGCTGTTCGCCGCGCGCAAGATCGCGGACATGGTGGACGCGCATTTCGGCGTCATCGCGCCGCACAGCGCGCAGGGGCCGGTTTGCTCGGCGGCGTGCGTGCAGCTTAACGCCTCCATTCCCAATTTCTTTATCCATGAATTGTTCGACGAGTTCAACGAGCCTTGGGAGCGGGACATCGTGACGCATCCGGCGCACCAGGTCAACGGGTACATCGACGTGTCCGGCCGGCCGGGGCTGGGCATCGATTTGAACATCGAAGAGATCCTGAAACATCCCTACCAACAGGAGAATTACCTGCCGCTGTTCAAGCCTGGGTGGGAGAGGCGGGAGCGGCAAACGCAAGCCGCGCCGGGCACAGCCGGCTGAAATGCGGGCAAGCGCGGCAGTGCTCACCCTCGTGTAGAGGAAAATCCAGACGTTCCTGCGCCTCCCGGAATTCGCGCACGGCGGCTTCGGGCGAGTCGAATAGCGAAGGCCGCAGATCCACAAGGATGGCGGCGTTAGGCCGCAGGAAATATACGTACGCCTCATCCGGCGCGCGGCCATTCAGCCTCTCCAGCGCCAGCGCGTACAATCTCAACTGCAGTGCGTATTGCTCCGCGCGGGCCGGCGCATCCGCGGCGTTGACGCGATCGGTCTTGTAATCCACCAGCACGGTTTTGCCGTGTTCCTCAAACCACAGGTCGATCTGGCCGCGCAGGATCAGATTCTCCACTTCCATCAGAAAATCGAATTCGCGTTCGATGGTAGCCGCGGCGGCCGCGCGCCGGCCGAGAGGGCTTTTGCGAAAAAGATCCGCCAGTTTGGCCGCTTCGGGATCGGGCGGCGACCCCTGTTGAAGAGTAGCCGCCCCAGCCAACAGCGCGTGCACCTGTTTGCCGAATTCGCTGGCGCTCAGATCGGAGCTGGCCTCCACGGCTCCGGCGTCGCGCTTCGTGGCTTCGAATCCCAGGTAGCGCGAAAGATAGTAACGGCGCGGGCAATCCGCAAACATGGCGATGGATGTCGCGTTGGCTTGCGAGTCGTACTGCTCAGTCGGAACCGGCCGCTCCAGGAACTGCGCGGGGACGGCATCCTGGTTGCGTTTGCGCGGCGCCGGCCGTTGCGCGGATTCGCTTACAGTTCGCACCGGCAAGCGTTCAGCCACCACGGCTGCCCAGTTCTGCGGTTTCTTTCCATTCGTCGAAAACGACAGCACCAGGTGCTCTTCGGCGCGGGTCATGGCCACGTACAGCAGCCGGTTGCTCTCTTCCTTTTCGCGCTGCTTAAGCTCCTCGTTAATGGCATGGCGGAACGAATCGCTCTTGTTTCGGCCGCCAAGGGGATGGCGCCACTGCATGCCCAGACCGATACGGGGCAGGAAGGAGACCGTCCCAGGATTCGCATCGATACCCTTGTGCATCGCCGCCAGAAACACGACCGGAAACTCCAGCCCTTTGGCCGCATGCACGGTCATGATCTTCATGGCGTTGGCCGAATCTTCCGGCGGCGCATCCGGCTCGCGCGGTTTCGATTCCCGCAGAATCCGGATTTCTTCCACGAATTCCGCGAGCGTTTGCCGCGCGCTTGCCGCCCGCGCCTGGGCCAGAAACTTTTCGATATTCGCCGCGCCGCGCAGCCCCGTGGGACACGGATAGCCGCACTCGTCCATAGCGCGCAGCAGCAATTGGTCGATTGGCGTGTAGTCGCGCGTTGCACGCCACCGCGCCAACCGCTCGCGAAATCGCGCAAGTTTCTCCGCGTCGTCCGCGTTAAGACTCGTCTCGACACCCTTCCGCAGTGCGGACAGACTTAGGAGAGCTTCGTCCGACGCCTGGACGAATGGCGACCGCAGCACCGCCGCCATGCTGATTTCATCCCGTGGATTCGCCAACACGCGCAGCAGATGCATCAGGTCCACTACCTCGCGCGCCTCGTAGAATCCCTTCCCGCGATTTACCAAATAGGGAATACCCAAAAGGTCGAAGGCGCGCGTAAACTCCGGGACGACTTCGGAGTTGCGCACCAACACGGCGAAGTCCCGGAATTGGGCCGCCGCATCGCGCAATTGCAATTTGCCTTCGAGCTCGGCGATTCGAGCGGCCACGCAATCCGCTTCCAATTCCAGCGTGGCTGCCGCCAGCACCTCCACCGACGGCTCTGGCTTGTCCGGAAACGGTAAGCCCGGCACAAGCGGCCGCGCCTCGACGCCTTCCGCGCCGGCAACCACCCTCTCCACCGCGCGCAGAATTTCAGAACGGCTGCGGAAATTCTCGACCATTTCGACCAGCCGCCCGCCGCCGCCCGCCACCTCGTCGCGATAGTCGCGGAACACCTGCGGCTCGGCGTGCCGGAAACCGTAGATCGACTGGTTAATATCTCCCACGGCATAGAAGCGGCCCGGCGCACGGAGCAATTCCAGCAGCCGGGCCTGCCGTCCATTGGTATCCTGGAACTCGTCCATCAGCACCTTGTCGAATTGGTTTTGCAATGGCCGCTGGACTTCCGGATGATCCTCCAACAGCCGCACGGCGTATTCCTCCAGGTCGTCGTAATCGAGCCCGCCGGATAGCCGCTTGCGCTGGCGGTACGCGCTGTCGAAGCGCGCGAACAGCTCGAAAACGGTGGCGCGCTCGGCGGCATAGTATTCGGTGACGAGCGCGTACTCCAGTTCGGGAAGCAGGTCGTCCTTGAGCAGCTTGAACAGTTCGCGTGCGCGGTGGCCGTGCTTCAATTTCCGTAACTCGCAGGTGAACGACCGCATCGCCCGCAAGCCTGGCTCCGGTCCTAGCGGCACGGCCGCGGCGATTCGATTCACCCAATCCTGCGCTTCCTGCAGGTGCGCCTCTTGATCGAAATTCCAACTTGGCGGACGCATGTTTCGCACCTCGTCCAGCGCAGGCGCGATGTCCACCGAGGGTGGCGCGGCGAAACCCGGCAGGTCGCCGATCTTGACTCCCGCCGCGCGGATCGCGTCATACGCGTCCAGCACTTCATCTCCCACATCGTGGGCGGCAAGGCCGCGCATCAACGCGCGCATGCGATCGGGCTGCTCCGCGAACATGCCGTCCAGCACTTCGTCGATGGCATGGCGTTGTTCACGCGCGGATTCGCGCTCGTCCATCACATAAAATTCGGGATCGAGACCCGCGAAAACGGCGTTCTCCTTCAGCAGGCGCGCGCAGAAGCCATGCACCGTCGAAACGTAAGCTCGCTCCAGCTTCCCGCGAATCTCCGCGCGGTCGCGAAACACGCGCGCCAGCCGGTCGCGCATATTGGCCGCGGCCTTGTCGGTGAAAGTGATTGCCAGAATGCGCAGCGGGTCCACGCCGCTCTCGACCAGACGCTCGAAGTGCTCGACCAGCACGGTGGTCTTGCCGGAGCCCGGTCCCGCCACCACGCAAGTGTCCCGTGAAGTATCCTCGACCGCGACTGCTTCCAACTGCCGGTCCGTCAATCCCACTGCGACGCTCCCTCAGCGAGCGCGGGCGCGGCGACGGTATACCGGCAAACGTCGCGCAATTCGCAAAACCTGCATTTATCCGGATCGGCCGGGTGCGGCTCGATGCGGCCCGTGCGCACCTCGTCCACTATGCGAAGCGTCGTCTCGATCGTCGGGGCTGGGTCGAATAGTACCTGGGGCGTTCGTTTAACGCCACCCTTGAGACCCCAATACGACATGCCTTCGGGACGCAATCCGAAACAGCGATCGAGCGCCAACATGTAGAGTTGCGGCTGCAGTAGATCCTCATTCGTCGCCAGGTTCTTGGTGTTCTGCGCGCCGCTGTATTTGTAGTCGATCACGTACGCCCCGCCGTCCGGGGCAATGTCGATGCGGTCGATGCGCCCGCTGATTTCCACATCCGAGCCCAGCTTGTAACGGAATTTCCGCTCCGTGCGGATTTCGTTGCCTTGCGTCCAACCGGGGTCCTCCACCAGCGCGCGCAAATCGCCCAACATGCGCTGGCGGCAAGCTTCCGTGCCATAACCCGAAGGTACGTGCCGCTCATCGCAGATGCGTGCAAACACCGCGTCGCAGACTTCGTCCAGCGGCCGCGGATTACTATGAAGTTCCGCCAGCACGGCATGCACGATGATGCCTTGCGTAAGGAAGTCCAGCCGCTTTTCTGGTCTCGCCGGCGCTGCTTGCAGATGCAGCGTGTAACGGCCAAAGAACTGAAACGGACACTGCAAATACGTTTCGAGCGATCTCGGGCCGAACGACTTGTGCCGTTGCGCCAGGTGCTCCAGCAGGCTGGGGTTGGAGATGACTGCAGGCGGACGCGCTATCCAGTCCGGTCTTCCCGGCTGCGGCAGTACGGGTTTCCACTCGCTCGGCGCCGCCATCACGCTGTCTAGATATAGCGACCGCAGATTCTGCTGTCCGCGCGCATTGCACTGCGGATAGCTGAGCGTCAGCAATTCCGTGGCGCGCGTCACGGCCGAATCGAACAGAAAGCGTTCTTCAGCGTCGAAATCCGCCGCCGTCCGCAGCCGCACACCCGCCCGCCTCAACTGCGCGCGCGCCGCCTCCGGAAAGAACGGAAACTGGGGGTGGAACTTTGGGAATCCCTTCTCCACCAATCCGCAAACGAAAACCACGGGCAAACGCCACTGCCGCGCCTCGTGCGCGCCCAGCACGTGCACCACATTGCGGCGTCCGTCGTCGACGCGCAGCGGTGTGAGCCGCAAGACCGATTTCGCCGCGCGCCAAAACTCGCCCAGTCCAACGGGACTCCCGCCCAGCATCTCCGCCGCCTCGTTCATGGCGCCATCGAAGAGTCCCAGTACCGTTGCCTGCCCGCGCGCGATCGCCGCGTTTTCGTAACTGCCGGGTTCCGGTTGCCGCGGCGCGAACAATTCCCGCAAACCTTTCAGCCGCGATGCCCACTCAAGCGGGGCGACCGAAAGCGCCAGCCATGCTTCCAGTCTCTCGATCGATTGAAGCAATCCCAAGACCTCCGGCTCCGCCCCCACGGCCAAGTCCCGCAGCGCGCCCAACCCGTGGCCCGGAATTCGTTCACGCACCGCGAAATCGAATTTATCGCACGCGATGCCCGGAGCCAGCCGGATGGCCGCCAGAGTTTCCGCGTGATCCCATCCGCCAAGCATCGCATCTACAATACCCGCCAGATAGCGGACCACCGCATGCTTCGACATTTCGGCATCAAAATAAAATCGCGCGGGAATGCCGAAGCGATCCAGCGTCGCGCGCAGGATCGGCTCGTAAATCTCCGGGATCCGCACGATCACTCCCATATCGCGGAACGGCCGTCCCGCGGCGGCCTGCTCCAGGATGCGCCGCGCAATTTCGTCCGCCTCGCGCTCGATCGAAGGCGCCTCGCAAAGCTCCGTGCGCGGTTGCGCCCGCTCCCACGTACACACCTCCTCCATGAATCCCATCGCCAGTAAACGTTCGCGCGTGGGTTCAGTGAAGGCGGTGGCGGGCAGTGTCAGGGTCACGTCCGCATGGCGGCACATTGCCTCAATGACGGCCAACTCCGGATCGGGCAGCGCGTAGAATCCATCCATCCGGATGGTGTGTGTCGCGGGCAGTCCCTCGCGCGCGATTTGTTCCGCGGCGTGCGCCAGCCGCTGCGACCGCGTCGCCAATCCGCGGCGTCGGACTTCCTCGTCCACTTCGCGGTAGACCGCCAGAAACGCCTCGCCCAGCGGCGCCAGGCCGGCCCTGCATGACAAACTGTCCGCCAGCCGTTGCGCATTGCATCCGGCCGACGAAAACTCCTCCATGGCGCGCGCCAGTGCCGCGCAGAATCCAGGCAGCCGGACCACCCGTGCAAACTCGGGCCGATTAACCCGTTCGGCGGCCGCCTCGACGATCAGAAAGAGCAGCGGTTCGGACACCTGCGGCATGTCCGCGGCAAACGAATCCACAAATCGCGATAGCGTTTGGATCAGTCCGGGCCGGAAAACGAACCCCTCGCGCGCCACCTGGTTTTGCAGGTGCCGCGTCATGGTGGCAGTGGGAGTGAGCAGCCGCACGCCGGAATCCCGCCGCCGCAGGGCATCGCGGAACCAATCGAGAACACGGGAGGTCTTGCCCGACCCGGCCGGGCCGGTTAACAGTAGCACTGCTTTCAGCTTATCCCGTTAAGAAGCGCGATTTCATGCTATAAGGGGGGCTTGAAAATCGTCGTTCGCAACCAAACTCGCAACACTATTTTAGCCGACGCGGCCGAACTCGCCGATACCAGCGACAAGCGCCGCACGGGCCTGCTCAAGCACGATCGCCTGGATCCCGGCCAGGGCCTGTGGATTGTACCGTGCGAATCCGTGCACAGCTTCTTCATGAAGTTTGCCATCGACTTGGTCTACCTGGACCGGAACAACAGGGTGCGTAAAGTCCGCCACCGCATGGTCCCGTGGAGGGTGTCCGCCTGCCTATCGGCGCACTCCATCCTGGAATTGCCGGCCGGCGCGGCGGCAGCCAGCGGCACCCAGGCGGGAGACCAGTTGGAGATGCAGGAGGAGAAGTCAGGAAGCAGAAGTCAGAAGGCAGAATAACAGCCCCCCGTGGGCGATTCCGTATTCCGACTTCTGACTCCTGTCTTCTGCTCTTCTTAGCTGCTACCGATCAGCACACCCGCCAGAAACACAAGCACGCCCCCCAGCACTACTTGCAGTGTGGCCGCCAGCAGGGGGCTGTCCATATAACGATGCCGGATATAGCTGATTGACGCCAACTCGACCGCCACCACGATCACCGCAGCCGTAAACGCAATGTGGAAGTTGGGCAACAGAAACGGCAGCGTATGCCCGATGCCGCCGGCGGTGGTCATCAATCCGCAAACCAGGCCGCGCACCCAAGGGTGTCCGCGGCCGGTCAGCGATCCGTCGTCGGAGAGCGCTTCGGCGAAACCCATGGAGATGCCCGCGCCCACCGAAGCGGCCAGGCCGACCAGAAATGCGTCGTGGCTGGTGTGCGTGGCGAAGGCCGCCGCGAATAGCGGAGCCAGCGTCGATACGGAGCCATCCATCAGGCCGGCCAATCCGGGCTGCACGATCTGCAACACGAACAGACGCCGGCTGGCGACGTCTTCCTGCTCCCGTGAGCTGGTGGTCAGGTTCTGCTCCAGCGACGCCGCAGCCGCCTGGTGCTGCCGCTCGATCTCCGCCAGGTCGCCGAGCAATCTGCGGAGGGATGCATCGGTCACCTTTTGCTGGGCTTTCTCATAGAACTGGCGGGTTTCCAGTTCCATGAGCTCGGCTTGTTTGCGCACTGCGTTGATGCCCAGAGGGCGCACCAGCCATACCGGCCGCCGCGTGGCGAACCCTTTCACGTCCTGCCGTCGGATCAGCGGCATATGTTCCCCAAAACGCTGGCGGTACAGGTCGATCAGGGAGCGGCGGTGTCCGTTTTCCTCCGCCTGCATCTCCTCAAACATCTTCGCGGTGGCAGGATAGCTCTCGCGCAAACCGTCCACGAAGTCACCGTAAATCCGGCCGTCTTCCTCCTCCAGCGAAACAGCCAGCGCCAGGATCTCCCGCTCGGACAGTTCTTTGAAGTTCTTCGCCATGCAATATCTCCAAGCGTGCTACGGATACATCGACGGATACGCCGCGCGCATCTCCTGCGCCAGCGTGCGCACGGTTTCGATGCGCACCAGTTCGCCCTTGCCGATACCCGGACACCAAGCCGCGGTCTGGCGCCACTGGCGGGCGCTTTCCGTCAACTCCGGCCAGAATGGAAAGATGCGGCACTGCGTGGGCTTTGCCGGATGAATCGAGCACCCGTCAGCCCGCAGGAACCGGCATTGCCCCCCGCGCGGTATGCGCAGGCGGCGCAGGTTCTTCGTCCGGTAGATGTAGCGCTTTTCGAACAGCGCGGCTGTGGTTCCCAGGAACTTAGCGGCGCGCGCGATATCGTCCTCGGTCAGATAAACGAATCCCTTGCGTTGGCAACAGGCCGTGCAGCCTGCCTGGCATTCGAAGCGCAATCCGCTCATTGAAGCGGTCATTTTAACCCGAATGACATGGCGGAAGTATTAGGCAAAGAAAAAGGGGAGCCTCTCGGCTCCCCTCAAGATTACTAAAGTCGGGTCCGGACGAAAGTCAGAACCTGAGCGTGCCGTGCAATTGGATCAACCGCGGAGACGCGTCGCCGCCGAGGAAAGAGCCCAGAATGGATGTCGGCTCATTCACCATGGTATAGATTCCTCCGAAAAGCCCCCCATCGTCGATGTTGCTGAATGGCTGGCCGAAGTTGGGGTGATTGAAGAGGTTGAAGAACTGCGCGCCAATACCCAGATGCATCCGTTCACCAATCGGAATCTGCTTGGAAACACTCAGATCGGTGTCAAAGAAGCCGGGCCCGCGATACTGGTTCCGGTTCTGCGTAGCGAATGAGTTGAATACGCCGGAAGTGCTCATGGTGGGCGCGAAGTTGTTGGGTGACAGGCACGGCGTGTTGTTCGTAAACACGGCGCCAGACCCGCACGAGGACCAGCCCGCGGTGGTAGGTTGAGCGAATATGGTGGCGTTGTAATTTGCGATCAGGGCGTCGTTCTGGGTTACGCTGAACGGGAAGCCGGTGTGGTCCAGCACCGTGCCGGAGATAGTCCAGCCGCCGAAAATCGCGTTGGATCCTCTCGTGAAGTGCAGGGCGCGCAGAAGATCGTCGATCACAAAATTGGCCGAGGCGTATTTGCGAATGTCATAATCGGCATTCCCGTAGTTGTAGGCGCGGATGTTGTACGGATCCTCCGGCTGCAAGATGCTGAGTTGGGTGGCGTTGTAGGCGAACGGCAGAAGTCCACCGTTGGAAACATCGTCCATGGCATGGCTATAGGTAAAGTTGAAGCCAAAAGCGAGGTGGTTGGTCAAGGAGTGCTTGATCGAGAGCACCAAGCCGTTGTAGCGCGAGACTCCGGCGCTTTGATACTCCTGGACGTACCCGAACCGTTGATCCGGCGCCACCGGCCCCGACAGGATGGGCAATGCGGGCCCGCAGCCACCCGGACAGAATGCGTTCAGGGCGTAGTTGTCGATCGGCTCCTTCACCCCGTGGTTGCCGACGTAATTCGCACTGAGCACGGTGTGCCAGCCGACATCCTGTTGCAGTTCGATGTTCCACTCGTAATAGCGGGGCTGATGGACGATGGGGTCCATCGTAGTCAGGTTGGGGGGGGCGAACGTGGGGTTGGCAGCCGAGAGCGAGGCCAGCGTTCCCCCGGAGTTGAAGCCCGAGATCAGGGAGGCAGCGGTCGAACTGGCTATGCCGAAAACGCTTCCGGCAACGCCCGGGGCGGCTGGGCTGCTCGCATAAAGCGATCCCGGCAGGCCGATACCGTTGTAGTTGGGAGGGTTCTCCACAAAGCCGTCGACGACCACGGCTGGGAACGAGTCGACGAAGACACCCGCTCCGGCGCGAAGCACCGTCTTAGGGGTCACCGACCAGGCGACACCCGCGCGCGGCCCCCAAACGATCGCATCGGTTTTGTAGTAAGCTTGCGAGCGGCCGGTCTGGATGGCCTGATTGTACGGGATGGTTGGATCGTGGTCGAGAGTGGTGAACGAAGAGGTCGTCGTTTCGAAGCAGCTGCCTTGGCAAGTCGGGTTCGAATTGTGATCGGCGCGCAACGCTACGTTCACCGTCAGGTTCTTGTTGAGCTTGATATCGTCTTCGGCATAGATTCCCAACTGATAGACGCCGATGTTCTCACCGGGTTTCGCGGGGAAGGCTTGTGAGAAGCTGCCGGCCTGCCCGATCGTCCCGGCGTAGAAATCGTCGATGGAGCCAAAGGCGATCGCCCCTTGATTGTTTTCCTCGAAGTCAAAGTCATAGACCCAGTCCCGGTGCCAATTGCCGCCGATCTTGATGGTTTGCCTCCCCTTTGTCAATGAGAAGTCGTCGGCGATCTGGCCTTGCTGCACGTCGCGGCCCTGTGGGAAACCCGGCTCGAGCGAGTTCAGCGTAGCGAACGATCCGTCGTTGAGAGCAAGCTCCGGAGCGAAGAAGGCATTGGTTGCCGAAACGTTGGCATAGGAAAAGGCGGCGGCGTAGTAGAGGTGCGATCCGGTGAATGAGTTGGTCGCGTTCGGGCCGAAGACGTGGGTCCAACTGATCTGCTGTTGGTTCTCCGGCTGGAAGGAGGTTGCGCTGAACAATGGGCTTAGGGCGCTGGTGGCGGTGGGCTGTGTTCCGTGATCGATCTGGAAGCGGCCGTAAATGCGATCCTTGTCGCTGACGTTCTGATCGACGCGAAGCGTCCACAACCACTCCGGCGCGAAGTTCGTGGGCGTGATGAAGTACTGGGTGGCGCACGCCGTGCCGGGCGAGAGAACGGTTAAATCGCCGCAGCCGGGCCCCTGCAGGTCGGATGAACTGCTGGGCACGGGGGTGGCGCGGGCCGCTCCGATAGCCGAATTCCACGCCTTAAACGCCTGCGTGTAGAACGGGATCTCGTTCCCGTTGCCATCCGTCGTAAGATTGGCCAGCGTGGCGGACTGGAACGCCGCCGAAGGAAGCCGCACGTCCGTTCCACTGAGGGGAATCAAGGCGCGAAGCCCTTCGTAGTCGGAGAAAAAGAACGTGTGGTTCTTCCAGATCGGACCGCCCAAAGACGCGGAGTATTGGTTGACATTGTCGAACGCCCGCGGCTCCCCGGTGGCGTTGTTGAACCAATCGTTGGCGTTCATCACACGCCCATTCCAGTAGTAGTTCGCGTTTCCATGGAACTCGTTGGTGCCGCTCTTAGTCACGTAGTTGACCTGAGCCCCCGCCAACTGGCCATACTGGCCGCTGTAACCGTTGGTGGTCACCGACACTTCAGCCATCTCGTTGGAACCCAGCAGCAGGTTGGTCGCGCCGCTGTTGTTCAGGTTCAGGAACGGATCGTTGTCGTTTTGCCCGTTCAGCGTGAAAAGATTGGAAGTTCCGGGCAGCCCGAAGACCGATAGATTCCCGTACCCGCCGCCCGTGTTCATCACCGCGCCCGGCGAAAGCTGCGCGTAGTAGGTGAGATCGTTGCCGGGGTTGGGCAGCATCTCGATCTGCTTGGTGTCGAACGTGGTCTGAATATCCGCGTTCTCCGTTTGGATTGTAGTCGCCTCGGCGTTGATCTCGATGGTGGCATTGGAAGTCGCGACGGCGAGCTTGGCGTCTACTCTGCTGGTCGCGCCCAATGTAACGACGGTCTTGACTTCGCTGGTCTGAAACCCGGCCGAGACGATCTTGAGAACGTAATCGCCCGGCTGAAGCAATGGAAACCGGTAGACGCCGGAAGCATCCGCGGTATCCGTTCGAACGGCGCCCGTACCGGGACTGGTTAGCGTCACCGTCGCACCGGCAATGAGGGCGCCGGACGGATCGGTTATCGTACCCGTGATTTCACCTGTCGTGATCGTTTGCGCGACCGCCGAGGACAGCACACACAAAAACAATGCTGCCAGCATCGCTACTGCGGCTCTCTGCCTGGCGTTCAATCGATTCCCCAAGCCGCAAGCCAACTTCTGATGGAACTGCATGTATCCCCCTCCTAGCAAATTTTTTTGTGGACAACGGAAAAGCGTGTGCTATAGCAATTCGTCAACCATATGGTTCAAGTACGCTAAAGCTATGTAAAGGCAGCGCCTTTGAAGTTCCGGATACGCGTTCCCATAATCCGTCCGTGGGTGCACTCCGGATTTCGGGATCTTGCAGGCGAGTGTCTCTCAACGCGCCTTCGCAACGCCTCACGGCCTTCCGTGCAGTATGCGACGTGGCTTTGGATTTGTCAACTGGGATTGTGCGAATTCGTCCGATTTCCGGATTACGGGCCAAAATAATTTCAGAGGCCCTGTAACCTTTTGACAGGACACTTCCGCTGATTAGGCCGAGTACGCCACCGATGTCGTCTGATGATGCAGGCCAACACATCTCCACTTTCCTGGGCAAGAAGCTGAACCCGAACTTCCAAGGCGAAGCCGGCAATCGTTATGACGTGGGCATTCAGGGGCACCCGCATCAAGCGCACCATGGGGCCGGTCTCCATCGAGATGTACGATAAATTTGGTCTCCTCCTCCGGGTCGAGACTATAGGTGCGATTCGGGAACAGGTAGTACGGGATGAACTTGTTGTAGCCCTCCTGGTCGTAGCCCCTCAGGTCGAAGAAAACCACGCCGTCGTCCTCGGTGGCGCGCCCGCCGATCATGCCCACCGAATTCAAGTGCCGCTGATACAAAAACTCCGATTCTTCTGCCCCCTACCCAGCCCGTGTTTTCTGTGGTAGAACAGGCTTCCGGCGGGGTGCCCGAGTAGCCGCGTACCGGTATACTGGATGAAGGGCCGAGGCCAATTAGGCCGTGCCGCGAATCGCATGGACAAGACCATCCGTAAATACACCAGCCTCGATGAAATGAAGGCCGACGAATACCGGTACTGGCAGAGCCGGCCTGTGCATGAACGGATGGACGCCGTCGAGGAAATGATCTACACCGCCTACGCACTCAAAGGCTGGGAGATGGAGCCGGATGTACCAAGACTACAAAGACCTTTTGTCCGCCTTCCATGCCCATGGCGTTAGATACCTGATTGTTGGCGGTTACGCCGTCATCTTTCACGCGCAGCCGCGTTTTACCAAGGACATCGATTTTTTCATAAAAGCAGACCTGGCAAACGCGCAAGCAACCTACGCGGCGCTTGCCGAGTTCGGCGCCAGGCTTGAAGGCATCCGCCCGGAGGAATTTGCAGACCGCGGCAGCTTCTTTCGTTTTGGACGCGATCCGCGCGGCTTCGATATTCTCCCCGACCTTCCGGGCGTTGATTTTGAGGGTGCATGGGGACGCCGGATTGAAGGCGCACTGGACGCGGGCGGCCTTAAAGCCTTTTTTATTTCCAAAGACGATCTGATCGCCGCCAAGCTTGCTTCGGGCCGTCCGCAAGATCTTGCGGACGTGAGCGCCATTCAAAAAGCCACGGAAAGCACAAGGCCGTAGAGGCGGGGAAGGGTTCGACGAGAGCCTGAAGGATTTGTAGTCGCCGTCCCGGCCTATAATTGGCATATGAAGGATGAACGGGCGGCTCGCGGCCCGTCTAGCGCGCACATCACCGATCTAGTCTCGACTGCTCTTCGCCAAGAAAAGTTGGGCGGCCTTTGCGAGATGCTGCGGAGCATCGCGCAATCATGCAAGGCCGATGCTTGCCTGTTGTGGCGATTGGCGCCCGGATCGGATCTGACGGCGCAACCTCCCGAAGGGCGATTGTTTGTGCTCGCTCATCAGTGGCTGAAGGATGACAGACTCTGGGCCTCGCACAGTCTCGGCTTGAATTCGGTTACAGGAGACGGGATCATCGCTCGACGACCGGACTGCGTTCCAGACGTCCTAAATCACCCAAGAGTTGACGCAACGGATCGGTTCTTTGAGCGCACCGGCGCCCGGACTTTCTGTACGATTCCAATCAGCTTCATGGACGGACAGAAAGGGGCGGTGAACGTCTATCGCAATGTACTGAAACCGTTCAATGATCACGAGGTCTCCCGTGTCAAGGGGCTAGCAGTGTTGGGTGCCGTCGCTCTACAAACCATACGGAACAAGGTTGGCTCCGCAAAGGAAAGCATGAGAGGCGTGGTTCAGACCATTTGCGAGCGGGACCATCTCCCCTTGAAGTCCCTAACCCCGCGAAGCTCCTGAAGACCATCCGCAAGTTGACGACAGGCGGATAACTCAGGCCACGTGGATCTCGCTGTTCTGCAAAACCGTGTATAGAATCACGGGTATAGCACTGGTTTCCGGTTTGGCGGCAAGCCGGACGCAGCAGCGAAGACCAGCCCTGCTAATTCCGCCTGCCCTTACGTCCGCCGGGCGCTCCGGGACATGGGGACTCGGGTCCGCCCAACGGAGCATTTCGTCCATTAGGATGAGCGATGGGGGGCGAGCGGCGATCTCTGGAAGACTAGTTAAGAATTCGGATTCGGTATTGATCTGGTTGACCTTTGCTCCGGGAATCCGGCTCTCGACCGCCTGACGAATCCATTCCGCTCCAAGCGGATCGTCTTCCACACTTAGAATTTCAATCGAGTCCTTCATAGTTTTGCGGCCGGGAACAGAAGCTTTGACTTCGGTGAGGTTTGCGGCCGCCGTAGGGAGTACGCGCAGTTCCCCGTTGTGTGCCTCAATGTGTTCCACAATCCACAGACCCAGTCCCGATCCCTCTCCAGTGGTTAGGCCAAGCTGCCGCAATCTGTCCCGCCGAATCTTCAGCAACACGGTCGCTGCGCGGCGGTCACGGTTCCGAAGCGCTAGATGTACCTGCGTCGCGACATGATTTGCAAAGACTCCGGGACTACCAATCCCCCGGTCATACTCTACGCCAGCTTCCTTAATGAACTCCTGGAGGCCGTCCTCTTCGGGTACTCGGCGCGCCAGAATCTTGCGCGCCCACGTCGGCCATGAGTCGTAAAATGGTTTAGAGGCGAGGTGATAAATAAGGAGTGGTCCTGAATAGGCGCGGCTGGCCCTATCGATCAGGGACCCAAAGATGCGCTGCTTTCCGGGAACCTTGTCCAAGGATCGAGCAATGGCGCCAAGCGCCTCACCAATGGAATCGAGGGGAGGGTCCTCACTGTCCGGCAAGGGCATCAGAAGAATCCCATCAAAACCTTGGAAGGGGGTGCCTCCGAGGAAATCGTGTGGCGTACCCTTGGCCATCCACAGCCATACCGGCTCCAGGCTCTTGTCCGCTTGATTCGAGGCGATTGCCGCCCGCAGTTCGGAGCGCAGCGGCATTCCATCCCACTCTCCGCTCAACTTCTTGCGTCTAAGCATTCGCAGCAGTTCTGCGGCGAGCTCGTCCGGCTTGTTGATCCCCGCACAAAGCGACAGCAGGTTGTAGAGCATCTTCTCCGGCCGTGGTCCGGGCAAATCAGCTTCGGGCTTCTGGTCGATGAATTCACCGATCCGCGCCGCAAGCGCGGCTTCCCGGTGCGCTCCGTCTGCCCCCGTGCCGATCCCGCGAAGAATCCAGACATATGGCTCTTCGGCGGGGCCAACCGCGGGCAGATCATCTCCCACCAATAGCCGGATCAACTCGATCGGCTGCCATAGCTTCCGGCTTAGCCAGTCGTCGAGCAGACGGCTGATTTGGCCTGTCACGGTCTCGGGGTATCGCTTGCTGTTAGTCATGCTCTACCTGTGGCTCTCTAACCTTATGATAACAAAGCGCCGCGACCCAGTCTATAAGCACTCCTCGATCCAACCGCCAGCCCGAAGCTCTGAATACGAATTTTGGAGCCGACGGTATTGCGCATGGCGCTGCTCTTGCAATGCACCACTCGCATCGGCGCGCGTTCGCTTCAGATGCCCGGTCCAGTGGTCCGTGTGACGTATCTGCTGGTGGATGAACTCGGACAGGAGCTTTCGCCTGGGCGGCGGAGCAGCCAGATCCATGGGATGACCTCTTCGCAGACGTGGGTCGTCCTGTAGAGGAGACGCGACAGGCGACGGGAAATGAAATCGGTACCAGCCGCCATCCAACTGGGTAGGGCGCACGAGCGTTCGGATATCGCGGAGCCGGTACTTGAGGAGCACGAGCCAGTGCGGCAGCTCGTTACTATGCCGATTTTCCAGTCCGAGCAACTGCAACCAACGCTCGGCGGGCCGGTTTAGGAACGGTTTGAATTCCTGCCACCATGCGACCCATGCCGGCTCGTATGGATAGTCATGGCGCCTGTGATCCATCGCTTCCAAGAGCGCAGGAACAAACGCCCTGCCCCCGCTCGCGAGCCGCCGCTTAAGCCAATCGCCGAGCGCTCTATCGGAGGCCGGGGATCCGAAGTCGAGGAACTCAGGTAACGCCTGTTCGTAGGCCCACTTGTAGACCGGGCGTAGACGGCTTAGATCCAACACGCGGACCAGCGTGCG
>DATNMW010000057.1:0-53500 GCA_035602155.1 Bryobacteraceae bacterium | reverse complement strand
CTGACCAAAAAGAACCCGGCCGCCGCGCTCGACAGCAGGGCCGTGCCGGCCAGCGCCAGAAACGCGCCCGACCAGCCGAAGCTCACCGAAATGCGCGCCATGCTGCCGCCAGCCAGGACTCCGCCAAGATATCCGACGCCATCGATAATACCCGACGATGTCGCGCTGCCATGCTTGCCGCCGAAATCCAGCGCGATGGCGCCCGCCAGGTAAGCGTACGGCCCAATGACCAGAAAGCCGACCGCGCCCACCAAAACTGCCGGCAGTGCGTGCCCGCCGCCCGCGCGCAAAGATCCCAGCGCGAACAGCGCACCGGAGCACAGCAGCAGGCTGCAGAACATGATCGCCGAGCGCCCCGTGCGGCCCAGCCGATCGCTCCAAAAACCCGTGAGCAGCACCGCCACGCCGCCGAACAGCGGGAAAACCGCGCTCATTCCGGCCGCCTCCGCTTTACTATATCCCACCATCTGGTTGAAGTAAGTGGGCGTCCAAGTATTGAAAGTCTCGCGTACCAGCGTCGTCCCCAGCGACAGCGCGCACACGATCCAAAAAGCCGAACTGCGAAACAGGGGCGCCAGCAAGTCGCGCAGGCTCGACGGCTTCGGATCGCTGCCTTCTACGCCAAACAGGTTCAACGGATTCACCTCCGGCTCCGCCATGCCCATCTGCGCGCGCGATTCTTTCAGCAGCAGCAGATTCGCAATGAAGATGACGGACAGCGTGCCCGCCGCCACTTGAAAAACCCCGCGCCACCCAAACCCGTGGCCGATCAGAAAGCCCATGAACTGACGCGCTGCGGCGTCGCCAAACAGGTAACTCAGGCTGATGGCCCCCATGGCCGCGCCATACGAGGAGTAAGAAAACCATCGCGATGCGATCTTCAGCATCCCCGCCCATTCCGTGGATTGCACCAGTCGGTTGCCGATCCATGCCAGCGTGAAGACCGGCAGTCCACCCCCCAACGAAAACAGCAGGGTGAACAGAATCGACCCGCCCATGCCGGTCAGGAAATTCCGCTTCCCACCCAGGAAATCGGCGATGCCCGCCAAGAAGAACTTGCCGATCGCATAAGCCAGTACGGCGATAGAACTAACTGCGCCGAGGCGGATCTTAGCCTGTGCCGGAGACATGCCGTGCGCCGCCAACTCGTCGATGATGAGCGGCAGGCTGACCGAAAAATCCGAGCGGCACAAATAGTAGCCGGCATAGCCGATGAAGAGCAGGGCGATGGTAAGCCCTTGCCACCCGGCCAGCCGGCGATTCCCGCGGTTCACGGCCGCTCGCCCTTCTCCAGACGCTCTTCAATCGCGTCCACCAGCGGGATGCAATCGGCGACGGCGTCCGCGACGTAGTGCGCGCCAGCCCCGCTCAACTTGCGGTGGGCGGTATCCAGGCGCACGGCCTGTTCGGTGGCCGGAAGCGCCGCGAATCCCTCCGCAGTAAGCCCGATCATGTTTCCAGTACGCGCGATCCCAATGGTCCACATGCCGGCATTCGATCCTTCTTCGATGTCGCTGACCGTATCGCCAATCTTGACCATGGTGCGCATCGGGTAGGTCCCCAAGCGGATCGCGTTAAGGTAGCACATCCAGGGCCAGGGGCGGCCCGCGCCGGTGTCGTCGGGGCAGAGGGCACAATCCGGTTGGTAGCCCTGGGAGGCCGCTGTAGCAAGCAGCAGGTTGAGCATCGGCCGAGTATATCCCGTGGTGCTGCCGATTTTGACACTGCGCGCACGCAGCTTGTCGACCGTTGCAGCCACACCGGGAATCACGGCGGAGTAGGCGGCCAGGCACTTCATCTGCATGGGGATGAACGCGGCGAATAAATCTTCAACCGCCGCTTCGTCCGGCGGCTGGCCGGTCGTCGCGCCCAGCAACGCCCGGATATGGTCCTTCTTGTGGATGCCCATGTCGCGGCGAGCCTCTTCTTCGGTGACCGTCATGCCGCGCCAGGCAAACAGCTTCTGCAGCGTGCGCACCGGCGCGAGGCTGCCATGGTCCACGGTGGTGCCGGCCCAATCGAGAATCACCGCGGTGACGCGGCCCATCAGAATCCCATCTCTTTCACGGTCTCCTCGGCGAGCCCAAACGATAGCGTCATTCCCGAACCGCCAGTCGCCGTGACCACGCGCGCGTGCGGACCCGGCGAGAGCGAAACGAATGGCTGGCTCGGATGCTTCGCATAAACCCCATGCCAGCGCTGCGCGATATCGAGCGTAGGCGCCTGCAAAAAGCCGCGCGCGTAACGCAAAATGAGATCGTCGATTTCGGCGCGGTCGAACGGATCCACGGCCTCCCCATATTCGTGCGAATCGCCAATGGTCAACTCGCCCGCGGCGGTCTGCGAAACGAGCACGTGAATGCCCCAGCGATCGTACTCCGGCGTTTCCGCGGCAATGCGCTCCCGCAGCGCCGGCAGCGTCCGGCACACCTGGAACGATTCATAGAAACGTAACGTAAGTCCCGCAGCCAGGGCCGGACCGAGCTGCCACCAATCCGGCTGCGGGCAGGTGCGCATCATCTGGAGCTTGCAGCGGGTAATGCCGCTGCCCCGGAACATTTCCGGATACAGGGTTAGGAAGTCGTGGCCGGTACATACGATCGCGGCGTCGAACGCGGAGAGATCCGCGGCGGTGGCGGCCGTACTCCAGCGGAACTGTACGCCGAATCGTTCAGCCAGGAAAGCGGGTAGCTGCGCCAGCGTCACGCGCGGGTCGACCGTAACTTCCGTGGGACTCCAAATTGCGCCGAGCAGCCCCGCGGGCCGAACCGCCTCGCTCCGCTCCAGCACCTCCGAAGCGTTGAGCCACTCGCAAGCGTAACCCAGCTTGGGTGCCACCTCGCAAAACTCTTGCCCAACCGCGGATTCATCCGCTTGGTAAACCACATGCAGCGAACCAGTCGGAAAGTAAGGCAGCCGGGCCGTCTCCAGGACTTCCACCCACAAATCACGGCTGCGAAGAGCCATCGCGTGCATGCGGCCGGCCGGCTGCCCGATCGGCCAGATCATGCCGAAGTTGCGTACGGACGCGCCCGCCGCCTGCGGGTTGCGCTCGAAGACTACTACCGATCGTCCCCGGCGGGCCAATGCAAAGGCGTGCGCGAGGCCCAAAATACCCGCTCCGACGATGGCGACATCCGCGGTCTGCGTGGCCATTAAAGGAGAGGCTAACGTATTTGAAAGTGGCGCCGCAAGCAATCCCGCGGCCGCACGATGCGCTATTTTCAAGGAGGGGAATCAGCGTCATGATTATTACCCGCGTCGTGCTGAATGAGGCCGATCTGGCCCGTCGCGTCAAAGCTGTGGCACGTAAGCTGTCGCCTGACGTTGTTCGGATTCGATACGAAATAGCTTTGGATTCAACCGATAAGGAAGCCATTTTTTTTCGAATCGTTCTGTCCGACGATGCGAGCCGCGAAGAGAAGCTGCGGCAGGTCGCCGAGAGCGTAGAGTCTGAATTGTCCAAGAGGCTGAAGATGAACTGGGCATCTGGGTGTATTTCAACTTTCGAAGCGTCTCCGAACCAGCGGAGCTTAAAGAGCCAGCTTGGTCGTAAGCCATGGCCTTTGCCGAGGACTTGCTTGAGCAGGCATATCATCTGGCTCGCCGGGAAAGGACAAAACCTAGACAAGCGAGCCTGCGGCGGGCAGTGTCGACCGCATTGTTCATTCTAAGTTTCCCGGCCAAGACAAGCAGATCGTAGGGGACCTGAAGAAAGCTGCTGCTTCCTTTGCCAGCCTCCAGGAGGCTCGTCACATCGCAGATTACGATTCCTTCAGGAAATGGTCCCGAACCGAGGTGCTGCGTATGATCGAGCAGGCCGACTCAGCCTTCCAAGTCTGGCATGCGATTCGGGACGAGGGATCGCCCAGGACTACCTTCTATCGCTCCTAACCGGCCGCCAATAATCCGGTACGCGTCAGCCGTACCATATCGCACCTCCCGCTCACCCCCCATACGCACCATTCCTGTCAAAAAACCCGCCATTCGATGCAGCCCTCTTTATTTCCAATGGCTTAACAGGCGAAGATGCGGTTAATCGGGAGGGGTGTATCTAAACCTTCCCGAACTCAGAGGAGTACTATGAGCACTCAGCCGTTTGAGCCGAAACCCGCACCTCCTGCCGGACTCGTCCAGATCAATGCCGGCATCGAAGACGTCATCCAAAAACGCCTCGCTGAAGAGCGCGCGCGCCTGGAACGTGAAGCCGGCGTAGTGAAGCGCGAAGTGCATCAGTTCAAGAAGCCGGTGGAGCACCCGTTCACCAAGGAACAACGCAGCCGGACTACCCTGCTGTTCGGCGGCCTCACCTGGAAACACGAAAAGCTGGTGCATGGCGCGCTCGAAGGTCTCGGCTACATCGCTGAAGCCGTGCCCACGCCCAACGTACGCGCGTTTCAAACCGGCAAGGAATACGGCAACAACGGCCAGTGCAACCCGACTTACTTCACTGTCGGCAATCTGGTGCAATACCTCCAAAGCCTCGAAGAACAAGGGCTGACCAAACAGGAAATCATCGACCGCTACGTCTTCTTCACCGCGGGCGCATGCGGACCGTGCCGCTTCGGCATGTACGAAGCCGAGTATCGCTTGGCGTTGCGCAACGCGGGTTTCGATGGCTTCCGCGTGCTGCTGTTCCAGCAGTCCGGCGGCCTGAGCCAGTCCGACGCCGAGGCTGGCCTGGAGATGAACCTGGACTTCTTCCTGGGCATCCTCAACGCGCTGAATTGCGGCGACGTGCTGAACGAAGTCGCCTACGCGGTTCGCCCGTACGAAGTCAATGCCGGCGAGACCGACCAGAAACTCGACGAGTGCATGGACTACATGCACGAGGTCTTCCGCAAGAAGCAGCCCTGGCAATTGGGCGATAGCCTGACCAAGTATCTGGGCGGCTTCAAGGATACCGCGGAATACATCGGCAAGTTCGTCAACCAGTTGAAGGGCGACGATTACATCCCGGCGCTGCACCGCTGCCGCGACGCTTTCAACGAAATCGAAATCGACCGCCTGCGCGTGAAGCCTATCGTCAAGATCACCGGCGAATTCTGGGCGCAGACGACCGAAGGCGACGGCAATTTCAACATGTTCAACTTCCTGCAGCGCGAGGGAGCACAGGTGCTCGTGGAGCCCATCGGCACGTGGATCATGTATATGATTCACCAGGTGGTCCAGAAGTACAAGGACTTCAAGGGCCTCGAAGAGGGCGCAGTCCTGCCACCGCTTTGGCGCCTCGACAAGCGCGCCAAGATCGAATGGAGTTTCCGCAATAAAGTCGCCAAGCTGAAACTCGCGGAAGCCATCTTCAAAAACGAATATCACAAGATCGTCGGCGCGCTGGGCGACATCGCGCATCACCTGGCCGACCAGTACGAATTGCAGCGCCTCGGCCATCCCTTTTATAACTCGCGCGCGGGCGGCGGCGAGGGCCACCTGGAAGTGGCCAAGAACATCTACTACTCGAACAAAGATCTGGCGCACATGGTGCTGTCGGTGAAGCCCTTCGGCTGCATGCCCTCCACGCAATCCGATGGCGCGCAATCGGCCGTGGTGTCGAATTACAAAGACATGATCTATCTGCCGGTCGAAACCTCCGGCGAAGGCGAGATCAACGCCCACTCGCGCGTGCAGATGGCGCTCGGCGAAGCCAAGAACAAGGCCAAGAAGGAAATGGCCGAAGTCCTCGAACGTACCGGCCTGTCGCTCGACGAGTGCCGTGCCTGGGTGGAAGCGCACCCCGAATCGAAGCGCCCGTTGTTTCACGTGCCGCATAGCAAGGGCGTAGTAGGTCTGGCCGCCAATTTCGTGTTGCACATCGCGGAGCAAATGAGGAACGAAGGCGTCGCGCGCCTCGCGCCCGAGCGCGAAGAAGCACTAGCCGTCCAATAGCCCGAGGCAGCCATGGACAAACAATTTTTCATCGGAATGGACGTGGGTTCCACCACCGTGAAAGCGGTGGTCGTGGATCAGGCCGACGACCGGATCCTATGGTCGGATTACCAGCGCCACGATACCAAGCAGCCCGAAAAGGTGCTGGAGTTCCTGAAACGCTTCGACACGGAGATCGATGGTTTCCAGGCTAACCGGTCGCGCATATTCATCACCGGCTCGGGCGGCAATGGCATGTCCAAGTATCTGGGCGCGAAGTTCGTCCAGGAAGTCAACGCCGTCTCGCTCGCAGTGGAGAAGTTATATCCGGAATGCGGCTCGGTGATCGAGCTCGGCGGCCAGGACGCCAAGATCATCATCTTCAAGAAGGACCCCGAAACCGGGCGGAAGAAGAAGCTGCCCTCCATGAACGATAAGTGCGCGGGCGGCACTGGCGCGGTCATCGACAAGATCAACGCCAAGCTGCGCATCCCGACTGAACAGCTTTGCGAGATGGGTTACAAAGGGCTGAAACTCCATCCCGTGGCAGGCAAGTGCGGCGTGTTCGCCGAGACCGACATCAACGGCCTGCAGAAGATGGGCGTGCCCCCCGACCAGTTGATGGCGTCGCTGTTCGAAGCCATCGTGATGCAGAACCTTTCCGTCCTCACGCGCGGCAACACGCTGCTGCCCGTGGTGCTTCTGCTGGGCGGTCCCAATTGCTACATCAAAGGCATGCGCGATTGCTGGAAGCACAACATCCCGAAGATCTGGGAAGAACGCGGTACCGAATTGCCGGCGGGCGTGCCACCCGAGGATTTGATCCGCACGCCGGATAACGCCCAGTATTTCGCCGCCATCGGCTCCGTGGAATTCGGCAAGACCGAAGACGCCGAAGTGGGCCGCTACATCGGGTTCGACAAGCTCGAATGGTACGTCAACGTGGGCCGCGAGGAAGAAAAATCCAAGCGCGGCGGCACCGGCGGCTTGGCCAAGGATGCCGACGATCTGGCGCGCTTCAAAGAAAAATACCGCACCAAGAAATTCGTGGCGGCCACGTTCCAGCCAGGTGACGTGGTGGAAGGTTTCGTCGGCATCGACGGCGGATCTACCTCCACCAAGGCCGTGCTGCTTTCGAAAGACAAAGAGCGCCGTATCTTGGCCAAGACTTACCAGCTCTCGAAGGGCAACCCCATTGAAGACACCATCGAGGTGATGGGCAAGCTGGAGAAGCAGATTGCGGAACAAGGTGCCACACTCAAGGTTCTGGGCGTGGGTACCACCGGTTACGCCAAGGACATCCTGAAGGACGTGATAGGCGCGGATGCCGCGCTGGTCGAGACCGTCGCCCACACCCAAGCCGGCCTGCACTTCTACGACGATGTGGATGTGATCTGCGACGTCGGCGGGCAGGACATCAAGATCATCATCTTGAAGGACGGCCGCGTTAAAGATTTCAAGCTGAACACGCAATGCTCGGCGGGCAACGGCTACTTCCTGCAGTCCACCGCGCAAGGCTTCAACGTGCCCGTGGAGCAGTATGCCGACACGGCATTCGGCGCCAACGGCTACCCGAGTTTCGGTTACGGCTGCGCAGTATTCATGCAGTCCGACATCGTGGATTTCCAGCGCCAGGGCTGGAAGCCGGAAGAGATCATGGCCGGCCTCTGCAACGTACTGCCCAAGAATATCTGGCTGTACGTTTCCCAGATTCCGAATCTGTCGGCCATCGGCCGGCGCTTCCTGTTGCAAGGCGGAACGCAATACAACTTGGCCGCCGTTAAGGCGCAGGTCGATTTCATCGAATCGCGCTTCAAGGGCAAAGAGCACAAGGCCGACGTAATCGTACACGAGCACTGCGGTGAAGCCGGCGCCATCGGTTCGGCGCTCGAAGCCGGCCGCCTTTGGGACCACGGCCGCGTGTCCACCTTCATCGGGATGGACGCCATCTCGAAGATCAGTTACAAAACCACGCGCGAGGAAGCTACCCGATGTTACTTCTGCAAGAATAAGTGCCTGCGCACCTTCATCGACGTGAAGACCACCGTGATGAACCCGGACTACAAGCCCCCTGTGAAGACCAAGGTTCCGCTCGAAGCCGGCTCGCAGCGCCTGATCATCGCCACCTGCGAGAAGGGCACTGTCGAGAGCGTCGACGACATGCGCCAGATTAAAGGGAGCCTGGACAAGATCAAGAAAGCCAATCCCAACTTCGTCGAGATATCCGCCAAGGCTGTCTTCCGCGTGCCAGACGCGCCAATCGTGGCTGATCCGCTGCCTAAGTTCGTCTTCACATCGTCAGCCAAGAAGCGCATCGAGTTGATGAAGAAGCGCTCTGAAATCCGCATTGGCATGCCGCGCGTGCTCAACATGTACTCCATGACCCCTGTCTTCACGGGTTACTTCGCGTCCCTGGGCATCAAGGCGGAAAACATCGTCTACTCCGATTACACCAGCGAGCAGCTTTATAAGGAAGGCGCAAAGCGCGGCGCAATCGACCCATGCTTCCCGTCGAAGCTGGGCATCCCGCACGTGCACAATCTGCTGTTCGTGGTGCATGCCAAGAAGCCGCTCGATATCATTTTCTTCCCCATGATCGACTGCCTCACCAGCGATCTGCATGGCGTGCAAGCCAGTCGATCATGCCCCACCGTGGCCACCACTCCGGCCGCGGTGAAGGCCGCGTTCACCAAGGAAGGCGATTTGTTCAAGGAAAAGGGCGTCCGCTTCATGGACACCTTCGTCAATCTCTCTAAGCCCGACGTCTTCGAGCGTCAGATGTTCGAGGAGTTCAAGGACATCTTCGGCCTCTCCGCCGAGGAGAACGCGCGCGCCGTCCAGGAAGGCTATCGCGCCCTCGATTACTACAACAACGTGACCATCCGCGGCGAAGCCCGCCAGGTGCTGGAGGAACTCGAGCGCGAGGACCGCCTGGGCGTGGTGGTGCTGGGCCGCCCGTATCACAATGACCCAGGCGTCAATCACGAAATCCTGGAAGAGTTCCAGAAGCTCGGTTATCCGGTCTTCACCCAGGATTCGCTGCCCATCGACGAGGATATGATTTGGCGCCTGTTCGGGCCGGAAGTCGAATCGGGCGAGATCCCGCATCCCATGAACATCGACGATGTGTGGAAGAATTCCTACAGCGAGAATACCTCGCGCAAAGTTTGGGCGGCTAAGTACACCGGCCGGCACCCCAACTTAGTAGCTCTGGAGCTATCCAGCTTCAAGTGCGGACACGATGCACCTATCTACTCGGTGGTGGAAGAAGTGGTCGAGCATTCCGGTACGCCGTATTTCTGCTTCAAGGATATCGACGAGAACAAGCCCACCGGCTCCATCAAGATCCGCGTGGAGACCATCGGCTACTTCCTGAAGCGCTACCGCGAAGACATGGTGGCGAATAAGAACAAGGCGAAAACCGTTGATGAGCAGATGGCCGAATTCGAGGCTCGCCTGCGCCGGCAGATGCTGCGCGAGAAACTCCAAGACGGGGATAAAGTGCAGCAATCCTTCGATACCGGAGCCATGCCGACCATCCACGTCAGTTTGGGTGCGCTGGCCGCGTCCAAGCCGGCGCCTGCACGGGAGTACGAGACCGTCTCCGGCGATTGATTGATTCTTGTGGGGCAGGTTGGCAACCTACAGGCCGATTGTTAATCGGCCTCCGGCATGAAGCGCGCGTCCGCTACGATAGTTAATAGCATGGTTGAAATTCAGCCGATACGTGTCGAACTCGAACGGGAGGAAGACGGTCGAGTCCTAGCTTCCGTTCCTGATCTTCCAGGCGTGATGGCCTACGGTGCCAGCGAAGAAGAAGCGGCCCGAAAGGTGAAGTCGATAGCCCTCCAGGTATTGGCTGACATGATCGAAAGCGGCGAGGACGTTCCCGAACCGCTGAAGATCCTCTTCGCCGCGTGAGCGACCTCAGCCACTTCCCGGTCTCCGCTACCGGCGCGTGCATCCGAATCCGCAGTTGCTGCTTGATGGACTTGCAGCTTGGCCCGCATTCGTTTGCCCGCCGTCTCGCGACCCGCCGTGAAATAGCCCTTCCGTGTCCGCCCGCAACTGTGGGTGAATCCCAGAAAGTCGAATGTCCCAGGTTTGCCTCCTCCTTTCCAGCGCCAATCGTTTTCAGGCTTTCGCCCGAACGCGATCAGCCGGGTCTTATCCGGATGCAGTTCCAGGCCGAAGTTCCGCAAGCGTTCCGCAACTCCTCCAGGAATCGCTCGGCCTCCGCCCGTTCCTGAAATTTCATGACGAGGTGAGTGGGCCCAGAGAGTTTCACCCCGAGTTTCCGCTTCCGTACTCTCGCCCTCGTGGTTCTTCCACTTGCGGCTTCTCCGTTACCATCGGAGTCCCAGGTTCCCACGTTCCGCCCAATCGCCCCTGACAAGCTCAGGCCGCCTCAATGCCGGATGCCGCTTCGGTCCGTAAATAGGCTCCGCCGAAGCTCGTCCCGCAGTATCGACTCCCTGCGGTTTTGACATCGTCCCTACGCTTTCGACATGTCATCAGTGGTTCCCTTGCGGTCCTCCTCTTGCCAGTCACCTGACTTGGTTCTTCCCAGGCCTTTTCCTCTGTGCTCACGACCATGGCTTTTTGACCCCAGCCGCCGAAGGTGGTTTGGAACCTGCTGCTGCCAACCCGTTCCGAGGGGCCTGCCCTCATCGATCAAGCAGTTGCACACATTGGGCCCTCCTCGGCCCTTTGCGCTCGTGGCACACAATCGTCGGCGTATCAAACGATGACTGCGTCCCCTCGCGCCATTTTCTTCCCCCATGCTTCCACCCACTGGTCGAGCGCGTAGTGTAGATAGATGTTAGCTAGGTCCTCGACCGCTTGAAAAAGTTATTCTGAAACACTTCCATTTGAGAATGTGTTGGTCTATACTTGGTCATGCGAGCCTACCATCGACTCCACATCCGGCTGCCCAAGCGTCACCGGGACAAAGTGAACCAGTTGCTTCGAGGCGGCATTCAACCGGTTCGGGTGGTCCTTCGCGCTCTCGCCCTCACCCAGTTGCACGCGGGTAAGGCGGTGGCCGAAGTGGCCTCTAACGTTAAGCTGACTCCCAAAGCTGTCCGCCAGATCGGGCGGCGGTATGAGGACCAAGGCCTGGACCGGGCAATTCACGACAAAAAGCATCCAGGGGCGACCGTGACGTTCGACGCGAGCCAGAAACAGAGGATCATCGCGATGGTTTGTAGTGATCCTCCCGAAGGGTGCGCGCGATGGACCGTGCGTCTGGTGGCGGAGGAGGCCGTGAAACGCAAGTTGGCGCCGGACATTGGGCGCGAATCCATTCGGATACTGTTACTCCACCACGACTTCAAGCCGTGGCGGGAAAAAATTGTGGTGCGTGGCGGAACTGGATCGTGAATACATCGCCAAGATGGAAGACGTTCTGGAAATCTACGAAAAACCTCTGGATGTCGCGGAACCAGTGGTGTGCATTGATGAGAAACCGGTGTTGCTGCACGACGACGTGCGCCCTGGGGCGCCGGCTGCACCGGGCGTGATCGCCAAGCAAGACAACGAGTACGAACGATGCGGTACGGCCAATGTTTTCTGCGCCGTAGAGCCGAAAGCCGGCGTGCATTTCACCTGGCCCACACCAAACCGTTCGGCGGTCCAATTCGCCCAAGTGATCGGCGATCTCGTGGCACACTACCCGGCGGCATCCACCATCCATCTGGGAATTGACAACCTGAACATCCACGGCCCAAAGTCGCTCACCGGCTACTATGGTGCGGAACGTGGTGCAGCTATCTGGGACCGCCTTACCGTCCACTACACTCCAAAACACGGGAGTTGGTTGAATCAGGCGGAAATTGAAATCAGCCTATTCTCTCGCCGCTGTCTCGGAAAGCGGCGCATCCCGACTCTAAAGATGCTGAACCGCCAAGCCAAGGCTTGGAACCGACGAGTGAATCGCGACCGGGTCAAAATCAACTGGAAGTTCGATCGCAAAGCTGCCCGAAAGAAGTTTGGCTACAAATACTCTTTCAAGCGGTCGAAAACCTAGCAGGGGAGAAATCACGGCCCCTTGCGGCGTTCCTATCTTCGTCTCCGACCAGGCGCCTTCCTCGGATATCCCGGCCTTTAGCCATTTCCAGATCCATCGGAGCATCCTCGGGTCGGCCACACGGTGCTGGAAGAACTTCAGCAGCCATTCGTGATCCAGGTTGTCGAAGAACCCTCGCATGTCTGCATCCAGCATCCAGTTCACCCGCTTTCGCGTGATTCCTACCGTGAGCGCATCCAACCCATCGTGTTGGCTTCGCCCTGGCCGGAATCCGCAGGAGAATCCCAGAGAGTCCTCCTCGTAGATCTGATTGAGGATGGTCGCCACCGCCCCTGGGACGATCTTGTCTTCCAGCGCCGCGGTGCCGATCGGTCGTTGCCGACCATCGGCTTTTGGGATATACACCGCCTGGAGGGCTGGGCCCGATACGCGCCCCGATGCACCCGGCCGTGCACATCTCGCAGTCGCTCTGCCAGCCCGGTTTCATACTCCTTCCAGGTCACTCCATCCACCCACGTCGCCGCCTCCCGTTTCAGCCCGCAGAAGCTGTCGCCCAAGAGTGCCTCCGTCAAATGATGGAGCGGATTTGGCCGGCCTTTCGACGCTGCGATTCGAAAACAGGCACGGCGGTTTTTCTTCAAGGGGGCGTAACGAGCCTCGCGGTGAGCCCCTTTTGGAGGCTCGTTCGCTCTTCAAGAGCCTCTCGTTTCAAAGCGTAATGGACGGTACCAGGAAGAAGCACGCTGACTTTATCCATTTGATTGTCGCGCTCGGTGAGATACCGGCTAAAATTCAGCGGCGGCCGCTGGCGGGAATCAAGCCCAGGCCGTTAGATGTGCGTCGGAATGCCGGTCAGGCCATCTTAGCGGAAAGAACGAGGTGAACAGACCGCGCAGCCAAGGCCTGGAATTTCGACCTGCCAATCCGCGAAATTCTGGCCGGCTGAGCTTGAAGCGGTGACGCTCCCGCACGTGTACGCTTGCCTATCATTCTGTCCATCTGTACAGGAACGTAAGAAGCCACTCGACCGTCCCCGCAACACGTGACAAACCGGCCCAAATAGCGTAAAATCAACGCTGCTACGATGAAGGAAGGAAGCCAGCTCTGGTCCGGGCGGAGCGGGATCGACGTTCCGGCTCTTGCGGGACTCGGGTGCGATTCTCACGCCATTGGAACATTTTCCACCTGGCGCAGGCGCGCAGTGCGCATGGCATCGAGGTGATACTTTAGGCAAATGCATACCAGGGTTCGGTTTGTGGCGCTCGCAGTTTTGGTGGTCTGGCAGCCAAGCAGTGGAAAATGCGAGGCCAAACTGCCGGGGATTCTCAGCAGTCATATGGTATTGCAGCGCGAACGGCCGATTCACGTCTGGGGCTGGGCTGCGCCGGGGGAGAAAGTTTCAGTCGCGCTGCATGGAATCAGCCGCGAAAGCGCCGCCAACGGCTTGGGAGACTGGAGTGTCTTCCTGCCTCCCGAGGCCGCGGGCGGACCGTACCAACTCACTGTGACCGGCAGCAACCGGATCGTGCTGGACGATGTTTTGATCGGCGACGTGTGGTTCGCATCGGGCCAGTCGAATATGGAGATGCCGTTGAAAGGCTTTCCCGGGGCGCCTTTGAAAGACTCCGCGGAGGAAATCGCGCACGCCGGCCAGGCGCAGATGCGGCTGCTGCACATCCCCAACAAGGCCGCGGATTATCCTCTGCGGGACAGCGCGGCGTCGTGGACGGTTTGCTCTCCCGAGACGGCTGCCACCTTTTCGGCGGTAGCCTACTTCTTCGGGCGCGAACTTGCCGGGCGAGAGCGTGTGCCCATCGGACTGATCGATTCCACGTGGGGCGGCACCGTGGCCGAAGCTTGGATGAGCCTGGAAGGCATCGCGGCGGATGCGGGGCTGATGCCGGTGTTCGCCACGCGCGCGCACATGGTGAAGGCGCAAGCCGAGGCAGCGGCGATCCTGGCGCAGGAAAGGCGCGAAGATCTGGCCGCACGGCAGGCGGGCCAAGCGCCGCCGCATCACGACTGGCGCCCTGACCCCGCGTCCTGGGCTCCGGCCGCGTTGTTCAACGGCATGGTGGCGCCGGCGGTGGAGTATGCGGTTAAGGGGGTTATCTGGTATCAGGGCGAGTCGAACAGCCGGACGGGGTTCGCTCCGATGTACCGCAAAGTTTTTCCGGCCCTCATTGCGGACTGGCGCGCACAGTGGCGCGAGGGGGATTTTCCGTTTCTGTTCGTGCAAATCTCCAGCTTCGGATCTGGCGCGGACGAAGGATGGGCGACGATCCGCGAGGCGCAGCGGCGCAGCCTCTCGGTGGCGAATACGGCAATGGCGGTGACCATCGATGTCGGCGATCGGGACAATGTGCATCCGGCGGACAAGCAGACGGTTGGCGCGCGGCTGGCGTTGGCGGCGCGGGCGCTGGCGTATGGCGAAAACGTGGAATATTCCGGGCCGCTGTTTCGACAGGCGACGCCGGAGGGGGACGGCATGCGGGTGTGGTTCGATCATGCGGGCGGCGGACTGGTTGCCAGGGGCGGCGATCTGCAGGGGTTTGAGATTGCTGGAGACGACGGCCGGTTTGTGAGTGCGGCGGCGCGGATCGAGGGGAAGACGGTCGTGGTTGGCGCGGCGGGGGTGAGGGAGGCGAAGTATGTCCGGTATGGTTGGGCTAATTCGCCGGTGGTGAATCTTTATAATTCGGAGGGATTGCCGGCGTCGCCGTTTACTTCGGAGGATGGTTTGGGGGGGCGGTGAGGCGGGGGGATTCGTTCGCCTTGCTTGGTTTTAAACAATGAGCAAATGCGGGGTCATCATCTATTGGAGTGAAGAGGACGAGGCGTTCGTCGCCGAGGCGCCCGAGCTACCGGGTTGCGCTGTGCACGGCCCCACACAAGACCGCGCCCTCAGCAATGCGCAGGACGCGATTCGCCTGTGGATCGAGGTGGCGAAAGAGTTTGGAGACCCGGTCCCTGAGCCGAAGGGACGCCGTTGTTCTTCTGACGCTGCGGTATCTACCCGACCCCTGCGAGGGTTTTCTCGGCAAAAGCAGGAACTGGCAGCGAATCTACTGAAAAAAAACCCCTTCGGGGCCGCCATGGGTCGATGCGTGTCTAAGGGGCACCCGGCTTAACGGCTCGTGCCAAGCGCCCGTCTCTCAAACCCGAAGGGGCCAGAGCGCAACGGAACCTCAGTGAGAGTTGCTTATCACGCAACTGCTGTGGCCCTTTAGAACCTAATGCCGAGCAGTCCGCCCGTATCCGTGGCGTCGGTCAGCCGAAGCCGGACGTAGTCGTCGATCTTGAATCCCTCCGTAAAGTCCGACGACGGCAGAGTATCCGAATTAAGACAGCAGATGTACTGAAACCCGTGCGACGCCGATTCGCGCGCTGCCAGTTCCAATGCTTGCGCCTTTTGGCGTTCGTCCACGTCGGCGAAGAGGGTGCTGTCGTGAATAAGAAAACCCGGATTGACGTGGCGGGAAGCCCATGATTCGGCCAGAACGAGGTCATAGCAGAAAACCTTCATCTGCTCGACCCCGTGACTGTCCCGGCGCTCGATGTCGACTCCAAAACGAAAACCGCCACCCGGCGCAACGTCGATGATCAGGCGGCCCGGTCGCTGGTAAAGTTCTTCAGAGAATGCATTGAAGAGCGCAATAGCCCTTTCGCGGACAGGCCGTCGCTCTTCATAATCGGCAGCGGCCAGCAACTGCAATTGCTCCTGCTCGATGCGGAGGGTGGTCCTTCCCTGTTCGACCTGTTTAAGGATCTCGATCTGCTGACGGACACGTTCCAATTGCGCCTGGTGCTCACCATGGAGGCGCTGCAGTTCGCTGTACTCGGCAAGGGCGCCATGCGTCTGGAGCACGGCTAACAATGATGCGCGTTCTTCGGTCAGCGTCCGAATCTCGTTTGCCCGGTCAAGTATCGCTTGCTTAAGGCGTGCGATTTCGGCCTGCAAGAAGTTACGCCTGTTCGCCACGACTTGGCGATGAAAGGACTGAACGTCCTCGAAGCGTTTGAGAACTGAGTCCGGCAGCGTGACGCCGGCTTCGGAATAAAGTCTTACCAGCTGATCGTTATCGGCACCCGCTTCTTCCATCAGGCTTTCCTCATAGAACGTAAGCATCGACTGATCGCCCGTATTGTCGGTATTGAGTTTCCGAATTGTCGACTGGAGGGCGTCGGCTTGGTCCTGGATTTCAACGTACTGGGGATGAACTCGGAAGCTTCGAAGCTGCTCGGAGGCACGTTCCAGTTTCTGCTCGAGACGCACCTTGTCGGTTTCTAGCTGTCCCACAGTTCCGAGAAGACCCGGCAGCACTCCGGCTTTGGCCGCCTGTTTCAGTTGATTTAGCGTGGCCTCGCGGTCTCGGATTTCCTGCGCCCGGCTGACATGCTCGATGCTCAGACCCAGGAGGAAGGCGTTGTGGATTTGCTTGTCCCATTCCTTTTGTTTGGGTTCGGGAACGAAGGGATCGCTAAATGCCGTCCGGCCGCGTCGGGCGAAATACGTGATCAGGGAGCGAAAGGAAGGGTGGTATTTGCAGTCATCTGCACCACCCAAATCGAACATGAGCCAGCCCAGCAGTTCGGCCCAGTCCGCATTGCTCAGGACCATCCTGTCTTCGAAAAGCCCGGGCCGGACGGGCCACCCGGAGAAGTCGCCCTCTACGGTCACTTTCTTGGCGTCAGCCGTGTTTCGGGAAACCGTGCAACGCTTGCCCCTCAGATCCAGATCAAGTGAAAAGGTCCAGTTCGACAGACGTTTGGCACTTAACCGACTGTTTTTGTCAGCGCGAGCGCCGAGGCAGAAATGAATGACGTCGATGAATGTGGTCTTCCCCAGCCCATTGCGCGAATCCTTTCTTGTCGCCTCTTTGGACCGCTCTGCCAGTACAACGTTGAAGCCGGATAGAAACTCTGTGTCCTTGAAACCAGGCTGATCGCAGCGAACGGCATGGATCATCTACGCGCTCTCCGGAGAAGATCGTCTTCCAGTTCGATAGCGCCGATAGTGTGCAGGAAAGCAAGCGCGAGCGCAAAGTGTTCGAACGTCAGCACCTTTCGTTCTTTCTGCACTGCCTCCCAAACGCTGGTCACTGTCCGTGGCCGCAACAGGGAGGCTAGGATGCTTCCGCCGATCGCGAATAGCGACTTGTCGGGCTCGAGGTGCTTGGTCGGAAGGATCATCGTTCAAAAATGTCGCAGAGTTCGAAGTAATACGTCACGATTCCGAGAGATGCCCAGAACCGTTTGGGATCAGCCAAATCGTTACTTGCCACATATAATACGATCTGCCAGAAAAGCCTATCGGTATCTGTCGGTCCGTCGGCAACGAGCCGCCGGTACTCTTCCGCCAGGGCCTGGGCGGCGCGGGTAGAATAGTCAGGATCTGGGTGGCGGTTCAAGTAGTTGTGCAGCAGACGGGCCACCGGTACGGCTGGCATGACCATGGCGCGCACGGAATCCGTCAAATTGTTCTTTGCGAGCTTCTGTGCAATCTCAGTCAGATCGAACTCCGTAGAGTCGTGCGCCAAAGGCCTCGCTGTCAGGAATGTCAATAGCACCTTGATTTCGGCCGCGGTCGTATCTGGAGCGGCGGCGAGCTCAGGGACAGCACCTAGGAATTCCGAACGCACCAGTTCGGACAGCGCCCTGACTATACCCCAAAGACGCTCCCGGTCCCAATCATCGATGGCAACACCATGCTTGCCCTGACGCACTCTCTGCAATGCCTTAAGCACCTGCGGCGGCAGCGCATCGTGGGCACTCCAGACGAAGGTCCAAGCCAGCATTTCGGTCTCCCAGTGTTTGCGGGCACCACTAAAGTCCTCATCAACTTTGGCCGCGGCTTTCGCGTGCGTCATCCCCTCGGGCGCATAACATTGGTACACAGTTCCTGACACCTGCGAGAACCCATCGCATTTCCAATCGCCTTCTCTGCCCGACGGCTTGACGGCAATAAAGGTGGAATCGTGCTTCTGCATAATGCGCTCGAATAGCGTCTGAAAGGCGGAGCCCTTACGTTCGTGGCAGGCGTTCTTGAACAAGATGTGGTGGTAATGCGTGCCGAATTCTTGGCGGTCCATTTGCGCCCCGACCGGAACCAACATTGTACAGGCAGGATCTCTCAACCACAAGGCCTTGGCGGACGTTGCGGCAGTAAGAAGCCGATGACCATTTCCGTCCTGCCTCGTATATCTGGCCCGTTTTAGATCGGTAGGGATCGCTGGCGTCTGGGAATCGGTCTCCCACCTGGACCTGTGGGCGGCTCGTCGAAGTGGATGTATTAGACTTGGTTGTGACGGGCGGTCAGGACTGGGTAGGACGTGGCAATGCCCGCCCTCTTGATACGGCCACCACCGATCCGGTACGTTTGTCTTGGAGCCGCCGGCTTTTCCATCATGGACGTTCATCTGATCGACGGCACATATGAGTTGTTCCGGCACTACTACGCGCTGCCGTCCGCGCAGGATCGGGACGGACGCGAGGTGGCTGCCGTGCGCGGCGTGCTTCGGTCGGTCCTGGGGATGATTCGCGGCGGCGCGGCGCATGTGGCCGTGGCGACCGATCACGTCATAGAGTCGTTTCGCAATGGGCTATGGGCGGGCTACAAGACCAGCGAAGGGGTCGCACCGGACCTGATGGCCCAGTTCGGATTGCTGGAAGAAACGCTTTCCGCAGCGGGCGTCACGGTGTGGCCGATGGTGGAGTTCGAGGCGGACGATGCGCTGGCTGCGGGCGCGGCCATTGCGGCGCGGGATGCGCGGGTGGAACACGTCATTATCTGCACACCGGATAAAGATCTCGCGCAATGCGTGCGCGGCACGCGGGTGGTGCAGTTGAACCGCCGGACGCGCGCCACGCTGGATGAAGATGCCATCGTGAAGAAGTTTGGCGTCGGGCCGGCGTCGATTCCGGATTACCTGGCGCTGGTGGGCGACGCGGCGGATGGCTACCCCGGCCTTGCCGGGTGGGGTGCGAAGTCGACGGCTGCGGTGCTCGCCAAATTCGGCCACATCGAAGCCATCCCGGAGGACTGGCGCGCGTGGAGCGTGAACGCCGCCAACGCCAGTTCGCTGGGGCAGACGCTAGCGCGCGAGCGCGATCTTGCGCTGCTGTTCCGGACCCTCGCCACTCTGCGCACCGACATCGCGCTGTTTGACGATGTGGATGAATTGGAATGGCACGGTCCGAAGGATGGGTTCGAGGCTTTCGCGGCGCGGCTGGACGGGGCGGTCAGAGAGACTGGGTGACGGCGAAGTTGGCCGGGGAGCTTCGCTTGCCTCGGCAACCGGAACCGCCTGCCACAAAAGGGGTGGGCCGGCCAACGCCTCGTAATCTCTGGTCGCCACCGACGACGGTGTCAGCCGACTACACGAACTGACCGGCAGCCGTGCCATGAAGTCCCTTCGGCGAGGGTACCGGCCATTCCGGCGATCCCTGGGTACGGAATCCCAGGGTCCAGTCACCCAGTTAACTCGAAACTGACGGAGCGGAATCAACGCGCACCACGTACAGGACGATCCACGGGAGCCCATAAGCGATCTGGCGACGCGCAAGCCTACCCTTCCCGATATGGGAGCTGCAACCCGCGTGGAAAGCCTGCGTTAGCTCTGGTCGGAAGTGACTAGAGACGCACTGAACTAACGAACCTTGGGGTACGAGGAGACGCAACTACATGGCCGTGTGCGGCTGTGAGCGTTGGGATTACTCGCATGGTGAGGTCTTAGAATCGCCCGGCATTCGTTACCGTTGACCACGCGATTCTTGGCGTCCCCCACCGCCTTCATCAAAGCATTTTGTGCCTCGCGGTGGGGCATGCCCTTGGAATGGCAATACTCGTGAGCCCAGACGACAGCCTCCTTGAGGTTGTCCTGCCGTGTCTGATCTGGCTCTACGACAATGAGAGATGACGCGTTGGGAGCCGCACAACCGAGAAAGTGGCCGAGGCTGCCGGGCTGGATTTCATAACCGCACCACTTGATTTCTCTCACTACCTTGATGTAGCCTCTCTTCTTCATCGCGTCTTCAAAGTCTTTCCTGCTAAAAATGTCGGCTGGGCCGTCGTCATCGATTATTGGATCGCGATGTCCGAGGCTTGGGCCTCCTGCCCTCGAATCCGTTGGGCGATCCCCACCGTCGCATCCTGGCATGACAATTACCGAATCCAGTTTTTGCTGACAAAGGCTGACGAGAGTCGCAAAGTCGCTTGCCGTATCTCGCATGCGCAACAGCACCGTCGCTTCGCGAAGGATGGCATCGGCCTCTCTTTCAGTTATTCTCGCTCCCCCAAGACGGCTAACTTGCAGCCAGTGGGTGGACTGAGCATAGGCCGGGAGGAGGCAGCACAAGGCCAGAGGCCAGCGCGCCACATTGGCGATTGATTTCCAACTCATAAGTGGTCAGGGTGGCGCAGTTTGCGTCCTGGGCGACGCAGACGGTAAAGAATCTGTCCCATCGCTTAGTGGCAACTTGACTCTAAGAATACCGGATGTTTAGGCGCGACCGACACATTATGCCATTGATATTGAACATAAGTCAAGAGATGATTTGCAAGATCCTTAAGAAATTCTGTTGCGCTTGGCGCTACGTGCCGGCCTCCAGAAAAATCCACTATTATCGCTCCATTGTCTTTCTTCCATGAGCGGAACGCCACTGATCAAGGGCGGTTCGGCTGGGTTTCCGCCGGTTGATTCCGCGAAAACGCCCGGATCCTTAGGCACGCGGGCGAAGCATCGAGAAGATCACGTGCCCAACAAAATGGAGCGCTGCCGCGACCTTTTCCGATCTCGCCGAGTCGCTGGCGTTGCCTCAAAAATCAACATTAACATTTTTTAATTCCCAAAACGCCGATAAAATTGCCGATGATCCGCCACAGTTCTTCGTTAGGAATGCCGTTTGGACTTCTGACGGCGTAGAAACCGGCTCAAAACAAAAACACTTGACATCAGGCGGGTTCGGAACGTACAATTGGTGGAATTTGGAGTACCCAACGGCACGAGTTGTGTTATGTCCCTTATGGCTAAGGGGTTTGGAACGTACGTTTGATAGAATTTGAGGGCACGCGCAGGGGGCACCCCCTATAGCCAAGCAGTTCCTCGGAGGATTAGCATAGTATATGCAGTTTCGATGTTGGCTTTATAGCTTGGCTCTCGCCTTTTGGATTGCGATAGTTCCGGCGCGGGCCGAGCGGCCTCCGACAATTCCTGCCGAGGGCACATCGTGCCGAGTGAGCAGTGCTGAGCTTGAGTCGTTCGTGCGTCAGACGTTCGTAAGCGGAATCCCGTTCGGGGAGGTTCGTAGCTTCAGCAGGTGCCAGTGGGCACCGACCTTGCTGCTTGAATTGCTAGGAAAGCCCAGCGAAACCGAGTATGCAGACAACATCGTTTTCACTTTGGGAATGATGGGGCGGATCGAAGCGATTGACGGCCTGATCCGTTTTCTGGAGACCGGAGATGGGGGGGCGGCCTTGAGCTACCAGGCTTACCAAGCAAAGAGCGACGTCCTTATCGCCCTCGGCTGTATACTGAATCAAACAGATCTTGAACTTGATGGTCGAGACGTCGAGCGGATCAATACCGCTCCAGCGGCGAGTCTGCAAGCTGCTCACGACCGCGTGTTTGCCTATCTCCGAGCGGGGTTACTTGATCCCAGTCAATGGTCCAAAGTCGGTTGGAAGGGCCCTTTTCCCAGCGATTTTGATCGTAACGTCTACCTAACCAAAAAGACCGTCATGGGACTCAGCCTCTCCGGTGATTCCAAGGTCCAATGCTACTTGGAGTGGGCCAAGGACCACCTTGAGATGGGGCCTCAGGCTGGTTTGCTGATGGACCGATGCGGATTTAGGCCTGCTCACCCAAACACCTGGGGACGTGAGCACTTGGCTCGGCGCGATCTAGTCCAGCTTGAGCGCCTGTTGGACGATGCCACCGCCGTGAACAGTGAGATAGCAAAATACCCACGCGGGCTCGCGGACTACTATAGCCAGGCACCCAAATGAGCCGGTCCTAAAGGTTTTGGACTCCGGATCAACAGTCTTCTTCCTCTCTGTACAGCTTAGCCGGATCGGGCCCTGATGCATCAAATAGACAAGGCTGCTCGGCTTCGCGTGCCCCCTGCGCCAGGACACATTTGACTTGATCCGCGCCACTACGCCTCGAAAGCGGTGCACATGGCTGGCGCCGCGAAGACTGAATAGGCCCAGGCACCGGAATTGCACCGACTTTGCTCATCACCGTGCAAACGGCTGGTGCCGTGAAGACTGGAATGGGCCCGCGGAGGGCGCAGGTTCCATCAGTGGTATCTATTGCCTATCGGCACGCCCCCGCGTGCCTGGCAAGCTCAGCCGGATTCGCTGACGTGCATTGAAGTTCAGGCTCTTGCCATGGCGATTTCCCTCTCACCCAAACGAGTCTCTTTCCCTGTGTTACCATCCGGTTTCAAAACTGGAGCTTTCTAGTGAAGATCTACGAAGGCAAGGACATCCGGAACGCCGGTGTGGTGGGCCACGGCGATTCCGGCAAGACCACGCTCACCGCGGGGCTGCTCTTCACGTCCGGAGCCACCGGCAGGCTGTTGCGGGTGGATGAAGGCAACACCATTACTGACTTCGACGAGGAGGAGGTCCAACGCAAGGTCAGCATTTCCACAGCCATCGCCGTGGCCGAGTGGAAGAAGGCCAAAATCAACCTCCTGGACACGCCCGGTTACAACATATTTATAAACGATACGCGCGCCGCGCTGGTAGCGGCCGATGCCGCGCTAGTGGTGGTGGATGGGGTGGCCGGCGTCGAGGTGCAGACCGAAAAGGTCTGGAGCTACTCGAACGACTATAAGCTGCCGCGCGCCGTCGTCATCAACAAACTCGACCGCGAACGCTCGTCGTTCGAGCGGGCCCTGGGCAGCGTTCAGGAGACTTTCGGCCGCACCGCCATTCCGATCCAAATTCCCATTGGCGCAGAGCGCGATTTCAAGGGCGTGGTGGATCTGGTCCGCATGAAGGCTTATACCTACACGCCGGACGGAGACGGCAAGGGTAAGGAGAGCGAGATTCCGGCGGATCTGGCGGATGCCGCGCAGGCCGCGCACGAGGCGCTGGTCGAACTGGTCGCGGAAGGCAACGACGCCCTGATGGAAGAGTTTTTCGAGAAAGGCACGTTGCCGGCGGAACACATCCTGGACGGCATCCGCGAAGGCACGCGGGATATGCGCCTGTTTCCGGTGCTGTGCTGCTCTGCGCTGCACAACATCGGCACGGACTTGGTCCTCAACTTCGTGGTGGACAACCTGCCAGCGCCTACCGAGCGCGAGGTGGTGGTGCAGATGAATGGCGCGGAGAAAGCCTGCAAAATTAACGATGCCGGCCCTTGTTCAGCCTATGTTTTCAAGACCACGGCCGACCCGTTCGCGGGCCGCATCACCTATTTCAAGATCTACTCGGGCGTGCTGAAGAACGACGCCAACCTCTTCAATCAGAAGGGCACGGCGGAACGCCTGGCGCACATCGGCGTACCGGTGGGGAAGACCATTACGCCGGTCACGGAAATACACGCGGGCGATATTGGGGCGGTCGCCAAGCTGAAAGACACGCTCACCGGCGACACCCTGGCCGACAAAGGCGTGACGTACACGTATCCGCCAGTACACCTTCCGGAACCGTCCATCGCTTTTGCGATCGAGGCAAAGTCGCGGCAGGATGAGGACCGCATGGGCAACGCGGTGCACCGCATTCTGGAAGAAGACCAATCCCTGCGCTTTTACCGCGATCCACAGACCAAGGAATTCCTGCTGGGCGGCAGCGGTCAACAGCACGTGGAAGTGGTGGCCAGCCGGTTGAAGAAGCGTTACGGCGTGGAAGTAATCCTGAAAGCGCCGAAGATTCCGTATCGCGAAACCATACGGGGGCGCGCCGACGTGCAGGGCCGCCACAAAAAGCAGACCGGCGGGCACGGCCAGTTCGGCGATTGCTGGATCAAGATGGAGCCGCTGGCGCGCGGCGCCAAGTTCGAGTTCGTCAATGAGATCTTTGGCGGCTCGATCCCCAAGAACTACATCCCGGCAGTGGAAAAAGGCATTCTGGAAGCGGCCGAGGGCGGTTTCCTAGCGGGATTCCCCATGGTGGATTTCCGCGTGGTGCTGTACGACGGCTCCTACCATGATGTGGATTCGTCGGAACTGGCGTTCAAACTGGCGGCGCGCAAAGCGTTCAAGAACGCCATGCAGGAGGCCAAGCCAGCGCTGCTCGAGCCCATCATGAACGTCGAAATCCAGGCGCCGGTGGAGTATGCGGGCGACCTGATGGGCGATCTGAACAGCCGCCGTGGGCGCATCGCGGGCATGGATACTAAAGGTAACACTCAGTTTATCCGCGCCCAAGCGCCGATGGCGGAAATGCTAAACTATCAGAACGATCTAACGTCCATGACACAAGGGCGCGGCTCTTTTACCATGGAATTCGATCATTACGATTACGTGCCGTCGCTGCAGGCAGAGAAGATCATCGCCGCGGCCAAAGCGGCCAAGACCGGAGAAGAGGAAGAAGAGGAGTAGAATAGAGGTAGGGTGTCAGCCTCCCTCTGTGTCGTTCAGACACACAAATGATTTCAACGACCCAGTTGACCTTAACCGGGCGATGCGCTAAATTCTAGGTTTCGTTTCGGCTACAACATCCGCTGGCAGCCTGTAAATCTGTTCGAAGGATCGGTTTAGTGACCAATCGAACCAAGCGAGTTCTCTACATTTTCGCGTTCTCCATCGTCCTGGGCGTGCCAGGTTGCTCCTACAATAAGCAATCCAAGTTCCAATCAGCCTTCCTGCCGTCCACGCCACCCCCGGCGGCTGAGGCGGAGGCCGCCGAGCCGCCGGCGCTGGAGCCGAACCCGTATCTGCACGATGCCCCCCCCATTTTGGTGCAGAAGTTGCCGGTTGCGCCATCCGAAGGCGACCTGCTGATGCAGCACGCCGATCAAGCTTTCCTCCGGGGCAAGAAGGCCTATCAGGCGAACGACGCTCAACAGGCGCGCCGGGAGTTTGACACGGCCGTCGACCTGATGCTGGAGGCTTCCGCGAACAATCCCTCGGACCGGCAGGCGTTTGAAGCCCGGCTCGACGAGATGGTGGACGCGGTGCATCGCTACGATCTGGCGGGACTGGGCGCAGGCGTGGATGTGGACGAAGCCCGGTTCGAAAAGGCGCCTCTGGAAGATATCCTGCAGATGACCTTTCCGGTGGATCCCAAGCTGAAGGATAAGGTGAAGGAGCAGGTCCAGGCGACGGCTTCCCAGCTTCCGCTCTCGGTGAACGACGCCGTACTGGGCTACATCAATTATTTTTCGGGACGCGGGCGCAAAACGCTGATCGCGGGGTTGGAGCGGGCCGGCAGGTATCGCCCGCTGATCGAGCGCATCCTCCAGGAGGAGGGCATTCCGCAGGAATTGATCCATCTGGCGCAGGCCGAGTCCGGATTTTTTCCACGGGCAATCTCCTACAAGGCTGCCGGCGGGATGTGGCAATTCGTGGCATGGCGCGGCCAGGAATATGGGCTCATGCGCACGGCGTATACGGACGACCGCTTCGATCCGGAGAAGGCCACTCGCGCATCCGCCCGGCATCTGCACGATCTGTACAATATGTTCGGCGATTGGTACCTGGCGATGGCCGCTTACAATTGCGGGCCGAACGCGGTGGCCCATGCGGTGGAGCGCACCGGATACGCGGATTTCTGGGAACTGCGCAGCCGCCACGCGCTGCCTGAGCAGACCACCAACTACGTGCCGATCATCCTGGCCATGACCATCATGACTAAGAACGCGGCGCAGTACGGGTTGGAGGGCGTAGTTCCGGATGCGCCGCTGGAATACGACACCATTGTGGTGGATGCGCCGACGCATCTGGGGCTGGTGGCGGATTTAACCGACGCGCCCATACCGGAGTTGCAGGATCTGAATCCCGCGCTGCTGAAGGGCGTGGCGCCGGCTGGTTACGTGTTGCATGTGCCGAAGGGAACGGGCGGCACGCTATCCGCGTCGCTGCAAATGATCCCGGCTGAGCGGCGCGCTGCGTGGCGCATGCATAAGGTAGCAAGCGGCGAGACGCTGGCGTCTATCGGCAGGAACTACGGCATGGCGGGCGGCAACATCGCCGCGGCGAATGGACTGAAGCAGGCATCGCCCGCGGCCGGCGACCGGCTGCTGATTCCGGTGGCGTATCGGGAGAGCACGGCGCCGAAGCGAGCGGTTGCCGCCAAGCGGCACGTGACAAAAGCACAACGCAAGCGCCTGCCGGTTATCACGCACACCGCGGCTAACCGGGCATCCCGCATCGCAGGCGAATAGGCGAACACCCACTCCACATCGACGCTTTCGTAAGTCTTCCTGTTAGATCGTGGTCCTAAGGCAGGACTAGGCTCATAAGTACCGGTACTTACTTAACCAAGGCGATCTGCTAAACTCGGCATTAATCCAGTTAGATTCCGGAGCCTTTCAATGCTCGTATGTCGAACCCGCGTGTCTGCCCCGCGGGGATTGCCTGGTTTCTTCCTAACCGTGGCCTTGGCAATCGGGGGGGGAACGCTCAATGCCGCGATCTGCCCGTCGTCTACGCCGGCCGGTACGCCGCCTGCCGTTCTAACCTCCCAGTACGACAACGCGCGGGACGGATACAACGGAAATGAAACTGTGCTGACCGCGGGCGCGCTAACCAGCCACACGGTGGCGCTATGTCAACCGGCGTGGTCTCCTTTGTCCATCGATCCGGGGCCCGGCAACCAGACTAACGGAATTCTAGCCCAGCCGCTCTATGTCCCGGCAACTACCGTGGCTAGCCCCGCGAACACCGCGAATTGCGGGGCCAGCGGTGGCGGACCGTGCAACATGCTGGTTTCCGTGACGCTCGGCGGCAGCGTGTTTGCCTGGAACGCCGATACGGGAGCCACCCTGTGGAGCGACTGTCAGACCCCGGGCTGCACAAACAATGCGCCGTGGGTCAACGACTGCGGCGCCACCGGAAGCATCTCCACGCAGTGGGGACTTGGGGGATTGCCCTTCGCCGGGATTATTTCGACACCAGTGATCGATACCAGCAATTCGGCGCTGCCGGTAATGTTTACAACCAGCCTGTGCCAGACAGCCGGTGGGGGCACCGCGGGCACACAGTGGTGGATTCACGAGATCAACTTGAAGACGGGTCAGGACGTATGCGCCGGAGGCACTTGGACGGACGGCGTATGTTCCGGAACCGAGTTGCATACCCAGGTAGTCTACGCTCCGGCCGGCGGCTATCCCTTCCTGGCCTGGCAGGAGCTTCAGCGGTCGGCCTTGCTGGAGGTTCCCAACCCGGGATCGGGCGAGCTGAGCAACCTCATCTATGCGGCCTTCGCATCCGGGCAAGGCGAGACCGACAGCCCCTACCACGGTTGGATTATCGGCTTTAGCGGCACTCCCGACGCACTGGTGCAAGTGTTTGCCTTGAATACATCCGGCTCACGCAACAATACGAATCTGCCGGCCTGCTACCAGGGCTGCGAGTTGTGCCTGGCTTACAACCCCAACCAGCCTGGCCAATGCAACACCAGTACAAGCTGCACCCCCGGCTCCACTCCGCCCTGCTGTTGCGCCACCAGTTGCGTGCCCAAGGGATATGGAACGTCCCCGAACTGGTGCGGCCAGGGCGGCGGGTCGTGGATGGCCGGCGAAGGCCCCGCCGCGAACACCATCAAAGGCGTCTCCCACGCTTATTTCGGCACGGGGAACGGCCCATTTCAACAGTTCCAGTCCGATGGCGCGTTTGTGAAGCAGATGGCCAACTTCGGACAAAGCATTCTCGATTTCACCTTTTCGGGAAGCGCATTCGATTCCAGCCCGTCCGCCTACTTCACGCCTTACGGCGGGCGTCCGGTGCAAGCGCCGACCGTGGGAGTGTCTTATACTTTCGAGGGTTTGAACCAGGACGATTTTGACATGGCGGTATGCGGTATTCTGCTATTCGAGGATCCGTCCACCAGCCCCCCGACCCCGCGCGCGGTGACGTGCGACAAAGCCGGTTACGGCTATCTGCTGACGCAGGGCAACCTATGCGGCTCGCCCACATCCAAGTGCTTTCCCGGTTACTCCGCGGCGAGCGGCGGCCAGGCCGGGGGCGCCATGGGCGACCCTGGGAACGTCTTTCCGTTTGGCGTGAGCACTGCTTTATGCAAGGATAAGGTCGACCCCGACACGTGTCATCGCATCACCAGCCTGGCATTCGATCCGGCCGGTTCACCGAAACGCCTGTTTTTCTGGCCCTACCAGGAGCTACCGACGTCCTTTCAGTTATCCGATAACTCACCGCAGACCGGCCTTGGGCTACTTTCCACGGGTACGTCCCTCACCAGCGCGACCTTGAGCGTGGGCGGCCAGGTCCTGGTAGGGGACCAGATCTCAGACATCGCCGGCCAGCCTACGCAGACCGTTACCTCGGTCAACTTCGGCAGCACTCAATTAACCGTGTCCCCGGGCTTCACCTCGGCTCTTAGTGACGTCGCCGGATGGGAATACAATGGCTACTTCATCAATCCGATACAGGCGAGATTCCCCAAGGGCGGCGCGGCCACGCAGTACCCGGGCGGCGCCGTGCAGATTACGTCGAACAGCGGCGGCGGCGCGGTGGCCTGGGCCGTGGCTAACGTGGAGGTCGCCAGTCCCTGCCCTCCCAATTGCTCCGGTACCTTATATGCCTACGACGCAGCCACGCTGGATCTGCTTTGGTGTACTAATTCGCTAAGCGCTTGCGACAACAGCACGGCTTTCATACCCGCCACATTCGCCCGGCCCACCATAGTGAACGGAAATGTATATGTTCCTACTTATGGAGGTATCACCAAGGCCGGGAATCCGATCTGTACAACGTCGGCCCCGTGCTCCGGCGTGATCGCCTATATTCATAACCCTTAGGAAGAAGTTAGAACTTTTTTGCGAAACGAGATATAATCCGATGCGAACAATCGATAATCGCCTCCGCGGCCGCGTTGCGGCTTTGCCGACGATTTTGGCGGCGTTGATTTTGCCGTGCGCGGCGCCTGCACAGAGCACCGCCGTACTGTCCGGGCAATATAACAATTACCGGACCGGCGCCACTCTCGCCGAGACCACGCTCACGCCGTCCAACATTTCCCCGGCGACTTTTGGCTTGCTGTTCAGTCAACCCGTAGACGGAAACATTTTTGCGCAGCCCCTTTACGTTCCCGGCGTGACCATCAATGGCGTCGTGCATAACGTCCTGTTTGCAGCGACGTTGAACAACTCGGTTTACGCTTTCGACGCGGACACCTCGCAGCTAGCTCTGTGGCACACATGGCTGGGCGCTCCGGTCAACATAGGGACTTCCTCACAGCCAACCATCGGGATTTTGAGCACGCCCGTGATCGACACCGGCTTGAAGGTAATTTTCGTGGTTACGTTCACCAGCGAATCCGGAACGCCGGTGTACCGGTTGCACGCGCTTAATCTGCTGACCGGGGTGGAGATTACGAATATCGTGGTGCAGGGCGCGGTCGCGGGAACGGGATCCGATTCCCAGGCCACATCCTGCACTTCATGGAACGGCGGGATGGTGCCGCCACCGTGCATCCCTTTCAAGGCCAATGAACTATTGCAGCGCCCGGCGCTGTTGGAAGGCGCCCTCAACACGACCATCTACATGGCGTTTGGGGCTCTCAGCGGAGCGGAAACAACCACCCCCTACCACGGCTGGCTGATTGGTTACGAGTATTCGGCGGGCGCGTTTTCGCAGTTGATGATCTTCAACACGACAACATCGGCGACGCAGACGGGAGCGGCGTGCACCAGCGACAGTCCGGCCTCGAATCAATGCGGCCAGGGCGCAGGCATATGGATGTCCGGCCGCGGGCCGGCGATGGATGCCACCGGAGTCTACGCGTCCACGGGCAACGGGGGATATGGGGGCCCCGGTACCGGCAATTGGGGCGAATCGGCATTGCGGATCAGCAGCACCGGAGCGGTTGTGGATTCCTTCACGCCGTTCAACTACGGCGCGCTGAACCGCGACGACCTGGACCTATGCGACGGGGGCTTGATCCTATTCACCAGCACCAACGCCACGGTTCAGAACCTGATGCTGGTGGCCGGCAAGACCGGAACGGTTTCGGTCTTGAACCGGGCGAGCCTGGGCGGGCTCAGTTCGGGTAACGCGGGTGCGCTGCAGAGTTTTACCGCCACGACACTAGGCTGCGGAACAGGGCCCGGCCTGGCCGGCTGCTATGAGATCCACAGTCCGGCTTTCTGGAACCGCACCAGCGGCAACTCGTCGCTCTATGTTTGGGCGCAAGGCGATGTTCTGAGAATGTGGGACTTCAACCCCGCAACCAACCTTTTCCGCGCAGACGCGCACCAAGGCACGGTGACGGCGGAGGATTATCCGGGAGCGGGCCTGGCGGTTTCCGCCAACGGGAACAGCGACGGAATCGTATGGGCCATCGTGCCCACGACCGCTGCGAACTCCCAGGTTCAGGGGACCCTCTACGCCTTCAGCGCCGCAAATGTGACTACGCCACTGTGGGTGAGCACGGACTATTGGTTTCCGACCAAGTTCTCGACTCCGACGATTGCGAACGGCAAGGTATACGTTCCTACCTCGACCATCAGTACGGCGAGTCCCCCCTACGCGCCGGCGGTGCGAATTTACGGACTTTGCACAAAGTGTACACAGGTTTCGCAATCCGCGGAAACAGCAGCGGCGAAGCTATAACGGACTCGAACTCGCTGCAATTCCGGTTACGATTTGTTAGTACCCTTCAAAGAACGCCAAATGGCCGTACGCTTTCTCATTACCGGATTGTTACTCGCGCTTTGCGTTGTTGCGGCAGGCGCGCCGCCGGCCGCTGGGCAGCCGGCTTATCGAGTCGTCTCTTACATGAATAACCTGGATCAACCCGCGGGAATGGTGGAGGGGTTCCCGGACGTCTTTTACTCTGAAGCGGGGCAATCGGGTCCGCACGCGGTTCTATCGATTACGGTCGAGGGATCCCAAACTACACTGGCTACTGTCTTGAGCCCCGCCCAGATTCCGTCGCTTTTGGTAAGCGCGGCCAACGGCCGGTTCTATTCCGCGATCGAGCAGGGCGCCCAACCCGCGCATGTCTTCTCGGTGACTTCGGAGCCGGGCAGCCAACAGATTTATCCGGCGCAGAACCTCCATCCCATTCTGACTCAAAACCTGCCGGACGGCGAGTTGTTGGCGATGGCGGTATCCCCGGCCCAGAATCTTTGGTCCTTGGCTAGAGTCGACCTGAATGGCGCCGTAACCCCTGTATACCGGTTCCCCCAGGCTGAACGTCCGGCTGCCGCGATCTATGCCGGCGATGGCAATTACTACGGCGTGTCCCAGGCGGCGAATGCCGCCGGTTACGTCTACCGGGTCACTCCGGCCGGCATTTTGACCAAACTATACGACTTTCCGGCAAACACATTCCGCGGATATTTCGCCGTGCCGCTACTGGAGGCCGGCGATGGCAACCTGTATGGAGCTACACCGCATGGCGGGGACAACGGGACGGGCGCCATCTACAAAATCGCCTTAGACGGCCGGTACACGTTGCTTTATTCGTTTCCGAAGGGTAACCTGGGCGGTCCGACGGCCCTCGTCGAGGGCAGCGACGGCAACCTGTACGGCGCGGCAATCGGATCCATCAGGAATGGCGGCTATAGCCAGTTGTTTCGAATCGCCAGGTCGGGCGTATACTCGGTCGTGTATGACATGAGCGACGCGCGCGCGGATGGCGCTTGCCATTGCTCCCTGGTACAGGGCAGCGACGGCATCGTTTACGGAACCGCCGTAGGCGGCGGCAAGTACGGCGCCGGCCTGTATTTCGCCTTGGATGCCGGACAGCCCAAGCCGGCTCCGCGGCCCCGGCGCTTCAACCCGCAATCGGGTCCTGCGGGCGCCAAGGTATTGATCTGGGGTTCGAACCTGCTTTCGGCCTCGGTCCGGTTCAATGGGACCCCGGCCACCGTGGTTTCCAGTAGCGGGTCGAATTACGTCTGGGCGACGCTTCCGCCGGGAGCCTCCACGGGACCGATTACGGTTACCACCCCGGGCGGTACGGTTGCCACGCAGGCCAGTTTCACGGTGCGGTAGTTTCTTGGGGCGGACTCCGGTTGTCACTGTATTGGTGCGCGCCTCAATCGATTGCCTGCCCTACAACTACCGTGTGGGCGCTTCTGGGGATGGGCTGCGCGGCGATGCCGCCGAAGCCCGCCTGGTGGTACATCTTCTCCAGTTCGCGATAGGTGTATGCGTCGCCGGCAGCGGTGTTCGCCAGCATGGTCAAGCTGAAGGCCGCGGCCGCCGGCGGCGTCACGCGGTCTTCATTGGGCACGAATTCCAGCACTGCGGCGCGGCCGCCCGGCTGCATAGCAGCGCGCACCTTTCGCAGCAGCCCGACGCAAGTGGACACGTCGAAGTGGTGCAGAAAGTTCGTGAGCAGGACGATGTCGTAAGGTCCGCCATATTCGACGTCGAACGCGCTGCCCGGCAGCGGACGGTAACGGCCGTCCACGCCCGCCTTACGGGCGTTGTCGCGCGCGACCTCCAGCACGGCGGCCCAGTCGACCGCGGTGATGTGCGCCTCCGGATTCACCTTGGCCACCTCGATCCCGAACAGGCCATGGCCCGCGGCGATATCCAACACGCGCAACGGTCCGGCCAACCCGTCGAGCACGATTGCGGCCAGCGGTCCGGCCAGGGCGCCCATCATGGGCGCCATTCCGAGCGCGAACTCCACCCAGATGGGATTCTCCGGCTCCACTGTGCCGTTTCCAGCCATCATCGTGTGCCCGCTGCGGACTGCATCCGCCAGGCGGGCGAACGATGCGGTGTGGAATGGATGGCCCAGAAACCGCGCCGCCGAGGCGATGCATGCCGGCGATCGGGGGTCCAGGAACACTCCGCTGTCCGGCGTGTGCCCATAACGGCCATCTGTCTTGGTCAGCAATCCAATGATGGTGAGGTAATCGCAGAGGATCCGAATGCCCCGCTCCGAGGATGCGCATTGCCGCGCTAGCGAGGCGGCATCGCCGGGCCCTTGGCCGATGGCGCGAAACAGATCCACTTCGATCGCCGCGCGCAAGGCCGCGGAGCGTTGATGCGCGTTGAACGTCTCGAAGATCGGTTCGGGCGAAAGGGCGCCCGCGTCCGGGTGGCTCATGCCGGCCTCTCTGCGCGATGCGGCATGTGGAATTGATATCCGATGCAAGGCTCGGTCAGAATGTAACGCGGCTTGCCCGGCTCCGGTTCGATCTTTTTGCGAAGCTGGTTGATGAACACCCGCAAATAGACTACTTCGTTGACGTAGTCCTGCCCCCATACAGCCTGCAACAGCCGGCGATGCGGAATAGGAGTATTGGGATTGGTAGCGAGATACTGCAACAGGTCGAACTCCGTAGGCGTCAGACGGATTTCGCGGCCTCCCGCAATCACGCGGCGCGCGGCAAAGTTGATCTCCAGGCCATCGGTTTGCAGCAATCTCGGCGCGGCCTCGGGCGCCAGCGGCGAGCGGCGTAATCCGGCGCGGATGCGCGCCAGCAGTTCTTGCATGCTGAACGGCTTGGTCACGTAGTCGTCCGCGCCGGCGTCCAGCGCGCCGATCTTGTCCTTTTCCATGTTGCGCACCGACAGGACCACAATGGCCATATCCCAAGCGGCACGAATCGCGCGACAGGCTTCCAGGCCGCCCATGCCGGGCATCGCCAAGTCCAGCACCACCAGATCGTGACGTCCGCGGCGCAGGGTTTCCAAGGCCTCCTCGCCGCTGCGCGCGTCGCTGACCGTGTATCCGTGCGCAATCAGCATCTTTCGCATCACGCGCCGGATCTGCAAATCGTCGTCCACCACCAAAATCTTGGCTCCGCTCAAACGTTGGCCTCCTCGTGGGCTAAAGGAAGAGTAAACGAAAATGTGGCGCCTTCGCCAGGCCGGCTTTCGACCCACACGCGGCCATTGTGAGCCTCTACCACCTGGCGCGCGATGGGTAGCCCCATACCCATGCCGGTCAGATGGCCGCGCCCATGCTTGCCCCTGTAGTACCTTTCGAAGATCTGTCTCTGCTCCTCCGCGGGAATACCGGGTCCCCGGTCGGTGACGCTGATCACCACGCCGGCATCTGTGGCGTGCGCGCGCACCGTGATGGGCGCGCCCGGCTGCGAATACTTTAGGGCATTTCCGGCGATTTGCCGGATCACCAGGCGGATCAGCCCGGCATCGGCGTCCACCGGAGGCAAACCTTGCGGCAAATCGATTTCCACTTGCGAACCCGCTGCGATCTCTTTCTCCAGGGCCGAATACACCAGATCCTCCACGGTGTGCGTCTGCCTATCCAGGTCCACGTGGCCGGCTTCGATGCGCGCCATTTGGATGGCCTCGGTCATCATGGCGCTCAGCCGTCTGCTTTCCTCATTCATAATCTCAAGCCATTCCTGCTGGTCGCGCCCCGGCGATTCCGACAACATGGCGTCGATGCTGGCGCGGATGGAGGTAAGCGGCGTCTGAAACTCATGCGCCAAAGCATCCAGCAGCATGGATTTCATCTCCTGATGGCGCCGCGCCCCCTCGGCCTGCGCGGCCGCCTCTTGCTTGCGGACCCGATCCATCGCCAAGGCCACCAGATTGGCGATCGACTGCATCGCCGGCGCGGAAATCGCAGCGTCGGTAAATCCCAGACTGCCGATTGCGGTGGCATCCAGGTTTACCGCGACCAGGGTCGCCTTGCCGCCCGCGGCGCGCGGAGAATTGGCGCATCCGGACATGTCCAACAACGCGGTATCGGAGATGTCCGCCGCGGACTCAGTGCGGTAAACCTGGCCGGAAAGCCCATCGAAGAAAGCCACTCCGGGACAACCGAAAATCTCCGCCACCTGTCCGGGAATGCTCTGGGCCAATGCGGTTGCCGCGCTCCCCTGCATCAGCCTGCGGCTCAGCGCGTACATCCGCTCGATTTCGCGCTGCCGTTGCGTAGCCTCCAGCGCACGCTTCTTCAGCCGTGCCGATAGGTGGCTCACCAGCAGTGCCGTAATGAGGAAAGCGCCCCACGCGACCCAGTTCTGCGGATCGTCGATTCCGAACCCTGGCACCGGCGGCAGGAAATAGTAGTCCAGACACAACACACCCAGGACCGAAGCCAACATCGCCTCCGGCAGGCCCCACACCACGGCCGTCCACACCACCACCAGCAAATAGGTCAGGGCCGCGGTAGTGGTGTTGGCGCGGATGGTGTAGTGATATAAGGCCGACACGGCGGGCAGGCCGGTACCCATGATGGCGATGCGGAGGATTAGCCTGATCCAAGTGCGTTGTCGCATGCAGCTTAGAGGCCATTATATAGCGGCCCACGGCGTTCGTAAAACGACTCGTAAAAGGCGGGGGCTCAACCGTTCTGGGGAAACCGCTCCCTAACGGTCGCGGCTCGGTAACAGTCGAGTTGATTTCGCAAGGTTTACCGAAGCCGCGGCTGACGGCCACGATGGTGGAGAGGGCGGTGGGTTCGTAAGTCGCGTCGATTTCGCAATGTTTACCGAGCCGCGACCGTGAGGGAGCGGCTTGCACCCGTAAAAGGCTTGACACAAGCGCAATAATCCAGTCATACTAGTTCCCTCCCCCCGTCGCCGAAAGTTGCGTTGCATGGGAGAAGACTATATCGCCACTCTCCGGAGTGGCAGCGAAAGGAGTGCCGATGCCAACCGGTAGAAAACCGCTCGTCGCAGTCTTTTGTTTACTTGTATTTGGCACGTGTCCGTTTCTTTATGGCCAGGCTACGGGGATTGTTTCGGGTACGGTATCCGACGCCACGGGCTCCGCGGTTGCCGGGGCGAAGGTGGTGGTTAGCGCTCCCGCCATGGGCGTTACGCGCGATTCCACAACGGACGATTCGGGGCACTACCTGGTGCCTCTTTTGCCTGTCGCCAGCTACACGGTGCACGTGGAATTCACCGGTTTTCAGCCCGCCGAACAAAAAGACATCCGGCTGCAAGTGGACGAGCACCGCGAAGTGGACTTCAAACTGGTCCCCGCGTCGGTGAAAGAAAGCGTTGAAGTGACTGCGACCGCGGTTGCCGTGGAGACCGCCAATCCGACTCTGGGCCAAGTGATCACGTCCCAGCAGGTCGCGGAACTCCCGTTAAACGGCCGCGACTTTGTGCAGTTGGCGACGCTCACGCCCGGCACCATTACGGAAACCAACCCGCAAAGCTTTTTCAACGGCGGCCCCAGCAGCGAAGTCTCGGCGCGCGGCTCCTTTTCGCTCTCCGTGGGCGGGTCCCGCGCCAATTCCACGGATTGGCTGTACGACGGCAACGACAACAACGAGCTGACCGCCGGCGGCATCGCCATTCTGCCTTCGATCGACGCGATCCAGGAGTTTAAAGTCCTGACTTACAACTACTCCGCGGAATATGGCACGCGCGCGGGACCGACAGTTCTGGTGACGACTAAGTCGGGGTCCAACGACTTTCACGGGTCGCTGTTCGAATTCTTTCGCAATACGGACCTGGACGCGCGCAGCTTCTTCGCCGCCAATACCGAGCAATTCAATTTGAATCAGTTCGGCGGCTCGCTGGGCGGGCCAATTCAGAAAGACAAGACGTTCTTCTTCGCCGATTATCAGGCCAAGATGCAGCGTCACGGGATTCCGTTCGTGGGCCTGGTTCCATCGGCCGCGATGCGCAACGGCGATTTCACCGACGATGCTTTTGGCAATCCAAACTCCACCGTTCTGACCAATCCCTACATGACGGGAGCTGCCGATGCGCACTTTCAGTGCGACAGCTCGGGCAACCCTATGCCGGTGTCCGCCAATGGAAGCCAGCCTCCGGGCACGGATTGCAATAAGATTCCGCAAGGCCTGTTTAACCCGATCGGCCAGGCGTTGCTCAACCTTTATCCTTTGCCCAATGCCAGCAACCCAGCCCTCGGCTACAACTACGTCAACGAGCCGGTGAGGAAACTCAACGAAGGCGAGTTCGACATCCGGCTGGACCACAATTTCTCCACGCGAGACTCCGTGTTCGCGCGCTTCAGCTACGATCAGGCGGTTTCGTTCGTTCCGGGCGGCTCGCCGGGCTTTGCCGAGGAGAGCGCCTTCGCCAGCACGGAGAACATCACCAATCACGGGCGCAACGCCGCGCTTTCGGAGACCCACATTTTCTCCGAGCGGACCGTGAATCAGTTCAACGTTGGTTTCAATAGGATCTTCAACTACTTTACGTCCTTTGGCAGCGGTACCTGTGAAGCCGAGAAACTCGGTATTCCGGGCGCCAATCTGGGAGGCATTAGTTGCGGGCTGACCTCGACCGAACTGAGCGGATATTGGTCGCTGGGCGATCGCGGATACTCGCCGTTTCAGGGCGGCACCAACGTCTTCTCGATCTCGGACTCGTTCGACATGGTGCGCGGCGGCCACGATATCAAGGTCGGCGGCAACATTCGCGCCAACCAGATGAATGTCCTGGCCAGCGGTTTCCAGGATGGATTTTGGGACATCACCGGCGATTGGGGCGGCGACCCGGCCGCGTCGGCGCTGATGGGCTTCACCGATCTGGCCATCCACGACCAGACGTTTAACGGCGATATCACCGGGCGCCGATGGAAACTGTTCCGCCCCTATGTGCAGGACGATTGGCGCGTAACTAAGAGCCTGACGGTAAATCTGGGTTTGGCTTGGGCGCTGGTTACGCCCATCAGCGAAGCCGCCAATCGACAGGCGAATTTTGTGTTGTCCAGCCAGACGTTCGACATCTCCGGACAAGGCGCGAACTCTTGGGCCGGCATTCAAATGGACAAGACCGCACTGGAGCCGCGCCTAGGACTGGCGTGGAAGCCGTGGGGCAGCCAGACCACCGTGCTGCGCGGAGGTTATGCGATCTTCCACGATTCCTCGTGGAACCAGGGCGCACAGGGCTTATGGCAAAACCCGCCCTATTACGCCGAGTCGGATGCATTTGCGTTTGGCGGCGGTTGTCCGTTCGCCACCTCGGCCTGCGCTACGACCTACGGACAGACGCCTTATCCGGCGATCAGCTTATCGCAGGGCTTTCCCCTTTTCTCGTCGGCCCCCACGCCCGATTCGTTCACCGGCACTATTCTTTCGCAAGACACTAACTTCAAGCAGGGACGCGTGCAGCAGTTCAACGTGAACGTGGAGCACCAATTGCCAGGGCAGGTGCTCTTGACCGCCGGATACGCGGGATCCCGCGCGTCCCACATCCTGGTGGACGGTAATAACTTGAATGTGGGATCGCCGTTGGCTTGCGGCACTGTGCCCGGATATACGCTGGGCTGCGGCCCGGGCGGCTCGGCGTTCGGCATTCCAGCGACTAACTTCCCCTACTCGACAATCGAAAACATCACCGACCAAGGGATTGCCCACTACAATTCCCTGCAAATCAAGGCTGAAACCAAGAGCGCCCGGCATGGCCTCTACGCGTTGATTGGCTATACCTATGCCAGGAATTACGACACAGGTTACACCGACGGATTGGGCAGCAACTTGGGAGCGACTTACTATCCCCTGCCCGGCTGGCAACAGTTGGATTGGGGCCTGTCTCAAATCAATCTTAATCACGATTTTACGGCCAGCGCGATCTATGAACTGCCGTTCGGCAAGGGTAAAGCGTTCGGCAGTTCCTGGAACGGCGCCGCCAACGCGATCCTGGGAAATTGGGAGATAACCGGAATCGAGAAGGCCACCTCCGGATTTCCGGTTTTCGTGGTGGCGAACAATGGCTCCGGGGTCAACTTCCAGAACAACGGCAACAGCCTGATCCGTCCGAACCAGGTTTGCAACCCGGTGTTGAGCAACCCCTCGATTAACGAGTGGTTCAATACCAGTTGTTTCGTGGACCCGCCCGCGAATGAGCTGGGCAACGCATCCCGCACTCCGCTCTCCGGCCCGGGCTTCGTGAATACGGATTTCTCGGCCATAAAACACTTCCTGCTGCCATGGCGCGAGGGGATGCGGCTCGACTTCCGGGCTGAGGTCTTCAATCTGTTTAACCATCCCCAATTTGGCACGCCCGGGGGCAGCACCTGCGCTTCCTGTCCGCAACTCGACACGCCGGGTTTCGGCTCAATTAACTACACGGTGAACAACCCGCGTTTGGTTCAGCTTGCGCTCAAGGTCTTGTTCTAAAGGCGTCGTACTGTCGTTGTTGGCGATCGCCGCCGCGTGGTCCCAGCCGCGCCGCAAAGTCATCGTCAACGAAGACTGCTCCGGGCCCGGCGGCAGCAATTTGCAGACGTTGCTGACCATGATTCAGTCGCCGCAGGTCGAGGTGCTGGGCATCACTGTAGTAACCGGCGACCAATGGCGCGACGAAGAAGTGGCGCACACGTTGCGGTTGCTGGAAATCATTGGCCGCAGCGACATCCCCGTTTTCAGCGGCGCCGGATTTCCGCTGGTGCGTACGCGCGAAGAAGCCCAACTCTGGCAGGATCGTTACGGCAAAGTGGCTTATGCGGGCGCGTGGGACGACCGCTGGTGGCACGCGCCATCCGTGGTGCCGGCGCTGCCGGAAGGTGCGCCCTCGACCACGCCGGCCGCCGAAGACGCCGTGCATTTCCTCCTGCGCATGGTGCATCGGTATCCGCACGAGGTAACCATTTACGAAGGCGGACCCATGACGAACCTGGCGCTGGCTATCTCACTCGATCCGGAGTTCGCGGGGTTGGCGCGCGAGCTGGTGTTCATGGGCGGCAGCCTGAATCCCCGTACCGATTACGAGGAGTTTGCGGACAATCCGCGTCACGAATTCAATTTTTGGTTCGACCCGGAAGCGGCGTACATTGTGTTGCGCGCCGCCTGGCAGAGAATCGCGTGTACACCGGTTGACATTTCGATCAAGACCCGCCTGACGCCGGCCATGGTGAAGCGCATCGAAGCCGGCGGCACGGCGTTGGCTCGTTATATTGCGCGCTTCTATCGGGAGGGCGGGGGTAACGACTTCATGTGGGACGAACTGGCCGCGGCCGCCTGGATCGACCCATCCCTGATAACCAAGCGTGAGACCCGCTTTATGAGCGTGGACATCGATCGCGGCGCGGGATATGGCAATACACTGACTTGGACAGAGAAGGATAAGCCCAAGGCCGGCACGCAAGCGGTCGAGATTCAGTTGGATTTGGACACCGCGAGGTTCTATGATATGTTTGTGAATCTGATGAGCGCTCCTACTCCTCACTGACAGCTCCGCTGGAGGGCGGGCAAGATTGGCCGCCCACTAATGATCCTTGTTGTCTCGCAGCTCGAACACGAATTGCTGGATCTCACTCCGTTCCCGATCGATTTGCTGCCGCACCGTCTTAGACATCCGCTCATAAGTTTCAAGTTCCTGCCGGCCTTTATCCTTTTGTCCGGTTCGCTCGTAAGCCTGGCCCAAGCGGTAATGCGCTTCGTCTATCTCGGTACCGACCTCGATCGCCTTCTGGTAGGCAGCGATGGCGCGGGCGTCGTCGCTCTGGGCGGAATAGACAATTCCCAGTTGCAAGTAAGCGGCGCCCATAGCCGGATCGAGACGGACAGCCTTCTCCAGCAGCGCCCGTGCCTGGGTCGGCGTCCCGGAATCGTCCGGCCCTTCGCGCTGCTTCCAAAGGGCCACGCTGTAATAGTAATTGGCCCAGGGGTTTTCGGGGTGAAGGTTCGCAAATCGCGCCAGCCTCTCGACATATCCCTGTAAGCCGGTGATTTCCGTACTCTGCACTTTGCCCAGGAACATATAAGGGCCGGGGTCGGCGGGATTCAAGTCGCAGGCCTCGAAAAAGCGCTGCGCCGCATGGGCGTAATCGCCCTGCGCGTACCAAGCCGCGGCCAGACCCAGCAGCATCCGCGGCGACCGCGGAAACAGGCGATGGCCCTTTGCGAAGACTTCCGCAGCCGGCTCGGCCGCGCGATGCATCAGCAACTCGGTCCCCCAGTTGAACAGGTGTGGCTCGCTGGGTTCCAGTTCCGCCGCCCGCCCATACTCGCGTGCGGTTTGGAGCGCGTCTTCCCGCTTCTCCGCTACGCCCGGACGTTCTTCGCTTAGAGCCGCCGCCGCCTTCGCCAACTCTTCGGTGGAACGCCGCACCGTGTCGGAACCGTGGCCGCCATGGCTGGTAGGGTCAATGACGCCCGCCACGATGAAGTTAGGTTCGTCGGAGAATGCATACTGGTCGAGGGTAAGATCGACCTTCTTTGTCTCCCGGTCTAAGAGGGTAACGGGACGCGCGGCCGCCTTGCCCGATGCGCCGCCTTCCGCGCTCAGCAGATACGTGGCGGCATGAAGCCCGGTGAAACGATAGGCGCCAGCCGCGTCCGTGTGTGCCGTGAGAGTTTGTCCCGTGGTATGCATCCGCAGGCTCACGGTGACGGCGGCAAGCGGGCGGCCTTTCGAATCGCGGACGGCTCCTTCGAGCGTGCCTCTATCTTGCGCGGCAGCGGCAACGGCCGCCAGCGCGCAAAATACCACAAAGATCCATCGCATGGGCATCTTGAGATGAGTCTAGCGTAATTGGTCCAGCGCCTGTTGGCCTTGCACGTGACTGGGATGCCGCTTCATCAATTCCATTAGAACCGCGCGGGCCTTCTGGGGTGTGCCTTCCAGACTGTACACCCGAGCCAGGTTCAGGTAGGACTGGTCGAAATCCGGCGCCTCCCGGATGCACTCCTCGAACTTTGCCACCGCTTCGTCCCGCCGCAGGGTTCGCAGATAAAGCACGCCTAGATTGTTCAGCGCCTCGGGATAAGTGGGGCGAAGCTGCAAAGCCTTTTGCAAATACTGGGAAGCGCGTTCCGTATCGCCGGTTTGGGCGAACACCATCGCCAGATTGTAATTCGCTTCGGCGTCTTGCGGTCGCGCGGCCAGCGCGCGCTCCAGCGTTTTCCGGGCTTCGTCCCAGCGTTTCTGCAGGCGGTAAGCGTTGCCCAGATTCTCCAGCGCAATCCAGTAGTCGGGGCTCGCCTGCAGCGCCTGTTGAAAGCGACCGATCGCCTCGTCGATGTGTCCCTCGCGGGTGGCCAACAGACCCAGATTATTCCAGGCATTTGGCAGGGTGTCGGGATAGCTCGCGCTCAGCTTCACGGCACGCTCGAAACTGTCGCGCGCCTCGCGCGCCTTCTCCTGTTTCAGATAGACACTGCCCAACCCGTAGCAGGCCTCGGCGCTGGATGCATCGTCGCGCAACGCCCGCAGGAAGGCCGTTTCGGCCTGATCGAAATAGCCGCGCTGAAAGAACGCCGAACCTAACGTAAGCGAATTCCGCCCGAACTCATACGTTTCACTCACGCCATGAAACGGCAGCGCCTTTGCCAGACGCTCCGCCCTGGTTCGCGGAATCTGGCGGGAGTCTTCCCCGACATGCGCAGGGGCGAGCGGGCCCTGGTAGACCTTGACGACATCGCCGTTCCCGTCGATGAGGAACGCCGTGGGAAGTGGTAGGTCGCGATGCCGGTCGAACAGGTAACGATAAAGAATGTTGTAAGTGGCGGCTAAGTCCTCCGCTTGATCCGCGCGCAAGCTGAGCAACTGCACGCCCGGGACCGTCCAGTTGGCGCGCAGTCCGTCCGCGGATCCCGGATCGCGGAAACGCAGAAGCAGCGGCTTACCGCGAATCGCGGAAGGCGGAAGCGCCGGAGCGGCAACCGGGGAGAGCAGCCAGGTCTCCATTGTGGCCGGCTGCGACTCACCAGTTTGCGGACTGGAGGCGGCACTGGCCGGAGCGGCTGCCCGGAACGGTTCCACGCGAGACGGCGCGGCGCCCTCCTCCACCCACACTCGATGGCCGGCCGGCAGGTCCAGCATCGTCTGCACCAAGCCGTTAGGCCACCGGATAGCCGCCTTCACGGGTCCCTTGGCCGCTCCCAATCCGAAGAACACCTCCTTGCTGTGTTGGGAAAGAAATCCCGACCCCGCTTGCAGTGTCTTACTCTGCCGCCCCAATTCGGTTTCCACAGTGACCGTCGCGCCGATGGCATCGCGATTACTCTTCAGGCCGCGCAGGCGGAAAGCGATGGAGGGCGGCAACCGTTCCACTACATTCTTCAGCAGCCGCAACTGCGGCGCATTGCGGTTTTTCAGAAGTATCTCCTGCCGCCCGTCATGATCGAAATCCGCCAGCGCGAAGGCTCGGCCGTCTTCGACAAAATCCAGACCTATTGCGCCCGAAACATCCGAAAACGTGCCATCCCGGTTGTTCGCGTAAAAGACGTTCCGCTCAAACCCGCTCCAGGTGTAATCGGACCGAATCAATTCGTTGATCGTATTCCAACCCTGTTCATAGTCCGGCGATGCCTTAGCTTCACCCGGCGACTTAGCTACTACCTGCCGCCAGAAGAAGCTGTTCAGGTCTTCCCGTATGGGGCCGGATAACATGCCGTTGGCCACGTACAGATCGGAAAAGCCGTCATGGTCGAAGTCCCACGCGTCGCTTGACCACGCCCATCGGCCCATCCCCACGTGAGCGGCGGCGGTGACGTCCTGGAACGCTCCCTGACGGTCGCGGCTCTGAAACAGGGAGTTGCCCGCGGCGTGTTTGCGATAGAGTGCCCGCACCTGTTCTGGCGCATCCTTCTGGAAATCCGCCTGCATGGAGATGCGTTCGCCCGCCGCCGTCCACATATTCGCTACATACAGATCGCTGGCGCCGTCATTATTGAAATCCAGCCACGAAACGCTCATGCCCGCGCCAACGTCTTCAACGCGCTCCTGCACCGCGACGTCGGTGAACGTGCCATCGGCATTGTTACGGTATAAGTTTTTGCGGCCGAAGTCGTTCGCCACATAGAGGTCGGGCCACCCATCTCCGTTATAATCGTTCCAGCCACAGCAAAAGCTGAATCGTGTGTTGTTCCGATTGAGGCCGGTCTCCGCCGTAACATCGCGGAACGTTCCGTCCCCGTTGTTGCGCATCATGAAATTGGGGGGGCCGTTTTCAGCGGCGTAGTAAGGAACGGGATACTTATACTGATCCGTACCCCGATAATAAGCGTACAGACAGAAGTAAATGTCCAGCCAGCCATCTCGATCGTAGTCGGCGGCCGCCGCACCCGTGAACGTTCCCTGCGGGGCGTTGGCAAACCGGAAAGCCTCGGGCCGGTGGCGGAATTTGCCGCCGCCCTGGTTCAAAAACAGCAGCGGACCGTCGGCACGCACCACTACCAGATCCTGGCGTCCGTCGTTGTCGAAGTCGGCAAAGAGGGCGCAGGCCGTGTTTTCCAGTATTCCGACGCCCGACTCCTCGGTGATGTCTTCGAATGTTCCGTCACCCCGGTTCCGATAAAGCCGGTTGGGAAGTCCGGCGGGCTGGCAGACATAGATATCGTCGAACCCGTCGCCGTCGATGTCGCCGGCGGACACTCCGTTGTGGCCGTATATGTCAATCCCGCAGGCGCCATCCAGGACCGTGCGCCAGTAATCGACGCCGTGCAGCAACTGCCGGGAGTAAGAGCGATTGCCGCCAAAAGCCCGCGCGGCGATGTCTGCATACCAGGGAGCGTCCGACCGGCTGCGTGTCTCGTCGGACGCCTGCCAGCGCCGCAGCAGCCCGGCTTTCCAATCAAGCCACCACTCGCCCACGCGTTGCTCGCGGTGCAAGCCCGGGCCGGCGCCGACTAGCTCATACCGCACGCGGGTTACGATGCGTCCGGCAGCCGTGTCGATCCGAGTCACTTGGAACTCTGCAGTCGAAATCGTCGAGTACGTACCCAGCGTAGCGCGCAGTTCCTGAAGAAAACCTGCGGGCCCAAGAGAGGCCTGGGACGGGAAGGTAATGCGACGGATCTCCAGCGCAGGTCCCGGACGTACGATCCGCGATCCTATCGGCCGCAACGACGCCCCCTGAAAATCGACCGCCATGGCTTTCTCGAAGGCCTGCATCTGCCGCGGGGACGCCAGCAGCCCCGAACTCCACTGGGCCAGAATCGCGGCAATCCGGTCGTGATCTTTTTCCGCCGCGAATTCGTCTAGCCCCGCATTCACCTTGAGCCGCAAAGCGTCGAAGGGTGTCTCCACACGGTAGTGCGGATGCAGATGAAACTCGCCTTCGGCAGGCGGACTTTGGGCATTGATCGGCCTCCCGCCTAGGAGCAACGCAGCGGTGCTCTGGCAGGACCGTACGATGAAGTTGCGTCTTTGAATGCTTCAATCTAGCACAGGGGACAACTGAATCTTTTTTTCGAATACCATAAACGGTCGCGTCCCACGCCGCGTCAAATGTGTGGACAACCCGGAGGACTCATGAAACGCCTGCCACTGTGGCTGCTCCCGATGACTCTATTCGCCGGGCAGGCGCGCTACGCCCGGGTGGGCGACTTTGACGGCGTCGTCCAAGTGCAGCTTCAGGCAGCCGACGATTGGCAGCCCGCGCGGCGCAATCTGCCCCTGCGCGAGTTGTCCTGGTTGCGCACCGAAGGCGCCGCGCGCCTCGAAGTGGAATTGGACGATGGCAACGTCTTGCGGCTGGGGCCCGATTCCCTGGCCGAGCTTTCCGATTACACCCGCCTTTCCACCGGGCAACGCATCACCCTAATCTCGCTGGACCACGGCTTGGCCTACTTCACCGGCGCGGCCGAAGGCAAGGATGTCCTGGTGGTAGCCGTGCCCGGAGCGCAGGTGGCCATCGGCCAAACCGCCCGCCTGCGCGTGGAAGCGCGGGATCCCTGGAGCTTGATCTCAGCGGCGGAGGGTGTGGCGCGTTTTTCCTCTCCTACCGCCGAGTTCGATTTGAATGCAGGGCAGACGGTCAAGCTGGACCCGGGGCATCCGGCCCGCTTCTTCCTCAATCGCGAGATACCGCCGATCGAGACGGACCGCTGGTCGGACGAACGCGACAAGGTGCTGCAATCGACCACCTCCGCGGCGCATACGCCGGGGCTGCACTACGGCCTCGCGGACCTTGACGCTTACGGCGTGTGGGCCGAATCCGCGGATTTCGGCGCCGTCTGGAAACCCAAGGTTCCGGCCGGCTGGGCGCCCTTCCGCATCGGCAAATGGCTTTGGTACGATGGCCTCGGCTACACCTGGGTTAGCGACGATCCGTGGGGCTGGCTGCCGTATCATTACGGCCGCTGGATGCAACAGGAAGGCGCCGGCTGGGTCTGGGCGCCCGGTGAAAGCGCGGTCTTCAAGCCAGGCGATGTGTATTGGTTGAAGAGCGCCAAACTGGTCGGATGGGGCGCGCTTGCCCCCGGCGAGAACTGGAAACCGCCGGATACGCCGCGCCTGTATCTGAACGCCAATACCTACGCGGGCTACGCGCCGGAATCGCTTGAAATCGATCCGGCCGGTTTCGCCACGCGTCCGCAGCAGCCGCTGGCAATGGCTGTCTTCGCGCAGGCGCTGCCGTCCCCAGCTTTTCCCGCGGCGCGTTTGGATGCGTTCCGCCCGCCGTTGCGCGCCGGCAGCACGCGCGCCGTGTCCGTCTCGACAGACATGGCCTTCGACGGTCAGCCGCCTCCGGACCCGCAGCCATCTCCCCAGCCCGTCGAGTCGGCATACAACAACGAGCCGCCCTCCGCGCCGCCGGTGGTTATTGTGAATATGGTCAATGCGCCGCCGGAGGAGGTCGAAGTCGACGTTCCCGTGCCCGTCTATACGGGCATCATCGTGGTAAATCCGCCGGGGTACAAAGCGCCCGCGCCGAAGACCCCGCCCAAACCGGTTTCGCCGCCGCCTCCGTCCAAGCCGAAGGTGGCGGACCCCGACAAGCCGGGGAAGTAGGCACCTATGCGCACACTCTACGCAGCACCGGTATTCTTGCTCGCGGCTGCGTCCGCTTTTACCGAAGATCCCTTGGTGGTGCTGGCTTCGCGCACCGGACGCATTGAGTTCTTCGACGCCGCATTGGCGCCGCTGGGCTCCATTGGCGTCAACCAACACGTGGAGAGCGTCGCCGCCAGTCCGGATGGCCGCAGACTCTACGTCGCCCAGGCCGAAAGGACGGACAGTGCGCCCTGCGGCCTATACTCGTTGGATCTGGTTACCCGGCAAATGTGCCTGCTGGCATCGCCGGCGCTGTTCGGCGCGCCGTCCACGGACGGCCGCTTTCTGTTTACTCAGGGCAAACGCGGCGTGGATGTATTCGATGCCGCCACCTTGAGCAGCCTGGGCACCATGACAGCGCCCGGCGCATACAATCTGCAACCGTCGCCGGATGGGCGATGGCTGCTTGGCGTTACGAATTCGCCCCATCCTTCTTTGGATATCTTCGATACGGCGGCCAACCAAATGGTCCGCCGGCTTCCGATTCCGGCCGGACCTGTCACCGGTGCCTGGGCCGGAAACCGCTTCTATTTATTCACCTACGGCGCTGACGGATCTCGCGGAACGGGCTGGCTGTGGAGCGTGAGGCCGGAAGACGCCGAGCTTTCCTCGGTCAAACAAGTCAGCCTGCCGGATTTGCATGGCGCGTGTAACCAGCCCGTTCTGCTCCTGCTGGCGGGATCCCCGGACCGGCTCTATCTTGCGGAAGCATTCGGATTCAAGGTGGACCGGCGCACTGCCTGTCCCGATGCGGCGCGCGATGGGATTTATGCGATCCAACCCGAGACCGGTCGCGTAAGTCACATAGCCCCGGCGGTGCACGTCAACCGGATGGTGGCCGGTCCGGATGGCCGCGACCTGTACGTAATCGACTCCGGCGATGCGAGTTCGCCGGGCAAGCCCAGGCTGCTCCGGATCGATGCCCGCACGGGCGCCATCCGGCACGACACCGCCCTGGAGGGAGGCCAGCGGAACCTAGCGCTGGGCCGCATCCCGCAAATCCTCATCCCGCACGGAAACGCTCGGACCGCCGCCAGTTACTGTTCCCGCTGATTTCCCGGCTGTGGTGTGATAGATCTTGATGAGGTTTTACCACCATATCCCCGCGCCGCCGCTCTCGGAGTTCGTGGGACTGCTCTGGTTATACGAAGGCTACCATCAGCCGCATGAGAAGGAGCGCCTGCTGCCGGACGGCTCGATGGAACTGGTGATCAACCTCAACGAAGACCTGACGCGCTTCTACCACCCGCACGATACTGGAAAATTCGAGACACTACGCGGGTCCGTGGTGGTGGGGGCGCATTCGGAATTCTTCGTGATCGATACAGCGGAGCAGCATTCCGTAGCTGGCGTACACTTCAAACCGGGAGGCGCTTTCCCGTTTCTCGGCCTGCCCGCCGGCGAGTTGCACAACGCGCTGGTGTCGCTGCAGGATTTGTGGGGCGGACTGGCGGACCAATTGCGCGAGCGGTTGCTGGAGGCCGGCACGCCGCAGGCAAGGCTTCTCGTTCTGGAACAGGCATTGCTCGCGAAGGCGGCGCAACGGCTGGAACGGCACCCGGCCGTGGCCTTTGCATTGCGCGAGTTTCATGGCCTGCCGCACACCCCGACCATCGCGGACGTTACCGGTCAAATCGGCCTCAGCGCGAAGCGATTCATACAGGTGTTCAGCGGCGAAGTCGGGCTCACGCCCAAGCTGTTTTGCCGCGTGCGGCGATTCCAGCGAGTGCTGCGGCGGATCGGCACGGGACGGCCGGTGGAGTGGGCTGCGGTAGCGGCGGATTGCGGCTATTTCGATCAGGCGCATTTCATCCACGACTTCCATGCGTTTTCGGGGATCAATCCGTCCACGTATATCGCTCACCGTACGGAACATCTCAATCACGTCCCTCTGATCGAATAGATAGCACATTACCCCCTGCCGAGCCATACAATGCCCCCGCTGACGAGTGTCGATTACGTGTTCTGCAGTTGGCACTCGTGAAACAGCCTCACCATTTTCTTCTGTGTTTCGGCTTGTTCACGCTCCAGCAGACGCGCGAGGTATTCGGCGACAGTCGCGGAATCTCCAGCGGGAGGGTCATTTAGCAGCACGATTAATGCCCAAACAAATTCGTGAAGTTCGCGTTCATCCACTGGGTTCGGCGCTCTGCCACTCATTTCCTTTAGGAGCACCCGCAGATCGCGCCAGAGCGAGTCGATAAGATCCCGCATTTCGTCCGCGGCACTTGGAAGACGCTCCGGTGCCATCCTCTCCAGGACAATCCTGGCCGCCAAGCTGTGGGAACGATGACGCATCGCGCTTCGCCGTAGATCGTCCCAGCGCTGCTCGGCCGCCGCACGTACTGCAAGCTCATAAGCATTAGACCGTGAGCGCCGCAGGCGCGCATCGCGGTTCAGGCGAAAAAACTCGATAACATCCCGCACCCGCCCTCTGTCATCGGCGCTAAGATTCGGATTCGGGACAAGACTTCCAGCCAGGTCCGCCTGATCGAGCGTCAGCCACTCATCGACGGGGTCCTCGGACGGCTCCAGCAACACGCGCGCCTCCGTTCCAATTGCGCTCCGCGTATGATAGCTACACCGGGTTGCGCCTGGGAGAATCGGAAACCTGGATCTCTTTCGTCGATTGCAAATCGTGCAGGCAAGGAGGTAGTTCGAGCACTCGTACGCCAGCCACCAATAGCCTCCGTGATGCTGGTCTCCGTCGACAGCGCCTTTTGGACGAAAGTGGTCGACGTCCAGACTGATCTCCACACCACAATAGGCGCAAACGCTTCCCTGCATTGCCTGGAGAAGGCCCTTGACGTCGGGCTCGGTCCAGTGTGGCGGGAAGGGAACTCGAACAGCCGCAGTCTGTTCGTAATGGCTGCGATCACCCAGTCGCCGCCGGCCGCCGGGGCCGGTATCAAGCATTGTGGGAACCGTGTACCGCGGTCTTCGCAGGTGCCGCATGTCAGCGCTTCAGAGTCTTTAGGATCTCCTTGAATTCCGTCACGTGTTTCCGAGCGGCTTCCTCGTCCGTATCGGGCGACACCCGCATCATACTCGCTATCTCCTCCTGGCCCTTACCGATACCTTCATCCGACTTGCGAAGTTCCTCCTCGATCTCAACACCCCCAGGCTGTGTCCCCATCAACCATTCGTAAATCTCGTCCGCTGTGAAGCTAAGGATTTGTCTGTCAAGGTCGCGAATCTTACCGTAAGTGTCTCGATCAAGGGCTATGATCTCGTTCGCATCGAAGTTGGCGAGAACCAGGGGGGAATGCGTGGTGACGATCCATTGCACGTTCGGGAAACTCTTCCGCAGCCGGGGGATCAACGCCCGTTGTAGGCTAGGATGCAGGTGGAGGTCGATTTCATCGATGAGCACGATCGCATGTATGTCCGCCGGGTTCGCGTTTGCGGCGAGATCCGGCGCTTTCTCGCACCAGAATGCGCACAGGTCCGCCAGCCAGGCAACAAGAGAGCGGTAACCGTCGGGCAGATCCATGGCGTCAACGGTGTCCTGGCCCGAAACAGTGAAGGAAATTCCAGAGGGCGGGCTACCGGAAGGAGTCACCTTCAGCTCGTCTCCGAATACCTGCCCAATTGCATTTTGGAGTAATTCCTCAAGATTCAAAGTGGAGTATTGTCGCCCCAGTAAGACATCGGCTCCAGCCAGTTGGCTCAACGGCTCGAACAGCGTGATCTGCCGCCGGACGTCCGGGCTGAGATTCTCGCTCACAAAATCGGTGCGCGAAGAGAGATTGCGCGTAGCGCCGTACCCCGCGATCAGTAGCCGCCTAACGCGGTCCCAGACCGGAGGTCCAAAAGCCGCATCGCCTTTGGCGACGATTTGACCATCGTCAATATCCACACGCAGTTGAACGGGTGGGTCGGGGTGGGGTACGCTTAGCACAACTTCCACCTCCGCTCGCATTCGGTTGAAAAGATCCACGAGCCGGCGCATACGGTTGAGGCGTGCGCCGCCGAGCTCGAGCGCCATAGGGTAACCCAGTAGAGCTATTCCGAGCGCCTGCAAAATGCTTGATTTCCCGGCTCCGTTGATTCCAGCGATGCAGGTCCATCGCCCCTCCAGACTGGACGGCCGGTCAAAGCGCAATTCGAGCTGTTCGAAGCACCTAAAATTTCTCAGCCGAAGCGTCTTGACATAGAGCGGTTCCGCCGCCTTGATAACCGATTGACGGTCAATTCTGGGATCGGCAGCCTCGCTCAGGTTCCGCGCATTGGAATCCCGAATTGATCCGGCCAGGAAAGAAACTACTCGTAGCGCTTCCTTCGAATCCAGGTTGAATCGGTACAGGCGCAGGTCGACGAATTTGTGGCGCCTCAGGCCCTGTACCCACGTCGGCCATTCTTGAGCGGCTGAGTCCTCGTGAGCGCCGGTCGCCACAAAGCGAACCGGAAAGATCAGCGTGCGGCCCGTGCGCTGCTCCCTGTCGAGGAACACCTCGAATTCCTTCCGGCATAAATCGCTTTTGAAATAACTCGGCGAAAGTATAGGGACCAGGAACGAGGCGTTCTGGAGCCACTTCTCGGCTCCTTCCGACCATTTCGCATCCGGGTGCAAGCGATGCGTGTCCCAGATCACGTTGATTGGTTCGCCGAACTGAACCTGGAGTTCTTGGCCAAGGCGATCCGCAAATTGATTGACGAAGAGATCCTTGTTGTCGGGATAAGCGTAACTAAGGCACACAATCGGCCGGATCTTTATCAAAGAACCCGCCAGTGCGTCCGCTACGGCTCTTCTTAGGGCGGCGTAACCGTCAGCCTGGTTCTGTTCGTCCGGACCGAAAAATTCTCGGGTCCAGCGAAATTCGTTTGGTCCCAAAATCGTGATATGCCACGACGGAGAATCGGGGTTTTCATGAATTTGGACCCGCCAGTCGCCCTCAGGCGCTCCAATAGCGCCAAGCACCGCTTCCTGGACCGCAGCGCCTTCAGCGCGATTAGGCAGATTGTTGTTCGAAACCCGGACCGCCATGAACCTATATTAGCGCGCACCGCGCCACCCTTCAATTTTTTACAATACGCGCCCCGCTCCGATCGCCGAAAATGGAAGCATGGCAAATACAGTCAAAGCAATACCGGAAGGTTACGAAAGCGCCACGCCGTACCTGTCGATCAAGGGCGCGGCCGACGCTATCGAGTTCTACAGGAAAGCATTCGGCGCAACGGAAACGGCGCGAATGGCCGGCCCCGACGGCAGAATCGGCCACGCCGAGATCAAGATCGGCAAAGCCAATATCATGCTGGCGGACGAGCACCCGGAGATCGGCTTCCTGAGCCCGCGAACGCTGGGTGGCTCGCCGGTTGTTATCCATATTTACGTGGAAGACGTGGACGCGTTGGCCGCGCGAGCTCTAGCCGCCGGCGCCAAGCTCATGCGGCCGGTCGCGGATCAATTCTATGGCGATCGCACGGGCCAATTCGAAGATCCCTTCGGACACATCTGGCACTTCGCGACGCACAAAGAGGACGTGTCGCACGAAGAGATGGGAAAGCGCGCAGCGGCGCAAGCCACAAAAGGCCAATCGTGAGCAAGCCGGCTGGCTATCACATCGTCACGCCCTTCATAATGATCCGCCACGCGGCCGAAGGCATTCGGCGCTACCGAAGTGATGCGGAATACGGAACCGGACGGCAAAGTTCGGCGCGCCGAAATCCGGATCGGCGAGTCGCAGGTCATGATCGTGGACGAAGTTCCGCAATTCCCGAGCCTAGTACCAGTGAAGCATCGCTCGCCAAAAAGCGGATCCTGGAGTATCCGCCCCGCAGGACAGTAACTCAGCAGGCGGGCGCAGCATCTACTGCATTTCATGCGGGTTTACATTTACATACTCCTGTGCATCCTCTCCATCTTCGCCGTCGAAGCCCTTGCGGAAGATCTCGAACTCAAGATTCCGCCGATCACAACCTCTTTAGACGTCAAGGGCCAGGCGGTCAAAATCACGGCTTGGGGAACTGTGTCCAGCGGGCCGCAGGGACCATACAAGCTGGCATTGACAGCGGATTTGAGCGATCTTCAAGATAAGATCGGCGCGTTGCTCGCCTCGCAACTGGACCGCTCGGACCGCTGCGGTGAGCGGCTTTCCGTGGAGAGCGCCACACTCGTCCCAGCGTCTCCCGCCGCGATTTTGACGGCGCACGTGCACTACGAACGTTGGGCCTGCGTGAAGGCGTTCGGCAAGAACGTGGTCAAGAGGCTGGTGGGCGGCAACGCGGTGGTGACGGCGAAGCTGACGCCGTCGACTGGAGCGGCGGCTGGAACGGACGGGATCGCCATGGCCTCGGAGGTCCAAAAGATCGACGCCGATGGGTCCCTCGGCGAGGTATTGCAGTCCGGTTCCCTGGGCACGGCCCTGAAAGAAAGGATCGGCGCTAGTATCCAGTCGTCCATTCGCAAGGGACTGGATCTGAAGTCCGCATTGCCGCCGTCCGCGGCGGCCGCGGCCACGCTACGCAGTGCGCAGTTCGTAAGCGGCGCGAAAGGCCGGTTGTGGTTCTCGGTGGACGGGGAAGTACACATCTCGGCCGCCCAGTTCCAATCGCTCAACTGGAGAAAATAATCGTTGCAGGCACGCCCCGATCGGATATACTACGCGGGATGGCCTCCATCCACACGGTGCGGGGACCCCTCGATGCGGCGCAACTCGGGATCACTCTGATGCACGAACACGTCTTCGTGCTTTCCACCGAAGTCCTGCAGAACTACCCGGACATCTGGGGCGATGAAGAACAGCGCATCGCCGACGCGGCCGCGCGCCTCAACGAGTTGGGCGCACGCTTTCCGCATATTGACGGCGAGACCTTCTGGCTGGCG
>DATNMW010000056.1:0-3722 GCA_035602155.1 Bryobacteraceae bacterium | reverse complement strand
GCCGGCATCGTGCCCGAATACGCGTTCGACCTGGACCTGCACGCCGAAGTATTCGAAGCCTGCGCGTATCACCGCTGGGGATTGTTCGAGAGTGAAGCGCGCGCCCTGGCTACGCTGATCCTGGGCGGCGGCGTACCGAAGAATTACAACCTGCAGCCGGAGCCGGCGCTGGGCCAGGTGCTGGGGCTGCCGAATGTGCGCGGCTACCAGTTCGACGTGCAGATCGTGACCGCGCCAGTCACGGATGGCTCGCTGTCTTCCTGTCCGCCCGCCGAAGCGGTCACTTGGGGCAAGGTGGATAAGGACACCTATCTGCAAACCACCGAAAGCATGCAAGCGGACTATTCGATGGTGATGCCATTCCTGGTGAAAGCGCTATTGGACAATCACGCAAAGCGGAAAGACTATCGCCTGTACGAACGCCGCGACGCGCTCTGCGAACGCCTGCGCGAGGACGTGCGCGCCAACCGCGACTGGCTGCTGCGCAGCGTGGACTATCCGTTGGCGCAGTAGCGCGGATTTATTTTTCCTACTATCGTTATGGCGTAGTCTAAGAGAAGGAGCGTAGATCATGGCGAGCCTCGATTGGTCACAATGCCCAGCCGTGGAGAGCATCCCTGGCAAGGTCAGCGGCGCATGGGTGTTCAAGGACACGCGGATGCCGGTTTCCATTGTGTTTGAAAACCTCGAAGCCGGGGCCAACATCGACGAAGTCGTGGAGTGGTTCCACCTGACGCGCGAAGAGATTGTGGCCGTCCTTGAATTTGCCGTACGAAGCCTCGACCCATTACCAGCCCCGCGCGGGGCCGCGATGGCCCGTCCACGCTCCCTTTGGCTACGTCCGCAATGCTGTGATTGTTGCAGGGTCCATAGGAGTCACTGGGCAGGGTGAAGTGCGCTGATCTCCGCGGCCCCGGACGCTTCATCCACGGGTACCATCTTTGGAAGCGGCGTCCCGGGTTTGTAGGGGACATGCCACTTGACGTAGTAGGTCTTGCCCGCTTCCACTTCAATCCGAAGCAGTTCTTTCTGCGACAACACTCTGGCAGCTTCAATCAGCCCGTTCCAGCAACGGCTAAAGTCGCCCGAGTAGTCTCCTTTTGCCAGGTCAAGTCGCAACTTATCTGCTTCCTGCGGAGAGGGACTTGGAAAAGGCTTAGGGCCGCACATCTGAAGCCAGGCGGTGAGATCGCCCCCGGGAATACGGAGCGCATAGGACAATTCGCCGGCGCCGAACATTCCGGGAAGGAGTAAGCCGAGAATCAGCGCCCGGCGTTTTCTATCCGGATCGACCCAATTCTCAAGCGCGTTTGTGGTCATAGCCAATTCATATCTACATAACGCCACGTCCTCGCGGCGCGCTTCGCCCGCGCGCCGCCAATTCACGCTTGCGCATCCGTTGCCTTCTTCAGGCGACTGGACAGGTGCGTCGAAACTGCAGGTCGGCTTCTTGGGGTTCCCCACGCACTTAGGCCACTGCAGGACGGGTGGGAAGTACTGCCCAAGGGGGACTTGGTGGGTGATCGACCGGAAATTGGGGGCGTGCTCAAGCCACCATGAGGTGAAAGCTATGGTGCCCTGCGGCACCTGGATCGATGCGTAGCTGGAGTTGGGGAGTTCGGCCAGAAAATCGCCGTTGACAAAAACCTGGGCGAATTGCAGCAACCGCGCGCCGCTAAACGCAAGCGACCCGTGCGCAACCGGGCGGTAAACGTAAATCAAAGCCTTGCCGGCGCCACTGCTATCCGGTGCGGCTGCGGGCTGCTGGGCATTTGCACCGGAGACAGCGGTAAACATGCTTACCAGAAAGACGACCAGAGTGGATTCGGCTCGCATCGTGGAGACTGTACCACGTTTCAGCCTGATCGCATGCGTGCGTGCGCCACCTCGGCCTACTTCCCCCGCACCACCTCCAAAAACGCCCGCGCCGCATGGCTCAGAACCCGCCGCGTGGGATAGATCAGCCGGATCTTGCGCTCCACATGCAGCTCCTTCACCTTTACCTCGCACAACAAGCCCTGCTCGATCTCCTGTTCCACGCACATGCGCGGCAAGAACGCCACGCCCTGGTTGTTCTGTACCAGCTTGCGGATGGTCTCTATGGTAGGCATTTCCACTGCCATGTTTAGCGGCACGCGGCGCTGCTGAAACTCGCGCAGCACCACGTCGCGATACGGCGAAATGACGTTGTGCGCGATGAACGTCTCCGCCGACAAATCCGAAATCGAGACAGCCTTGCGCCCCGCCAGCCTGTGCTTGGGCGACACCACGAACGTCAGCGCGTCGGTGTAGATGACGGTGGATGTGAGCCGTTCATCCGGTGGATCGTAGCTGATCACGCCCAGCTCCAGGTTGCCATCCAGCAACTCGTTGGGAATCTTGCTCGACAGGCTGCGACGCACCCGCACGTTAACCTTTGGGTGCAACCGCCGGAAGTTCTCGATGTGCCGCAACAGGTAAAGCGAGGTAGATTCATTGGCGCCAACCGTGAGCGTGCCGGCTGAGTTGTCGCGCAGTTCGGCCAGGGAGTTCTCCATCTCGTGCCGCAGATTTTCGAAGCGGCGCGCGAAGTCGAGCACGGTGCGCCCGGCGTCGGTGAGCACCAGATCTTTGGCGGAACGGTCGATCAGCTTCTCGCCTAACTCCGCCTCCAGGCGCTGCAAAGCCAGCGAGACGGCGGGCTGCGTGCGCAGCAGCCGGTCCGCGGCGCGCGAGAAACTTTTCTCGGTGGCGACCGCCAGGAAAACCTGGAGCGCGTGCAGTTCCATGCCGCGACTAGCATAACAGAATTTAATTCTCGCGTGATCGCGTATATGCTTTTCTAATTTGCTGCCGTACGGAATATTACCGTACAGTAGTGGCAGGGGAGAAGAGCATTTGAGCCAAGCGGCAGCACGCACGCGGCGAACGCCGGCGCCAAAGACCTATCGCTTCGATGCGCGCCTCAACGAGGAACAAAAGGTTCTCATCCAGCGCGCGGCCGATCTGGAAGGCCGCACCATGACCGATTTCGTCATTCATAGCGCCGAGGCGGCCGCCGAAGGGACGATCGAGAGGCGCGGCATGTTGATCCTGACGGCGCGCGAGACGAAGGCCTTCGCGGACGCCATCCTGAAACCAGCCGAACCGGGGCCTGTTTTGCGCAGGGCCGCGCACGAGTATCGCAGAAAAACCCGCGGGTGACGCCTCGTTTCGACTACGGCGTCGAGCCGCTCCACGCATCTCATCACCGGGATGCGTTCCGCTCGGGTGCGCCGGAACTGGACAACTATCTTCACCGCCAAGCCGGGCAGGATGCCAGACGAAAGGCCGCCGCTCCCTTTGTCTTGGCGGGACGGGACGGGATCGTCCTTGGTTATTACACGCTCTCGGCTTACAGCGTGCGGGCCGCGCAGCTTCCCGAAACGGCCGCCAAGCGGCTACCGCGGTATCCGCTTCTCCCGGCGACGCTGCTGGGTAGACTGGCGGTGGATGCCTCCTGCCGCGGCATGGGCCTCGGCCGGTTTCTATTGATGGACGCCTTGTATAGAAGTTGGCGGAATACATCGGAAGTGGCAGCCGTCGGCGTTGTGGTCGACGCTTTGGACGAGCACGCTCAAGCGTTTTATCTTCACCATGAGTTTCAACCGCTGGCGGATCATCCGGCGAAGCTCTTTCTAGCGATGGTCACCATTGAAAAGGCGTTGAAAGCTCCGCGCGGCGCATAACAAGACATTATATAG
>DATNMW010000055.1:0-7368 GCA_035602155.1 Bryobacteraceae bacterium | reverse complement strand
TCCTGAACCCGCGATTCTACGAGCCGATCGATGCTGATCGCAACGCCGAGCGGCGACGCCTCGGACTCGACCCGCAATGGCCCACCGGCTTGGTGCTGTTTGGCGGTGAAGGCTCCGCGGTGATGCTCGATATCGCGCGGCGCCTGGAAGCCGCGGCGCGGCCGCTGCAACTGATCCTGATTTGCGGCCACAACCAGAAACTGTCGGCCGCGTTGCGCGCCATGCCATCGCGTATTCCGATGTTTGTGGAGGGCTTCACGCGCGAAGTGCCCTATTACATGCACTTGTCGGACTTCTTCATCGGGAAGCCGGGGCCCGGCAGCATTAGCGAGGCCATCGCCGTGAAGCTGCCGGTGATCGTCGAACGTAACGCCTGGAACCTGCCGCAGGAGCGCTATAACTGCGAATGGGTGCGGGAGCAGGACGTCGGGCTGGTGTTGCGCAATTTCCGCGGGATCGGCGCCGCCGTGGAGAAGTTGCTGGAGTCGGCCAATTACGCCCGCATGCGGGCGAATGCCGCGGCGCAGTCGAATCGCGCGGTGTTCGAGATTCCGGATATGTTGGAGTCGATCCTTGGCGGGGTATCATAGTTTTCGGGGTCCTTATGATTACGCGAGTGCGCGCGAGGAATTTCAAGAGTCTCAGGGATGTTGATTTTTCTTTGGGCCCGTTGAACGTCCTGGTCGGGCCCAATATGGGAGGCAAAAGCAATGTCCTCGACCTGTTCCGCTTCCTGCAGGAATGCTGGTCTCCGCAGTTCGGGCCAGGAAACGCCCTGACACGACGGCAAGGGATAGACGAGGTCCTGTGGAAGGGTAGTCAAGATCGATTGCTTTCGATCGCCATTGAGTTCTTCGAGACGGCTCACCCAGGTAGAGAGTTTATATATGAACTCGAAATCGCGGGCGGCGCGGGGGGATATTTTGCCGTTCAAAAGGAGACACTGACGCTCCGGGAAGCGGGGAGGGATTACCAGCTTATCGTTAGAGAGAGCGACGGCCGCTGGCTCGAAAACGCCGACGCATCGAAGCTCGCCTTCATCCCGGCCGAGAGATCGGGGATGGAAACAGCGCCACCCAACTGGGACGGTTACCCTTTGAAGTTCTCCGTTCAGAACTGGCGATTTCATCAGTTCGTTCCCGCTGTGATGAAGCAGGCAAACCAGATGACGGCCGGTAATGTCCTCGACCTACACGGCTCGAACCTTTCCGCTTGGCTGATGTGGCTTCAGACCCGATCGCCTCAGTCCTTCGCCCGCATCGCAGAGGTTGCGCGAGATGTCTTTCCGGAAATACGGGAGCTTCTGACGTGGCCGACGCAGCAAGGGATGGTATATTTGGCTTCCAACGAGCAAGGATTGCTCCGCCCCACACCGCTGTTCCAGATGTCGGATGGCGAACTGGCCTTCATCGCTTATCTCTCGCTCATCCTCGCCCCCGACGATCTGGGCGGCACCTTTGTCTTCATTGAGGAGCCTGAGAACCATTTGCATCCTCGCCTGTTTGAGACGCTCATAGCGCTGTTACGCCAGGTCCAGCAGGAAGTGACGGAGCGGTATGCGCCGCCATCTCAGATCCTCGTTACCACCCACTCGCCGCTCGTGCTCAATCAAATGAAGCTGGACGAGATCCTATGGGTTGAGAAGAGACAGGCCGAGACGAAGGTAATCAGGCCCGATGATAAGCCGCACCTCCGGAAGCTGGTCGAGGACGACGAACTGGGTCTGGGCGACCTGATGTTTGCCGGAGCGCTTGGCGAAGAATGAGCGTCTTCGGAATCGTCGTCGAAGGACCGCGTGACGCTGCAGTTTACCCGGTGATAATCAGGCGGATTCGGTCCGACGTGGACGGCGTGGTCGCACGCCCGTGTGGCGGCATTCCAGCGCTCCTTAAGAAATTCGTGGGATTCTTGAGAGGTTTTGAGTATAACGCGGACTGCCGCATAGACAAGGCGTTGGTCATCCGTGACTCTGGCGGGAAGGACCCGCAGACCGCCGAGGTGGACCTAAATATCCGCCTCCACGAATCGCGCTTCAAGCCGGCATTCCCCGTCCACTTCTACGCGACAAGGTGCATGGTCGAAACATGGCTGCTCGCCGATGAGCAGGCCGTAAGCAAGGTCGCTCTCTCACGCGGCCGGACCAAGTCGATCAAACTTATCAACAAACCATTGGAAGATATTATGGATCCAAAGCCTTTGTTCATGACAATGCTCTCCCAAGCCGGTCTCGCCGCGGATGACAAAGTGTACGAAGAGATTGCATCTGCCGCAGACCTCGATAGAATTGCAGTGCGATGCCCGTATTTCCACGAATTCCGCAAGCACGTCCACGCCTGTTAGCTCCCGCCGATACGCCCCGCGCGGTTGAACCGCCGCAGGAACAAAACGCGGCCGTTATCGCGGAATGCCAAAATCGTCGTAGCCCAGGATCTCGTCCGGAGTGCGGAGATCGAGAACCGGCAACGCCCGCATCTTCGCACAAACCGCGTCGATTTTGCCGCGGTCGATGGCATGATTGGCACTGCCTGCCTGCTCTTCCAGCGTGTGGATCACCGCGTCCGTAAGCGTTACCCCCATGCGCGTACAGCGCCGTTTCACTTCATTATAGAGCAAGCCCGGAGGGTATACTCAACAGATGCCGCCTCCGCCAGCGGACAATGCGATCTGTTACTATTCCACTTCAACAATGCACAACAGAATTCCGATGCGCCAAGTCGCGCTCGCCGGTATCCTCTGCGCCGCCCTCATCGCGCCCGCCGGAGCCCAATTCGGTCCGCCGCGCCCCAAACCCACCGGCCCCTGGATGAACCAGAGTCTCTCCCCCGATCAACGGGCGGAACTGATCGTGGCCCAACTGACTCTCGATGAAAAGATCTCGCTGCTGCATGGCGGCGGCTGGCAGGCGCTTTTCGGCGGCCCCGACGCGCCGCCCTCGAAATCGCTGGGCAACGCCGGCTACATTCCAGGTATCCCGCGCCTGGGCATCCCCGACCTGCAAATAGCGGACGCCGCCGTGGGGGTCACGCACAGCGGCGCATTCGGGCGTTATTCGACGGCGTTGCCCTCCTGCGTGGCCGAGGCCGCAAGCTGGGACCTCGACGTGGCGCGCGAATACGGCACGCTCATCGGCGTGGAACTGCGCGATCAGGGGTACAACATGTCGCTAGGCGGCGGCGTCAACCTGGCGCGCGAGCCGCGCAACGGCCGCATCTTCGAATACAAGGGCGAAGATCCGATCCTGGCCGGCAAGCTCGTGGGCGCTGAAATGAAGGCACTCCAGCAGCAGGGCATCATTGGCGATATCAAACACTACGCGCTCAACGACCAGGAAGGCGGCCGTTCGTATGTCAACGTCAAGGCCGATAAGCGGGCCATCCGCGAGAGCGATCTGCTGGCGTTCGAAATTGGCGTCAAGGAATCCGGCGCCGGCGCCGTGATGTGCTCTTACAACCTGGTGAACGGCGATTACGCTTGCGAGAACAGCTATCTGCTTACCGACGTTCTGAAGAAGGATTTCGGTTTCCAGGGCTTCGTAGTTTCGGATTGGGGCGGCACGCATTCAACCGCCAAAGCCGCGCTGGCGGGCCTGGATATGGAGATGCCCACCTCCACTTACCTTGCGGATGCGCTTAAGAAAGCCGTAGAGAGCGGGGAGGCGCCGATGGCGCGGCTCGACAACATGGTGCACCGCCTTCTGCGCAGTGAGTTGGCCGTAGGCCTATTTGACCGTGCGCCGGAACCCCAGGTGCCCGATGTTTTTCACGGCCTCGATGTGGCGCAGCGGGTGGCGGAGCAGTCCATTGTCTTGCTGAAGAATGGCGACCGCCAGTTGCCTTTGGAAGCCGGGCGGGTGAAGACCATCGCGGTGATCGGCTCGCATGCGGATGTGGGAGTGCTTTCGGGCGGCGGTTCGGCGCAGGTCGACCCGATGGGCGGCAATCCCGTGCCACAACCCGCCAACGCCGGCATCTTCGATCGCGTTGTCTGGCACCGTTCGTCCCCATTGAAGGCGATTCGGGACAAAGCGCCGCATGCGGACGTGCAGTACGATGGCGGAACCGATCCGGCCGCCGCGGCGCGCCTGGCAAAGGCATCCGACGTGGCCATCGTGTTCGTCAACCAGCCTTCGAGCGAGGGCATCGACCACCCCAGCCTGTCGCTCCCCAATAATCAAGACGCGCTGGTAAGCGCGGTGGCCGCCGCCAATCCGCACACCATCGTGGTGCTCGAGACCGGCGGCCCGGTGACCATGCCGTGGATCGGCCAAGTGAGCGCGGCCATGGAAGCCTGGTATCCCGGAATTCGCGGCGCGGAAGCCATCGCCAATGTTCTGTTCGGAGATGTGAATCCGTCGGCCAAGCTGCCGCTGACTTTCGCCAAGGCGGAGGCCGACCTGCCGCACCCGCAACTCACCGCGCAGCCTCCTCCGGCGAGCGATAAAGACATGGTCGAGATGTTCCCCGGCTTCAAGGTCAATACCACAAGGTTTGACGTGGCTTATGACGAAGGGTTGCTGGTCGGCTATAAGTGGTACGACGCCAAGGATAAGAGTCCCTTGTTCCCCTTCGGTTTTGGACTCTCCTATACGACTTACAAGTACTCGAGCCTGAAGACATCCAAAGACAGCGTGACGTTCGATGTGACCAACACCGGCGCGCGCCCCGGCGCGGAAGTCGCCGAAGTCTATGCCACGCTTCCGTCGGCCTCGGGTGAGCAGTTCAATCGTCTGGTAGCGTGGGAGAAAGTACGGCTGGCTCCCGGTGAATCGAAGTCCGTGACGATGCCCCTCAATCCCTTTTATCTTTCGATTTTCAATGCGGACAAGGATGCTTGGGAACTGGTTCCGGGCGAATATATCATCCAAGCCGGCGGCTCGTCGCGCGACTTGCCCCTGCGCGGCTCTATTCATTTGGACTAACACACGAACATGACAAGAATTTACGGCACTATCCTATATGCGGCGTTCGCTTGCGGTATGGTTGGCAGCGCCGCCGCGGCCACAGTCGATCAGGTACGCATTGACAGCGGCGATCTGAAAGGCGCCATTGCCGGCGGCGTAGTCGCCTTCAAGGGCGTTCCTTATGCCGCGCCTCCCACCGGCCCGAATCGCTGGCGACCGCCTCATCCCGTCGCGCCCTGGAAGGGCGTGCGACCCGCCGTGGACTACGCCTCCGATTGTATGCAGCTTCCGTTTCCAAGCGACGCCGCCCCGCTTGGCACCAAGCCCGCCGAGGATTGCCTTTATCTAAACGTATGGGCACCGGCGCAGCGGCCGTCCGGCAAGTGGCCCGTCATGGTGTGGATTTATGGCGGCGGCTTCGTGAACGGCGGCAGTTCGCCGGCGGTTTACGACGGAACGCATTTCGCCGAGAGCGGCGTAGTGCTCGTCAGCTTCAACTATCGCGTGGGGCGCTTCGGATTCTTCGCGTTTCCGGCTTTGACCAGGGAAGATCCAAACGGCCTGCTCGGCAATTATTGTTTTCTCGATCAAATCGCCGCGTTGAAATGGGTGCGGAAGAACATCGCAAAGTTTGGCGGCGATCCGGGCAACGTGACACTGTTCGGCGAATCCGCTGGGGGCATGTCGGTGCTCACCATGATGACCACGCCGCTGGCGCACGGGCTCTTTCAAAAAGCGATTATCGAATCGGGCGGCGGGCGAAGCGGCATCGGCCCGATGCGCCGCGTCAGCGAATCAGGTCCGAATCTGCCCTCGGGTGAAGCCGTCGGGGTGGCGTTCGCGGAGAAGGCGGGCATCAAAGGTGAAGACGCCGCCGCGCTGGCGGCCCTGCGCGAGTTGTCCGCCGAGCGCGTCTGTGATCGCCTGAACATGGCCAGCATGGGAAACCCGACGTATGCCGGCCCGATGATCGACGGCAAGATCGTGGCGGAGTCGTCCGAGCAGGCCCTGCTGGCCGGGCATGCAATGAAGATGCCGGTGATTGTGGGCGCCAACAGCAGCGATATCGGATTCTCTTTTGCCAAGAACATGGACGAGTTATTCGCTCCGTTCGGGGCGAATAAGGAAAAGGCGGAGGCCGTCTACGACCCGGAGCATTCGGGCGAATTCCGCAAAGTCGGCATGCTGGTGGCTGCGGACCGGATGATGATCGAGCCTGCCCGATTCGTGGCGCAGACGGTTGCCGGGACGGGGCAGCGGGCCTACGAATATCGTTTTTCGTACGTGGCGGAGTCCATGCGCAAACTGTGGAAGGGCGCGCCGCATGCGACCGAGATTCCATTTGTGTTCGATACCGTCGCCGCCCGCTATACCAAGGATCTGGCGCCTGCCGACGAGGCCACCGCCAAGGCGGCGCTGGCTTACTGGGTGGCGTTTGCCAAGACCGGCAATCCGGATGGGGAAGGGCGGCCGCACTGGCCCGCGTATAGCGCGGGCGACGACCAGTTGATGAACTTCACCAATGCCGGATCGGTGGCGGAGCATGACGCATGGAAGGCGCGGTTGGACCTTACGGAAGCGTCGTTGAAGAATAAATGATCCCACGATTAGGTTAAGATTGCGACCGCCTTGGGTCACTTGACCGTGTGTGGTCAGGTCGGGCAGCCGACCACGAGCCCGTTCGGTGCGTTCCGGGAGCCATTTCCGCGTCGTGTACGGACTCCGAACAGGTTGGTCCGATTCGTGCATGTTTAGTGTCGAACACGCTTGGACATAAGGAGACCTCATGCACGACGCACACCGGAAGGCCGCCGAGCAACACGAACTTGCGGCGCACGCCCATCGTACCGCGGCGGAACATAATGAAAAAGGCGACCATGCAACCGCAACCTGGCATGCGGACCGGGCGCTGGACTATTCGAATCAAGCTTACAAGCTTGCGCAGGAAGCCCACACCAAATCGGGGCGAATAGAGCGTATCTAATATGTCTACTCGTTATAACAACGGATCGCATTACGAGAACCATCAACGGGCGGCTGAGCTGCAAGACGTTGGCGCGCACGCCTATCGTGTCGGCGAGCAGCAGGGAAAGCAGGATCACGTGACCGGGCACGAGCATTCACGGCAAGCCCTGGAGCACGCCTTCGAGCCTCATCGGCATGCTCCGGCGGCCGCATTCAAACACGACGACGTCGCGTCACTCGCGCGTGAACTCTGGGTGGCCAGAGGCTGTCCAAACGGATCACCCGAAGAGGATTGGTTCCAGGCGCTGGAAGAATTCCGCTCCCGCGCTTGAACGGTTCGCAGCGTCGGTCGGCGGGCCTTCGGCGCTTTAGCGCCACTTTCAGAGCGGAGTGCTACGCGGCGTTGCCGAAGACGTCGTCGACCCGAAAGGTTCCGTCGGCCTGAAAAGCCTTGATCCGGCATCGGCGGTCAAAGCAAATCCTGCGGTCCTAAAGTTTTTCAA
>DATNMW010000054.1:0-8752 GCA_035602155.1 Bryobacteraceae bacterium | reverse complement strand
GGCGGCGGGCAACTACGAGGGGTCCATCACCGCGACCGATGCGGACGGCGGCGCGCAGACCATCGCCGTCACACTCGTGGTCGGCGGCATATCGAGTATCGCCAATCCCTCCTCTTTGACTTTTGTGGCGCAAGAAGGCGGGTCGCCTCCCGCGGGGCAGACGCTCGTGGTGGCCAGCATTGTGAATACTTCGTATACGGTCACGTTAAACCAGACATGGCTCTCGGTTTCGGCGGCCAGCGGCCCTCCTCCGAGCGACCTGACCGTTACCGCCAATCCCACGGGACTCAAGACAGGCACTTACATCGGCGAGGTACAGATCAAATTGGGCGCGAACGTTCAGGACGTCCAGGTTACCTTGATCGTATCCGCCGGCGCGGTGCTGAACACCACCCCGGGCAGCTTCATTTTCAATTATTTCGGCGGCGACACGCCGCCGGCGCCGCTGGCTCTCGACGTGAATGTCTCCAGCCTGCCGCCACAGTCGTTTACCGTCGCCGGCGGAGTGCCGAGTTGGTTACAGATCGCGCCGAGCGGCTCCAGCCTGACTACACCCACCACTCTCACCGTTGGCCTGGCTCCGCAAACCTTGGCAAGCGGCACCTACGTGGCGGACATCATCCTGACTCCGGCGGGAGCGGGCGGCGTTCCGGTAGTAGTGCCGGTCCTGCTGACTGTGGAGAGCGCTATCGGGGTCGTTTCCAACCCGGCCTCCCTTAGTTTCAGCGCTGCCGCGGGCGGCGCCCCGCTAAGCCAGACCATCGCCGTCACGGCGTCCTCCGCCACCGCCTTCACCGCCAGCGCCAGCACCGCCAGCGGAAGCTGGCTGTCCGTCTCCCCAACCAGCGGGATTGCCAACACGCTGGGCGCAGCGCTCACAGTCACAGCCGACGCTACCCACTTAGCCGAGGGCGCCTATCAAGGCACTGTTACACTAACCACTTCGGGCGGCGTAGTCACGCTGGTTCCGGTTGCGTTTGCGGTGGCCGCCAGCAGCGGCTCGATCGCCATCAGCCCATCCACGCTGGCATTCACGTATACCCTGAAGGGCGCGGTGCCGGCTGCGCAGAGCGTGCAGATCGCCGGCGCGCAGAGTTTTACGGCCAGCGCCGCCACGACCACCGGCGGCGCGTGGCTGGCGGTAACTCCAACGTCGGGAACGGGCAACGCCACTTTGAGCGTTTCGGTTAGTCCGGCGGCCCTGGCCGCGGGCACTTATAGCGGGAGCATTACGGTAACTCCGGCGGCCGGTGCGGCGCAAGTTGTGGCCGTCACGCTGACCGTCTCCGCCGCGGCGTCCCTGAACGCCACACCGAATCCGCTGGCGTTCGCTTACACTGCCGGCAATCCGCCCCCCGCCGCGCAAACCGTGTCGGTCACCGCCACCGGTCCGGCAGTCGCATTTACGGCTACGGCGGCGAGTACTGGCTGGCTCTCGGTCACGCAGAGTGCCGCGACAACACCTTCGACCCTGACGGTTTCGGCGAATCCCGCCAACCTGGGAGCCGGTTCGTATGCGGGTTCGGTAACTTTGAGCGGCGGTTCCGGAACCCTGCAACTGACCATCAATGTCGCTCTCACGGTGACGGCTCCAACGCCCAATATCGGCGCGGTAGTCAACGCGGCGAGCTACCTGACGGGCGGTGTTTCGCCAGGCGAGATCGTGACCATATTCGGCACTTCGCTGGGGCCTGCCACGGGCGTCTCGTCAACCGTCGTCAAGGGATATATCCCGACAACCGTCGCCAACGCGACCGTAACGTTCAACGGCTATCCCGGACCGATTCTGTACGCCAGCGCGCTGCAAATCAACGCCATCGTCCCGTATGAGTTGGCGGGATCCTCGAACGTTTCGATTGAGGTGACGTTCGGAAGCGCCCGATCCAATTCGCCGACTTTGGCGGTGGTCTCGAGCGCGCCGGGAATCTTCAGCGCCGACGGATCCGGCAAGGGCGCCGGCGCCATACTGGACACGAACTACAATCTGGTGTCCACCGGCAATCCGGTGAGCGCCGGTTCGGCGATACAAATATTCGCGACCGGCGAAGGGCAGACCGCCCCGGGCGGCGTGGACGGGCTGATCGAGCCGTTATCCCTGCCGTTACCCGCTCCGCTGCTGGCCGCGGCGGTAACAATCGGTGGAGTGGCGGCGGACATTCTATACGTCGGCGCCGCGCCCGGCCTGGTGGCGGGCGCCTTGCAGGTGAACGTAATCGTTCCGCCGGGGGTGGCAGCGGGGCCGGCCCCGCTGTTCTTGTCGTTCGGCGGTATCGACAACAGCCAGGCAGGCATCACGGTGAATATCAAATAGATGGGCAGGATTGCGCGCCGGCGCTCCTATTGCAGCAGTTCTTCCAAGCTCGCGGCGTGATACACGCGGGAGCCCAGAGCGATGACGGCGCGCGGATGCATGCCGAATAAACTCTTCGGCCCATGCCGGAAGCGGGCCGAACCGCTGTTACCTCTGCGGCCGCAGTACCTCGAGCGCAGTCTGTTGCGCAGTCGGACCGATTAGATCATGATCCATAATATCGTTGGTAATTGGCATCTTTATCGCTTCCTCCTTGACTAGCTATCCCAGGTCTTGCCATCCCGCCAGGATCGAGAGTCGCATCAGCCCAGCCTCCTGCTGTCCAGGGACAAGTCCGGCAATTGCGTTCCACGATCCGGCAAACGGTAGCCCGGCGGTCCGGTCAGCAGCGTAGCGATCGCTTTCGCCGCGGAATTCTTGGGTTGATCGCGGCTCTTTCGGCCGCAATCGTGCGCAGTGCCGCCGCGTTTTGAACAAGGCCGATGCCTAAGTGCGCCAAAAAGTGTTCGGGGGTTTGGCGAAATGGTTAGGATTTCTGTTCCCTTATTTCCTAAAGCCCTGAGATCCGTTTGATTCCCTGGCGCTTTCGCGATAGAATCACCGATAATGAGAGCACAGGACAAAGACGACAATGTCGTGCATTTCGCACGTTTGCCTGGAAGCTGGAGCTTGGTCTGGTCCGTATGCGCTTTGACCGTCATGGGTGGCGTGCGGGTGCAGGCGCAGAGTACTGAGGTCATACTGCATGATTTCGCATACCGTCCGCACGGGACCAATCCCCCAACCGGTGTAATCCTCGACTCGGCAGGTAACCTATATGGGACAACTACCGCTGGCGGCATTGCGAACGCCGGCGTCGTGTACAAGGTGGACACGACAGGAGTTGAGACAGTATTGCACGCTTTCTCGGGCGGGGCTGACGGGGGCCAGCCCCGAGCCAGCGTGATTCGCGATTCGGCAGGTAACCTCTACGGGACCACCTCCTCCGGAGGCACGGCGGGGCAAGGCGTCGTCTTCAAGTTGGGAACGACCGGCCACGAGAGCGTACTTTACAACTTCACCGGGGGTGCTGACGGGGGCCAACCCTATGCTGGTGTGGTCGCCGACTCGGAAGGTAACCTGTATGGGACTACCCTGGTAGGCGGCCCGGCGAGCGCGGGCGTCGTGTTCAAAGTCGGTCCGACCGGTCTTGAAACCGTTCTGTACGGCTTCACGGGTGGGGTCGATGGAGGTTCGCCCCAGGCTGGCGTGATCCGTGACTCGGCCGGTAATCTTTACGGGACCACTTCTTACGGCGGTACGGAGGGCGGAGGTGTCGTTTACAAGGTCGACACGGGCGGCCGTGAAACGGTGCTGTACAGTTTCGGCGCTAACGGATTCTACCCGCTCGCGGGTGTGGTTCGCGATTCGGCCGGCAATCTTTACGGGACCACTTTCTATGGCGGTCCAGAACGAGCGGGTGTTGTGTATAAGCTGGACCCGAGCGGCAACGAGACGGTCCTGCACAATTTTACAGTCGGGCCGGACGGGGGATCTCCAACTGCCGGCGTGATCCTTGACTCGGCCGGCAACCTGTACGGCACCACTTTCGGTGGCGGCCCGGGGGGCGTTTACGGCGCAGGCGTCGTGTTCAAGTTGGACACGAGTGGCAATGAAACGGTGCTATACGGGTTCACAAATGGAGCCGGTGGGGGTTGGCCGTCAGCCGGCGTTACCCGCGATTCGGCGGGCAATCTTTACGGCACGACGACTGAGGGCGGACCCACTAGCCTGGGCGTCGTGTACCAGGTAGGGACCACTGGCAACGAAACGGTGCTGTACAACTTTGCGGAAGGCACCGACGGTTACTCTCCAGCCGCAGGTGTCATCCGCAACTCGGCGGGTGAGTTGTACGGAACTACCCTCAACGGCGGACCGGCCAACGCCGGTGTTGTGTTCAGCGTCGATCCCACCGGCCATGAGACGGTGCTGTACAGCTTCACCGGAGGGAACGACGGCGGCCTTCCTTATGCTGGGGTGATCCTCGATTCGGCGGGGAACTTATACGGGACCACACGCGCCGGCGGCACGGCCAATGCGGGCGTCGTTTTCAAGTTGGATGCCGCGGGCAATGAAACGGTGCTATACAGCTTCACGGGTTTAGCCGATGGAGGTTATCCCACTGCGAGCGTGATCCTTGACTCCTCGGGCAACCTCTACGGCACTGCCAGCGGTGGTGGGGAGGCGGGTTACGGCGTTGTATACGAATTGGATGCGACGGGCCATGAAACCGTACTGTACAGCTTCACGGGCTTAGCCGACGGAGCCTACCCTTCCGCGGGCGTACTCCTAGATCCGGCAGGTAATCTTTACGGCACCACCTCCTTCGGCGGAGCGGCCGGTGCGGGAGTAGTCTTCAAGCTGGATACAACCGGATCCGAAAGCGTCCTGCACGCCTTCACGGGCTTTACCGATGGTGGTGATCCTGAAGCCGGGGTGATCCGCGATTCGGCTGGGGATCTGTACGGAACAACTTACAGTGGCGGCGCAGCGGGCTTCGGCGTCGTTTACAAGCTGTATCCGAGTGGCCGTTATTCGGTCCTGTACAGCTTCACGGGTGGAGCCGATGGGAGCTATCCCGCCGCAGGTGTGATCGGCGACTCGGCAGGCAACCTCTACGGCACAACTTATTACGGCGGTTCAGCGACCTTTGGGGCCGTATACAAGCTGGATTCCACTGGTAAAGAAACTGTCCTATACAGCTTCACTGGCGGCGCCGACGGCGGCCAACCGATGGCGGGGGTGGTCCGTGACGGCGCCGATAACCTTTACGGGACCACGTCGACGGGCGGGGGAAAAGCATTCGGCGGCGTAGTCTTTAAGATCAAATCCGATTAACCGCGAGCTTCGACGGCGCCGAATCAAGCGAGCAGGCGAGCATAGCTTGCGGGAGCCGGTCCTGGCACATCCGCGCAGGACTGAAGTGCAGCCCATGGCGGATCTGCTACGATGGTATGTAACCTCCCCGGCACTCAAAAGCTCATGAAATTTGGCGTTATTGTCTTTCCCGGCAGTAATTGCGATCACGATGCCTGGTTTGCGGTGAACCACAACCTGGGCCATCGGGCTGAATTCATCTGGCACGATTCGGTAACCCTCGGCGATATTGACGCGGTCATCCTGCCCGGCGGCTTCGCCTACGGAGACTACCTGCGGTGCGGCGCGATCGCCAAATTCTCCCCGGTGATGGCGGCTGTGCGCAAGTTCGCGGCGGATGGCGGCCTGGTGCTGGGAATCTGCAACGGCTTCCAGGTGCTGGTCGAAGCCGGACTGCTGCCCGGCGCTCTGATGCGCAATCGCAACCTGAAATTTATCTGCCGCGAAGTGCGGCTGCGCGTCGAAACGCTGGACTCTCCGTTCACGGCGGCCGCGGAGCCGGGCCAGATCCTGCGCCTGCCGATCGCCCACGGAGAAGGCTGCTACGTGGCAGACGAGCGCACCCTCGACGAACTGGAAGCCGAAGACCGGGTGGCGTTCCGCTACCTGGATAATCCCAACGGCTCGATGCGCGATATCGCCGGAATCCTGAACGCGCGGCGCAACGTGATGGGCTTGATGCCGCATCCGGAGCGCGCCACCGAGCCGCTCATGGGATCGAGCGATGGCCTGGTCATTTTCCAATCTATGGTGACAGCCACGGTCACGGCTATGGCGGCGCTCCAGGTATGAGCACTGCCGTCATCACTCCCGATATCGTCTCCCAACACCAGATCACCGAACCCGAATACCGCAAGATCGTGGAGATTCTGGGGCGCGAGCCGAACTACACGGAGCTAGGCGTCTTCAGCGTGATGTGGAGCGAGCACTGCTCCTACAAAAGCTCCCGCCTGCACTTGAAGAAGCTGCCTACGCGCGGCAAGCTGGTGGTGCAAGGGCCCGGCGAAAACGCGGGGATCGTCGACGTGGGCGGCGGCTACGTGATCGCTTTCAAGATCGAATCTCACAACCACCCCAGCTTCATCGAACCGTTCCAGGGCGCGGCCACCGGAGTGGGCGGCATCCTGCGCGATATTTTCACCATGGGGGCGCGGCCCATCGCCGTGCTGGATTCGCTACGCTTCGGGCCGCTGGACGATCCGCAGGCCGGTCCGCGCAACCGCGGCATCCTGCAGGGCGTGGTGGCGGGCATCGCGCATTACGGCAATTGTTTCGGCGTGCCCACGGTGGGCGGTGAGTGCATCTTCGAGCCTTGCTATAACGGCAATCCGCTGGTGAATGTTTTCGCGCTGGGCGTGGCCAAGAAGGAAGACATTTTCTACGCCAGCGCCGCGGGCGTCGGCAACCCCGTGATTTACGTGGGCGCCAAGACCGGCCGCGACGGCATCCACGGCGCGTCGATGGCGTCGGCTGAGTTCACCGAAGAATCCAAACAGAAGCGGCCCAATGTGCAGGTGGGCGATCCGTTTATGGAAAAGCTGCTGCTGGAGGCCTGCCTGGAAGCCATGCAGACGGGCGCGATCGTGGCCATACAGGACATGGGCGCGGCGGGCCTCACCTGCTCAACGTGCGAGATGGGGAGCCGCGGCGGCACCGGAATCGAAATCGAATTGGACCTGGTGCCGCAGCGCGAAACCGGCATGACGCCTTACGAGATCATGCTCTCGGAATCGCAGGAGCGCATGCTGCTGGTAGCGGAGAAGGGCCGGGAAGACGAGGTCTTCCGGGTCTTCCACAAGTGGGGGCTGGACGCCGTGACGATCGGCACGGTCACCGCGGATGGGCTGCTGCGCGTGAAGCAACACGGCGGCACTGTCGCCGAGATCCCCAACCGCGAGTTGGCGGATGAGGCGCCCCTCTACAATCGCCCTCACCTGGAGTCGCCCCCTCGCCCGCTCGCCCCCTCGCCCGCTCAGCCCGTTGTCGACCCAACGGTAGCCCTGACGACGCTGCTCGCTTCCGCGGACATCTGCTCCAAGCGCTACATTTGGGAGCAGTACGACTACATGGTCCGCACCAACACCATCGCCGGACCGGGAGCCGATGCGGCAGTCGTTCGCGTCAAGGAAAATGGGGTGTCCGTGGCGATGTCGCTGGATGGCAATAGCCGCTATTGCTACCTATCGCCGCGTGAAGGCGCCATGCTGGCCGTGGCCGAATGCTGCCGCAACCTCGCGACCGTGGGCGCGCAGCCGGTGGCTGCCACGAACTGCCTGAATTTCGGCAATCCGGAGCGGCCCGAAATCATGGGCCAGCTTGTGGACGCGATCGAGGGCATGTCCGAAGCCTGCCGCTTTTTCGAGACGCCGATCACCGGCGGCAACGTCAGCCTGTATAACGAAACGCTGGGCGAAGGCATCTGGCCGACTCCAGTCATCGGCATCGTTGGGCTGATGCAAACCGGCGCGCCGGTGACGCGCGATTTCAAAACTCCGGGCCGGCCGATCGTACTGTTGGGCGGCGTCGGCGAATGCGACGAAGTCCGCTTCGGCGGCAGCGAATATGCGAAGGTAATTCTGAACCAGCTTTGGGGCCTGCCGCCCGCGCTGGATTTGGACTACGAGAAGCGGGTACACGACGCCATGCGCGAAATTGTAGCCGCGGGGCTGGCGGAATCGGCGCATGACTTGAGCGATGGCGGTCTAGCGGTGGCGGCCGCCGAGTGCTGCCAGGGGGGCGTGGGCGCGGCGCTCGATTTCGAATCGGACCTGAGCCCCGAATTCCTGCTGTTCCACGAAGGCCCCTCCCGCATTTTGATCTCGACCGCGAACCCGGATGCGGTTTTGGAAATTGCCGCGCGGCACGCGGTGGCTGCGCCGCGTGTGGGTATTACTGTGATGCACGATCTGGCGATCGGCAAGCGCGGCGCGACGCTGATTTCTGTTACTATCGACAGCCTTAGAGCCGCCTACGAGGAGTCGCTCGAAAAGCAACTCCGCCGATAAAGATAGTGATAAATGGGTCATAAACATGTTTGACAAATTCCATGAAGAATGCGGCGTCGTTGCCGTTTACGGGCATCCCGAGGCCGCCAAGATGGCCTACCTGGGCCTCTATGCATTGCAGCATCGCGGCCAGGAAAGCGCGGGCATCTGCACCAGCGATGGCGCCGAAATCCACTGCCAAAAATCCATGGGCCACGTGGCGGATATCTTCACCACCGCGGTGTTGAATGAGTTGCCCGGCAAGCTGGCTATCGGCCACACGCGCTACTCGACGGCGGGCGACACGGCGCTGCTGAACGCGCAGCCATTTTCGGTGGCCTGCAACAAAGGCCGGGTGGCGGTGGCGCACAACGGCAATATCACCAACGCCATCGAATTGCGCGCGGAGCTGGAGCGGCGCGGCTCGATCTTTCAGGCCAACAGCGACACCGAAGTGATCCTGCACTTGGTGGCGCACTCCCGCGAACGCACGCTGGCGGGAGCTTTGCGCGACGCCCTGCTGCAGATCGAAAGCGCCTTT
>DATNMW010000053.1:0-15360 GCA_035602155.1 Bryobacteraceae bacterium | reverse complement strand
CAGGTTCGCCACGTTCACGCAGGCAATCAAGAGCACGACCGCGGTGACCGAAAGCAGCAGCGCGGCCATGGGCGCCGCCACCCGGCGCACATCCGGCCGCGACGCGCCCGTCGCCAACGCTACGGTAATCGCCCCCGCCGGCGCGTTGTCGCGCGGAAAATCTCGCCGGATCTGCGCATCCAGCACCCGCATCCCGGCCTCCACGTCGCGCGTGCTCCGGCCGTGCGCCAGCCGCCCGATCATTTGTACCAGCGGCCGCTCCCGCTCGCCAGGATCCGCCAGCAGATTGCGCACGTCCGGCTGCGAGGCGAGAGGCATCCAGACTTCCACCATGTGCGGCGGCGACATGCCCACGAAGCCCTGTGGCGCGACGCCGATGACACGATAGCTCTGTGTCCCGATGCGCACGCGCTGGCCGATCGCGTCCGGGCTGCGGCCGAACAGCCGCCCCCACGCGCCGTCGCCGATCACCACCACCGGATCGCTGCCAACACGGTCGTCCTCCGGGCTGAACCAGCGCCCGATCTGCGCCGGCATCTCCAATACGTCCGCAAAGTTCGCCGTCACCGCGTCCGCCCCAACGATGTGGCTCATGCCGCCCCTGTCGATCGAGACGCGCATGTCGTCGTACGCCACGAGGCCAGAGAAGAGCCGGCCGCCGGGCGCGGAGGCGCGTTGCCGGAATTCCAGATAGTCGCGGTACGAGCACGCTATACCGTCGCTCTCGCGCACCACGATCGCCAGCCGGCCGGAGTGCGGCAGCGGCAGCGGCTGCCAGAACAGCTCGTTCACCATGCTGAACACCGTGCTGTTCACCCCGATCCCCAGCGCCAGGCAGACCATCGCCGTCAGCGCGTATCCCGGATTCCGCCGTAGCACGCGGACCGCGTAGTGCAGGTCCTGCCGGAGGTCCGGCGCCGTCAGCCGGTGTGGCGAGAGCCGCACCGCCGCGCAGCTCAGCACCTCGCGCCAATACCAGATCCGCCCGCCGCCCCGCGCCTCGAACTCCTCGCGCAGATCGCCCGCGATAATCTCGCCTTCGCGGCCGGGCGCCAGCCGCCGCAGCAGCCGCTCCGCCATCGCCGGGGGACGCTTAGGCAAGCCGCACCCCCTTCCACATCCCCTCGAACATCGCCTTCGCGCGCCCCAGCGCCTCGACGCCCGCCGGCTCCAAGCGGAAATACCGCCGCGACCGTCCTCCGCGCTCCGCCGTCGGATCGGCGAACCACGAGCTCAAATATTTTTTGGCCTCCAGCCGGTCGAGCGTGGAATACAACGCCCCCACCGTGACCTTGCGCCCGCAACGCTTCTCGATCTCGCGCCGGATCGGCACGCCGTATGCATCGCCGCCTAGCCGCAGTACCGCCAGCAGGACGATCTGCTCGAACTCGCCTAGATAATGGTCGGACATTTGTTCTGAATTGTAGACCAAATCGGGCGCGCCGTCAAGAGGCTGTTGCGCATCCAGCCCGCGGCTTTGGGACGGCCGCGGCAAGGCGAGACGCCCGCCTCACCCTGCGGCGGTTCGAAAACAACGAGGTAGGAGCCACATGCTAAAATCAACTTACCTCGCCATGAAAACCACCGCCGAATCGCAACGCATGTCGCGGCCGCTGGCCGAGGCTGATCCCGACGTCTATCAAGTCATTCTCCACGAAGCCGAACGCCAGCACTCGCAACTCGAACTGATCGGCAGCGAAAACTTCGTTTCGGAAGCCGTGCTGGAAGCCGCCGGCAGCGTCTTTACCAACAAATACGCCGAAGGCTATCCCGGCAAACGCTACTACGGCGGATGCGAGTTCGCGGACGTTGTCGAGAATCTCGCCCGCGACCGCGCCAAGAAGCTGTTCGGCGCGGAACACGCCAACGTGCAGCCGCACTCCGGTTCGCAGGCCAATCAAGCGGCCTACGCGGCAGTCCTGCAGCCCGGCGACACGATCCTGGGCATGAACCTGGCGCACGGCGGCCACCTGACTCACGGCCACAAGCTCAACTTCTCCGGCAAGACTTACCACATCGTGCCCTACGGTGTGCGCAAAGAAGACGAGCGCATCGATTACGATGAGCTCGCGCGCCTGGCTCAGGAGCACAAGCCCAAAATGGTCCTGGCCGGCGCCAGCGCCTATCCGCGCGCGCTGGATTTCGCGCGCTTCCGCGAGATTGCGGATTCCGTGGGCGCATTGTTTGTGGTGGACATGGCGCATATCTCGGGCCTGGTTGCCGCCGGCCTGCATCCCAATCCTTGCCGGTACGCCGACATCGTCACCACCACCACGCACAAGACGCTGCGCGGTCCGCGCGCCGGACTCATCCTATGTAAGGAGAGATTCGCCGCGGCCGTCGATAAGACCGTTTTCCCCGGATTTCAGGGCGGACCGCTGATGCACATCATTGCCGCCAAAGCCGTGGCCTTCAGAGAGGCCATGGAACCCGGCTATGTGGAGTATCAGAAGCAAGTAATCGCCAACGCCCAGGCGCTGGCCGGCGCGCTCATGGACGCAGGCTTCCACGTGGTGTCGGGCGGCACCGATACGCATCTGATGCTGGTGGATGTCTTTTCCAAAAGCATACGCGGCAAGGAGGCCGAGGCGGCCCTCGACCGCGCCCGCATCACGGTCAACAAGAACGCTATTCCTTTCGACGTGAATCCGCCGCTCAATCCCAGCGGCATTCGTCTGGGCAGCCCCGCGGTTACCACGCGCGGCTTCCGCGAACCTGAGATGCGCGAAGTCGGGTCTCTGATCGCCGAAATCCTTGAGAACCTGACGTCCGAGCATGCCGACGACGCCGTCGCGGCGGTGCGCCGCAAAGTCGATGTGCTGGCGGAGCGCTTCCCCCTGTATGCCTGGAGACGCCAGGCCGTCTTCGCGGGCGCTTGATTAAGGGCCATGCCCCTGCGCATCGTGTTCGATGCCCGCCGCGTGCGGGACTTCGGCATCGGCACGTACATCCACGGCCTGCTTCACGGCTTGGCTGCCATCGATCGGTCCAATGATTACGCCCTGGTAGCGCTGCCGCATGACCAGGACGCCTTCGGCGGCCTGCCGCCCAACTTCAAAACCGTCACCTACGGCCAGACCGACCTGCACTCCTTGAATCACCTGGCTTTCCCGCTGTTCTTGCATCGGCTGCAGCCCAGCCTGGTGCACATCCCCTTGAACCGCGTACCGTTGTTCATGCGCGAGCCATACGTGGTGACTATCCACGACATGGCCAGTCTGCTGTTCGGCGGCGGTTCCGGCTTACGCATGCAGACGCGACGCTATCTGCTGCGCCGTGGATTGTTGCGCGCCAAGCGCATTATGGCTGTCTCGGAAGCCACCCGGGGCGATGTCCACGACGCCCTGGGAATCCCCGCCGACCACATCCGGCTGGCCTACAACGCTCCCAATCCGGATTTCTTCCGGCCAACGGAGGCTGCCCGCGCCCGCAACATCCTGGAGCGCTACCAGATCGACTATCCCTTCCTGCTCTACGCGGGTAACATCCGCCCCCAGAAGAACATTCCCCGCCTCGTCGAAGCCTTCGCGTTAGCCCGCGAACACCTCTCGCGCCACCCCTTCTACCGCAATTTGCACCTCATCATTATTGGCGACGAGATCTCGCGGTATCCCTCCGTGCGCCACGCAGTCATCCAGACGCGCGTGGAAAAGACCGTGCGCTTCCTGGGTTTTGTCCCATTCGAAGCCCTTCGCATTTTTTTCGAGAGCGCCGCACTGTTTGTCTTCCCCTCGCTCTACGAGGGTTTCGGCCTGCCGCCCCTGGAGGCTATGGCCTCGGGCACGCCGGTCGTGGCGTCGAACGTCAGCGCACTGCCGGAGGTGCTTGGCGATGCCGCTTTGCTGGTGAACCCGGAGAACGTCTTCGAGATCGCCCGCGCCATCCAAGAGGCCTTGCTCGACGACGAACTCCGCGGTGAGCTGATAGCCAGAGGGAAGACCCAGGCAGCACGGTATAGTTGGGACCATGCGGCCCGCGAAGTCCTGGAGGTCTACCGCGAAGCGGCATTCGCTCGCCGCAGCTAGCGGTGGCCCTAGTTTGGCCGCGATCCACCGCCAACGGTGCTTTTGAACCAACGTACCGTCCGGCCGCTGCGTCAAATACCTTGAGTGGTCAATACGTTGCGATTTGGCCCGCAGCGTGCCTTAAATGGAAGAGTGAAACCGCAAGGGAGGTGGATCGTGAAGAATATCAAAATTCAGTGGGTTACGCGCCAAGCGCTGTGCCTTGTCTGTGTTCCGCTCGTGGCGGGCGGCCTGTTGCTTGCGCAACAGCCGGGGCCCCCCATGCCAGCCCCGCAGTCTGGCGCTCAACCCGGCGGGCAACTCCTTTCCCCGCAGCAGTTGGATACGCTAGTCGCGCCGGTTGCCCTCTACCCGGATCGCTTGCTGAGCCAGATCCTGGTGGCTACGACGTACCCGCTCGAGATCGCGGAAGCGGCCCAGTGGCTGCAGCGGAATCCGAATTTGCAAGGCCCTCAATTAGTGGATGCCGCGCGCCAGCAGAATTGGGACCCTAGTATTCAGGCTCTAGTGATTTTCCCCGATGTGCTCACCCGCCTGGCCTCCGATATTCGCTGGACCACCGATATCGGTAATGCCTTCCTCGCGCAGCAAGCGGATGTCATGAACGCCGTGCAGCGAATGCGCGCACAAGCCCAGGCGTCCGGCAAGCTGCGGTCCAATGGACAGCAGACGGTCACCACCGAAATGCAGGGAAATCAGTCGGCGATCGACATTCAACCGGCCAATCCCGAAGAGGTCTACGTGCCCTATTACAACCCCGAATATATCTGGGGACCGCCCGCGTACGGCTATTATCCGCCCTGGGATTACCTGGACATCGGCTATGGATTCGGTTACGGATTCGGCCCAGGTATTTACATTGGCGGCTTTTTCGGCGGCCTGGGATGGGGTGGTTGGGGCTGGGGCTTTGGCTGGTTCCATCACTCGATCTTCCTGAACGGCGCCTTTTTCGGCCGTTTCGGTTTCGGTGGACCCGGATTTCGAGCGGGCGGACTATGGGCGCACGACGCCGGCCATCGGCTGGGTGTCCCGTATTCAAACCGTGCGCTGAGCGCGCGCTACGGGGCGGCCTCAGCAGCGAGCGCCAGATCTTCATTTGCGGCGTCGCGTTACAATTCGGCCTCGCGGGCCAGTGCCGCGACATCCGGCGGTTTTAGTCATTTCGGCCAGGGTGGTGCGGCCCGTTCCGCTCCGGCGTATGGCGGAGGCAGTGCATACCGCGCGAGTCCGTCGTATGGCGGGAACCGCGGCACGCCGAGTTCGAGTTATCGTGCTGGCGGCAGCAGCGCATACCGCGCGGCCCCGTCTTATAGCGGCCGTAGCTACGGTGGAACTCGCGCCGCGCCCAGCTATCATTCGAGCCCAAGCAGCGGCGGATCGAGCCATTCGAGCGGCGGCGGCCACAGCAGCGGGGGCGGCGGCTTTCACGGCGGCGGTGGTGGCGGACACGCCGGCGGTGGTCACCGGTAACTGAATCAACTTCTTGTGGAATTGCCCTGGGGCCGAACTGCTTAACGCAGAACGGCCCCAATCTTTTTCCGCCGATAGTTGCTCCCCCTTGCGCAACAATCCTGTTGTGCGACATAATTGTTGCATGCCGTGCAACTTCGTGGGACCTCCGGTTCGGGGTGCCGACTGCTACGGACGCGAAGCCTTCGTCGATCTGGTTTGGGAAAAGCTCAGTTTTGGCCACGTCGTGCTGGCCTCGCCCCGGCGCTTCGGGAAAACCAGCGTGATGTACCGGCTGATCGACGCGCCGCGCTGGGACTATCGCCTGGTGCACTGTGATCTCGAACACTTTCTCGAACCCGCCGATTTGCTGACAGCCTTGGTCGTGCAGCTCTCGCGCGACGATGTCCTCTCCAAGATCGCGTCCGCGCTCAGCTACGTGCCCACGAAGGCATGGCAGGGCTTTCGCGCCAACGTGGAGGAGATCGAACTCCATAAGCTGAAACTGAAACTCAAGGAGCTGATCCAGCCGCGCTGGCAAACGAGCGGCGAAGAGCTGTTCGACGCCATCGCCCGAATTCAGGAAACAAAGGTAGTGCTCCTGTTGGATGAATTCGCAGTGATGATCGACGCGATGGCCCACCTGGATGCGCACCGCGAAGACGCGCGGCTGCTGCTGCGGTGGCTGCGCCATCTGCGCCAATCGCCACGCATTAAGAATGTGCGGTTTCTGGTGGCCGGATCGATCGGCATTGGGAATGTGCTCAGCAATCTCGGGGAAAGCGCATCAATGAACGACTTCGCACATCTGAAGCTGCAGCCATTTTCCGATGCCGTGGCGGACCAATTCCTGCTGGCGCTATCGGAATCGCACGATGTGCCTTTGTCGGCCCCCGTGCGGAAGAAGGTGCTGGATCTTATCGGTACGCCCGTGCCCTACTTTCTGCAGATCATGTTTTGGGAGATTGAGAGGTCCTGCAAAGAGAGTGGGATTGCTCCGACGCCCGCGAGAGTCGAGGCGCTGTATCACAACACGGTGCTGGGGGCGGAGTGCAAGACCTATTTCGACCACTACTATGGCCGGCTGCGGGACTACTACGACAAGCAAGATGAAATGGCCGGCAAGACCTTGCTGCGCAACATCGCGAACGATGGCGAGCTGAAGCGGGAGGCCTGTTACCACCTCTATCGGAAGGAATGCGAAGGGGCGAACATCGAGCGCTTCAACTGCCTGATGGCAAATCTGGAAAACGATTTTTATGTGGGATTCGACGCCCAGAAGAACACCTATCGGTTCTCCTGCAAGCTGCTGCGCGACTGGTGGCTGCGGCACTACGGGATGGAGGGCTGACGTGGAACTCTACTACAACCCCGAGCAGATGCCTGCCGCGGAAATCAAGCAGACCTTCGTGGGCCGCGAGGTAATGCTGAAGGAGTTGCTGGCCCTCGTGCGGCGGCAACCGCAGGGCGTGGGCGTGCAGCACGTCGTGCTGGTTGGCGCGCGCGGCATGGGAAAAACCACCATGCTGCTGATGCTGCGATTCGCCGCGCTGGAGGGCGATCTGCACCAAATATGGCAGACGGTGCGGTTTCCCGAGGAATCGTACGCCATCACGGATCTGGCGGACTTTTGGTTGGCGACGATAGGTCATCTGGCATACGAGACCGGCGACATGGAACTGGCAGCGCGCGGCGACGCGCTGCGGAACGATTACAAGGCGTCCGTTGACCTGGCGGGTGCGGCGCTGGCGACTCTGCGCGACTGGAGCAGTCAGCATGGCAAACGGTTGCTGTTGCTGATAGACAACCTGGACATGGTGCTGAACCAGATCAATAACACCAGGGAGAATGCGCGGCTGCGCGACGCGCTGATGAACGACGGCACGTTCATGCTGGTGGGCGGGGCGGCATCGTTCTTTCACGAAGCGCGCGCGTACGATCAGCCGCTCTACAACTTCTTCAAGATATGGCATCTGGATGCGCTTGAAGGCGGCCAGATCGACCAGTTGCTGCTGAAGCGCGCGGAGGCCGACAAGCGGACGGACTTCGAGCGCCAGCTCAAGCAAAACGAGGCGCGCATCAAGGTACTGCATTACTTCACGGGCGGCAATCCCCGTCTGGTGTTGATGCTTTACCGGATTATCGCGAGCTCGGATCTGATCGACGTGCGGCGAGGTTTGGAGAAACTGCTCGACGAAGTGACTCCTTACTATAAGGCGAAGATCGAGAGCCTGCCGCCGCAGCAGCGCAAGATTCTGGATCATATCGCGCGGGTGAGCGCGCGCACGGGTTCCGGGCTGACGCCCACCGAAATCGCGGCGGAGACGAGACTGCCGGTGAACCAAGTGACCTCGCAGTTGAAGCGCTTGTCGGGATTGGGGTACGTGCGCGCGGCGAATGTGCGGGCGAGAAGTTCCTGGTATTCGCTGGCGGAGCCGCTGTATGCGATTTGGCACCAGATGCGGTTTGGCCGGGAGAGCCGGGAGCGGATGGCATGGCTGGTTGAATTTCTAAAGGCTTGGTATTCAAGCCGCGAGATGCTGGATGAGACGGAGCGGTTGGCCGTGCGATTTGCGGAATTGATGAGAGTTGGAGAGAAGGCTCTGGCCGCCGAGACGCTGGATTACCGTCAGATCCTTGTGGACGCGATGGATGCGCGATTTAAGGGTAGTGCAACGGATCGTCTTGTGAGCGATTATCTGGATGCGGGGAACATGGATCGGGCCCGCGCGTTGGTACGCAGCGATGGCCTGACGCAGTTGCGCTCCCGCACGTTGCAGCGACTCACGGAGGGCGGACTTATCGCTGCACGCCAGTCTGATGCTGAGGTCAGCCGGCGCCTGCAGTGGGTCGACCGCCTCAGAGCAACTCCCGATCCCGAGGCGCTTGCAGACGTCCTCAATCCTGGGGGACTGCCGGTGCACGAGTTTCCCAAACTCTGGTTTATCCATGCGGTCGGCCTGCACAGGCTCGGCCGAAACGAGGAAGCGCTTGAAGATCTGGACATGTACATTCGCCTCGCTTCGGAAGACGCCGATGAGGGACTGCTGAGGGCCTCTATCCTGTTCAGGTTGAGCCGATTTCGCGAGGTCGTGAGCGTTCTTACTAGGCACGCGGATGAACTTGCTTCGGACACAACTGCGCAAGTCCTCCTCGCCCTTTCTGCCGCAACTCTTGGAGACTTTGACAGAGCGATTGCAATCGGCGAAGCAGCCCTTCCACGGCAGGAGGACCCAAATTTGCGCAAGATCCTCGAGGTACTGATTATGTCGCAACCGTGCGGCAGGGCGCACGTGGTCCAGTTCACGTTGCTGGTATCTCTCGGCCCTTTGGCCGAGGCTCGCACACTCTGGGACGAAAAGGTCCGCGCAATACTCCCGGCTGCCCAAATAGTCCGGATCTTCCGGTCCCTAATTAACGGGAAAACCCTCCGCTTCCTTCGCACGCTCATCAGCGAATCAAACCTCGATGAAGAACTGCTCCCGCTGGTAGTCGCGATGGATTACCTCGAAACAGGCGACCGCGCCCCGCTGGAAAAGCTCTCCGCCGAAATCCGCCCAATCGCCGAAGAGATCGTGGCCGAGCTTCAAAAGAAACTGCCCGCAGTCGCCGAGCGCTCAACGCATGCCACGCATGCATAAATCGACATCCAGGCTTGCCACCTGCTGCACTGCCGCCGGCACGCCGAAAATGCGGTCCACCTCCTCCGTACGTTCCGCGTACAATTCCACCGCATCGCCGATCTCCACCAGGCCGAACAGCTCTTCCACATCGGCGTTATGCATGCGGATGCACCCGTGCGACGCAGGCCGCCCGATCGAGCGCGGACTGCTGGTGCCGTGTATCCCGTAGCCTCTGCGGCTCAGCCCGATCCAGCGCGGCCCCAGCCGGTTGCCTTTGCCCGGAGGTGCCACTTTGCCCGGCCCGTACCAAGTGGGATGCGAAACCCGCGCGATCACCGTGAAGTTGCCCGCCGGGCTGGGCGTGGCTGCCGCGCCCACCGCCACGGCATAGATTTTGACCACGCGGCCATGTTCCACCAGCGCCAGCTTGCGATCCGGAATGCTGACGACGATGCGCCGCGCCACGGGCCGCGTCTCCTGCGCGACCGCCTCGCCCGCCGCAACCAACAGCGCCGCCATCGCCTTGAAGTATTTCAACTGCCACCGCGCATTTCGCATGTAAGTGCCAATGCAGGCGGAGAGCCACCCATATGTAGTTGATTCCCCGTGGGGCGCGTGTCAACGTGTCCACAAGGTGTGGACGCGGCCCGTTGAGAACGTGCGCTACATTAGACCTCGGGATGGAGAACAAGGAAATCGCCCGCATCCTCTACGAAACCGCCGATCTGATGGAGATCGCCGGCGAAGATTCGTTCCGCATCCGCAGTTACCGCAACGGCGCAACCGCCGTCGAAGGCCATCCCGAGCGGATCGAAGACATCCTCAAAGACCCGGAGCGCAAGGTCACCGATATCCCAGGCATCGGCAAGGGCCTGGCCTTCGTTCTGGAAGAAATTGTGGGGCGCGGCTCCTGCGAGCGCCGCGATCTGCTGTTGCAGAAGTTCCCGCCGGGCGCGCTCGAATTCCTCAAGATCCAGGGGCTAGGGCCGAAGAGCATCGCGCTGCTGTTCGAGCATTATCAAGTCGGCACCATCGACGAGTTGGAACGTCTATGCCTGGATCAGAAGCTGCGCGTGCTGCCGCGTATGGGCGCCAAGCTGGAAGAAAAGGTGCTCAAGTCCATCGCGCAATACCGCCAGCGCACCGGCCGCTACCTGTTGAGCTACGCCGAAGATATGGCGCGCGAGCTGACCGGCTACCTGGGTGAGACACCCGGCATCGAGCAGATCACGCCCGCCGGCAGCCTGCGGCGCGGGCGCGAGACGGTGGGCGATCTCGACCTGCTGGTGACCGGTCCGGCCGCCGCAGAAGTGCTGGAACGCTTCGTACACTACCCCAAAGTCGAGCAACTGCTGGCGCGCGGCGAGAATAAGGCCAGCGCCACAGTCGGCCGCGAGGGCCTCCAGGTGGACGTGCGCGCGCTGCCCCGCGAAAGCTTCGGCGCGGCCATGCAATATTTCACCGGCAGCAAAGACCACAATGTGGCCGTGCGCACGCGCGCCGTGAAGATGGGCTTCAAGCTGAGCGAATATGGCCTCTATCGCAGCGCGGACGAAACCAAGGTGGCGGGCGAAACCGAAGCCAGCGTCTACGAGGCGCTGGGGCTGCGCTGGATTCCGCCCGAACTGCGCGAAAACCTGGGCGAGATCGAGCGCGCCGCCGAAGACCGCCTGCCCGATCTGGTAGAGCTGTCGCATATCCGCGGCGATCTGCACATGCACACCACCGAGAGCGACGGGCGCGCCACACTGGCGGAGATGGCCGCCGCCGCCCGTGAGCGCGGTTACGAATACATCGCCATCACCGACCATTCCAAGTCGCTGGCCATGACCTTCGGCCTGGATGAGAAGCGCGCCGTGGCCTTCGCCGCGCAAGTGCGGGAGCTTAACCGCGACGGCCTGGGGTTGCGCGTCTTCTCGGGCCTGGAGTGCGACATTCTGAAAGACGGCGCGATGGACCTGGCGCACGATGCGCTGGCGGAACTCGACTTCGTCATCGGCAGCGTCCACAGCCACATGAACATGGAGTACGCCGAGATGACCGACCGGCTCCTGCATGCGCTCGAATGCCCGTCCTTGCGCGTGCTGGGGCATCCCACCGGACGCATCCTGCTGCATCGCGATGCATTCCCGTTCGATTTCGAGCGCGTGGTGGACGAAGCCGTACGCCGCGGCGTGTGGCTCGAAATCAACGCGAGTCCGGAGCGCCTGGACTTGGGCGCCAACCTGATCCGCACGGCCAAAGCGCGCGGTGCTCGCTTCATCATCTCCACCGATGCGCACCATCCCAAGCATTTGGGAAGCATGCATTATGGCGTCATTACGGCGCGGCGCGGCTGGCTGGCGCCCTCCGATATCATGAACACGCTGCCGCTGGACCAGTTCGTGGCAGCCATTCGCGGTAACCGATTATGAAAATCGTCTCTTCGCATGAAGTATACAAATGCGGCCTCTTTCGCGTAACCGAGGAAGAAGCCACCGATCCGGGCGGCTTCCACATCAAGCGCTCGATCGTGCGGCATGTGGGGTCGGCGGTGATGATGGCCGTCGACGAGAAGAATCGCATCCTGCTGGTGCGGCAGTTCCGGCTGCCCGCCGCGAAGTCCCTTTGGGAGTTGCCCGCGGGCCGGCTGGATGAAGGCGAAAAGCCGCTCGAAGCCGCGCGCCGCGAGTTGCACGAAGAGACCGGCTATAAGGCGCGGAAGTGGAAGAAGCTGGCTTCGTATTGGCCCAGCCCCGGCTTTGTCGCGGAGAAAATGACCATCTTCCTTGCCACCGGCCTGACCGCCGGCGAACCGCATCCGATGGAGGATGAGCGCATCGAATGCCGCTGGTTCAAGCGCAAGGAGTTGGATAAGATGATCCGGGATGGGAAGATCGAGGATGGTAAGACCATCATCGGCTTCCTTAGGTGGCAGCACTACAAGTGAGGGAGGAGACGCGGCAAAGAATCAATGCTGAAGGCGTTGGGTTTCTTTCACTTTCGTGAAAATGTCGAGGACCCCGCTGGCTCCCTTAGATTGGAACTGGAGCGCACGGGCACCGAGAATGATATCAGCGGTTCGCTGATCGTATTACCGGAAGCTTTCAATCTGGGCGAGCCATACTACTCCGGCGCGCCTGGACCCGCCAAGATTCCGTTGGGCCAGGCGCTGGACCAGCTTCGGGGAATTGCCAGGCAGTGGTCCGTAACTTTCGTGGCGGGTCTTCTTGGTCAACAGTACAATTCGGCTTACTGGCTTGACCACAAAGCTACATCTGAGCTGATGTGCCACAAAATGGTCAACGACCGAACCGGACATTACGTTCCACACAGTGGGGAGCGGCGCTGTGACGAAAGGAATCCATTTAAAGCTGAGGACGCCTGCGTGGGGGTGCTCATCTGCGCTGACGCGCTGGAGGAAACGTCAGCCGTGCGCGAACGCCGGGAGCGTCTCTTGCGCTATATCAAACGATGCAGCCGCCCCTACAGGATACTTTGTGTCCCTGGCCAGATGGGAAGCCATTGCGACCCACACTTCGCACGCGCAAGCCATATGGAAATCGCGGACAGGGACTGTTCAGACGATTCCCCCTCCTTTGTGATCCCACCCAGGACCGCCTCTAATCCCTCGATCTGTGCCGAGTCTGGTTTCTGTCTGCCCAGCTCCCACTGCGATATATGTAGGCTGGGAAACGTTGACCTTTTCGGCCAATTCTAGCTGTGATAGGCCGCTTTTTGCACGGCCCTCTCGAATCCTTTCACCCACGGACGGATCGTTTTTATTCTGCATGTGCATCGACTCCTTGATGCTGCCAGCGAGCAGGGCGCTGCCAGACGCCGCTATACGACGTGGGCCTGGCTCGTCAGAAAGCGTATTATGCCATACAAATCGCAAAGGCAGGGCGGCCTTGGGTTGTAATATTAAGCGCTTTGCCGTGCCGTTCAAGCGCCCGCTCTTGCATTTGCGCATTGGTGGCAGCCTGTGTCATAATCTTCTCGGGTGGTCGAAAGGCCATCGTAGGTTATCCGTTACGCTCGTAGGCGAGCACTATACGAGGCCCACGGGGTTCCACCCTTTGGGCCTTTTCACGTTATGCCCAACAAGATTGCCGTCATGCTCGACGGCGGCCACGTCCGCGTGCACGCCAGGCATGCTGGCAAGACGTACGACCCAGCGGATATCGAAAAGATCGGGCTGGCGTGCGCTGTCGCGGGAGAAACCGTCCACCGGATCATGTATTACGACTGTGCCCCGTACAACGGCACTGCCGTCCTTCCGGTTTCCGGGCAAAAGACGACGTTCACGGGAAGCGACGCATGGCTCAAGACGCTTTCGTACAAGGATCTTTTCTCGGTCCGGCCGGGAGCGCTCAAGTTTCGTGGGTATGTGATCAACAACAACCGAATACCCTACACGCCGGGCCAGCCCCTAACAGATGCCGATTTTCACCCCGAATTCGAACAGAAAGGCGTGGACATGCGGATCGGTATCGACATGGCGAACCTTTCATCTAATGGTTCCGTCGATCTGATCGCCTTGGCAACAAACGACACCGACTGCATCCCCGCCATGAAGCACGCCAGGCGCTCCGGCCTCCAAGTCGCTCTCGTCACTTTCCCTGGCTATCAGCCGGTCCCGGAACTCCTAGCCCACTCCGATTTCCGTCGAAGCGTCGCGTGGCCCGCCTAAAATCGCTGCAAAGACCCGATCTCGCTCCATTTCTTTCATGGCGGCCCAGCCGTAGCCAGCGATGTCAACCAGCAGGTCTTTCTCAAAACTAATTACTTCCATCCGCCAAATATCGCGGGGGTGCGAAGTTTTCCACCTGGTTGTACGAGTTGGTCGTCAACGCCTGCACGGGCACAGCCAGAACCCGCAAGGTGGGGCGCGGCGCCCGTTTATTATTTCGACGGATGCGTAACGCTGTCTGCTGGAGACTACCGATGACGCAGGTGGCGCCCGCTCCTATGAACTGAAAACAAAAGCCCCTAACGCCGATCAGCCCGCCAAATTCCGCAGCCGCCATGCTATCCTCAGTCCGGGTGGCCACCAGCGCCGCCAGATCCCTAAGAGATCACTCACTTGGCGTGTGTCCGCTCGAAGGCATGTTACGGAATGTTACACGAAATCAAAGAAACAGGCGGCTTATGCTGAGGCACCCACAGCCGTCGCCGCAGAAAGGCGGGCCCGTCAGAAAACCGAAACTACCAAACGAACCCAAATTTGATTCTTTGTTTTCAACAAACGGAAAGGTCCTGTTACGGAATGTTACACGAAATCAAGAAAAAACGGCTAAAGGTCAATGGAAGAAAACCCTTCCACCTAACGTCTTAGTCGCAGGTGGTCGATCTGAGCGGCCGCGAGATCGGCGCGGACATTATCGAGGCTTGCCGGTCTGGCGACCGGGATGCCTTTCGTGCGCTCTACGGCCTGTATAAGGATCGGGTGTACTCGATCTCGCTGCATTTCTTCCATGGCGATGCAGCCGTAGCCGGCGATGTCACGCAGCAGGTCTTTCTCAAACTGATGACATCCATCCGCCAATATCGCGGGGATGCGGAGTTTTCCACCTGGCTGTACCGGCTGGTGGTCAACGCCTGCATGGACGCAGCCAGAAGCCGCAAGTCGGAGCCGGCGATCTCCGATCCCGCTCGCATGGAAGCATTCGCCGAGCAGGGCTCTCAAGAGGAGGACTACGCGCGCGAGCAGATGGCGAATTCCGTACGGGCGGCGGTGACGGCGCTGCCCCCGAAGTTCCGGATCGCCGTCTTGCTGCGGTATTTCGACGATCTTTCCTACCAGCAGATGGCACAGGCTCTGCACTGTTCCATGGGGACGGTGGCTTCCAGGCTCAGCCGTGGGCACAAGATGCTCGCGGAACGCCTGAAGGGCGTAATGGGCGAAAAGGGTTAGCCATGTTGGGGTTTACGAGGCATATTTCGCGGCAGCTTGCAGCGCAGCTCGATGGCGAACTCTCGCAGCCTAAGGCGCAGCAGGCCGAACTGCACCTGCGGGAGTGTCCGCGTTGCCGGGCCGAGTGCGAGCAAGTCAGGCTGGGAATGCAGATGGTCGAGCACCTCCCGCTAGTTGAGGCGCCCGAAGCGATATGGTTGTCCATCGCGGCCGCCTTGGAAGCACGGCCGGCGCGCCAAACGCAGACGCGTCTCCGGTGGCGCTGGGCGGTAGCGGCAACTGTGATATTGGCGCTGGCCGGCGCTGCGTATTGGCGTATCTCGCACCCGGCGGGCGTGCGATGGGAAGTGTTGCGGCTCGCCGGCTC
>DATNMW010000052.1:0-62571 GCA_035602155.1 Bryobacteraceae bacterium | reverse complement strand
CAATAGATTCGGTCTTGCGACGGCTTGGTTAGCGGTACATTACGATTCGAGCGTGGCGTTGAGGGTGATTTTCGTGTTGAAGAGCTTGGACACGGGGCAACCCGCCTTGGCGTTGCTCGCCGCCGTGTCGAATGCGGCTTGCGAGGCGCCCGGAACTTTGGCCTTCAACTCGAGGCGGCTTTCGGTGATGGCAAAGCCGCTTTCGGTCTTCTCAAGCGAGATTGTCGCGGCGACGTCGATGCGCTCGGCGGTCAGGCCTGCGGCGCCCAGTTGCCCGGACAGCGCCATGGCGAAGCACCCGGCGTGCGCGGCGGCCAGCAGTTCCTCCGGATTGGTCCCAACGCCGTTTTCAAACCGCGTCGCAAACGAGTATTGCATATTGGAAAGCGTGCCACTGGCGGTGGATACGGATCCCTTGCCCTGCTTGAGATCGCCTTGCCAAACGGCCGTTGCGCTACGTTTCATGAATCCTCCTGGACATCTTAATGGATGCAATACGGGAATTACGCGATGCAGAAGTCCGGAGCAGCGAGTCAGAAGCCGGGGGTGAGAATGCCTCCGGCATCGTGCTTCGGGATGCTCACATCCGTCTTCCGGCTGGCGTCTTCCGCGTCCACCGGGATCAGGGACCAGGCCGTTTCCCGGTCCGTTGGCCTGCCAAAATAGTAGCCTTGCGCGTACTCGCAACCGAGAATCTTCAGTTGGGCGAGTTGTTGAGCAGTCTCCACGCCCTCCGCGATTATATCGATGCCAAGATTGTGGGCCAGCGACACAATGGTGCGGATGATCTCCAGACTATCCGCGTCCAGGCCAATCCGGCTGACAAAGGCGCGGTCGATCTTGAGGGCCTGAACCTTCAGATGTTGCAACTGGCTCAACGAGGAGTAACCAGTGCCGAAATCGTCGATGTCCAGACCGATATGCAGGTCCCGCAGGCGCGCCAACAGCGTGGAGATGTTGTCCGAGTTCTGCATCATGGTGCTTTCGGTAATCTCGAAGCTCAATCCGAAGCCGCGGCCGCTTGGCCAACTCTGCCGCAGGATGCGCTCGATTTCGTCGATCGCGCCCAATTCCGCGAATTGCACGGGTGAAAAGTTCACGTGCATAGTCAGCGCGCGGTTTCCGGGAGATCGAAATGTCCCCAGCCAGCGCTGCACGTCCCGGCAAGTTTGCTCGATGATCCAATGCCCCGCCGGCACGATCAGCCCGGTCTCCTCCGCTACGGGAATAAACTCCAAAGGGGGAATCATGCCGCGCAATGGATGCTGCCAACGCACCAGGGCTTCAAATCCCGCAATTGCGCCGGTGCGCAGGTCGACAATCGGCTGGTAATGCAGCCGTAGTTCGTTGCGCTCCAACGCCCGACGAAAATCCGTCTCGATCTGCAGGCGGGTGATGGCGCGGCGGCGCATCCCGGCGTCGAAGATCTGGAAGCGGGATCTCCCTGCCACTTTGGCGCAGTGCAGCGCCGTATTGGCGTCGCGCATCAGGTCCTCCGCACGCTCGTAGCCGTTGGCGCTTCCGGCGATCCCAATGCTGGCGGTGACATACACTTCGCTACCATTTAGCACGAAAGGCGCGCGCATCGCCGCGCCGATGCGCTCGGCGATGGACACGGCATCGCCGCCTTGGTGGATCTCATCCAACAATACCGCGAACTCATCGCCCGCCAGACGCGCGACGCCGCAGTCTTCCTGCAGCCGCGCTACAGTGTCGGCGGCGCGCAGACTGACCCGCAACCGTTCCGCCAAAGCCTTCAGCAACAGGTCCCCAGCAAGGTGCCCCAGGCTGTCGTTGACATTCTTGAAACGGTCCAGACCCAACAGGAGGATCGCAAACTCGCGCGTAGTGCCCCGCTTGAAGAGTTCGACCCGGCGCTCCAGCCGATCCATGAAAAGCAGGCGGTTCGGCAGACCGGTCAGCGGATCGGCCACCTTCGCCGCGGTAATGTCGGTCTGCGATCCCGCGATGCGGATGGCATCGCCGCTTTCATTCCATACCGCCAGCCCCCGGCTCAGCATCCAGCGATAGGTGCCATTCTTGCAGTGCATGCGGTGCTCGCAGTCGAGTTGCGCAGTCTCCCGCCGGCAGTGCGCCGCCACCGCCGCCTGCAGGCGCGGGAAGTCGTCCGGATGCACGCGGCACAGCCATTCGTCCGGCCGCCGACCGATCTCGCCGTCCTGATAACCGAGCATCTCTTGCCAGCGGGGCGAGTAATAGATCTCACTCTTCTCCAGATCCCAGTCCCATAAGCCGTCGTTGGCGCCCCGCGCGGCGCGCGCGTAGCGCTCTTCGCTCTCGCGCAACGCATTGGATAGGGTCTTCTGCGAAAGAACCGTACGAATGCGCGCCAGCACCACCGGCATATCCACCGGCTTGGTGATATAGTCGTTGGCGCCTATCCGCAGAGCCTCCACGATGCTGGCGCTCTGGCCCTCCGCGGTCACCATAATCACCGGCAGCTGAGTGGCAGAATAGTCCTGGCGAATGGCTTGCAGCACTTCCATGCCGCTCATACCCGGCATGCGGATATCCAACAACACTACGTCCGGCGTGGCCCGCCGGATCGAGTCGAGGGCCTGTTGCCCGTCTTCCGCCAACACCACCTCGAAGCCTTGGCGCTGCAAGCGGCGGGACAGCATGTCGCGGTTGCTTTCTTCATCGTCCACTATGAGCAGAACCATTTCAGCAATTCTCCGCCGGTAACCCTGCCCGCGCCGGCTGGCTACCCCTTAACAGATCGGCAATTTCACTAGCCAGCGCTACCCCTGGGAAATCCCCTTTCCGCAGAATACGCCGCACGGTACTGCTCAGCCGCTTGCGCTCCGCCGCAGTCACCTCTCTGGCGGTCAGCACCACGATGGGAATCTTGCGCCAAGCCGCCACCTGGCGTAGCCCCGCGATGAAATCGAATCCGTCCATTCCGGGCATCGTCAGATCCAAAACGATCAGTCCGGGCGTCTGCCGGACCATGGATTCCAGGGCGGTGCGGCCATCCTCCGCTTCGATCACGCTGCCGAATTGCTTCCGCAGGACGCGGGCGGACAAATCGCGCGAGGCCGCATCGTCGTCCACTATCAGCACCGGCCCCGCCAGCCTGGTCGCCTGGCACCTCTGCAGCACCGCGGCCAAGCGCTCCGGTTCCACCGGTTTCTGCAGGAACTCGGCGGCGCCCAGCAGGCAGGCCCGATTGCGGTCGTCGGAGATCGTGAGCAGCACGACGGGGATCGGCGCCAGCGCCGGATCGGCTTTCAACTCGCTCAAAACAGTCCAGCCATCAATTCCCGGCATGAACACGTCCAGGGTGATGGCCGCCGGCCGAACCTCTCGAGCTTTGCGCAGCCCGTCGGCGCCGCTTGAGGCCACCACGACATCGAAGCCCTCCCGGCTCAGGGAGCGCACCATCAGGTCGTGCACTGTGGGATCGTCGTCGATCACCAGGACCGTGTTCGACGGCCGTTCTCGGACGGCGGGCGGGTCCGTAATTTCAGCGGCGAGCACGGGCTGCTCCGCCACCGGGTGGCGATCCTGGTTTCGCGGCATTCGAATGGTGAAGGTGGACCCCTTGCCGGGCTCGCTGACGACGGTGATCGCACCATGCATGAGTTCGCAAAACCGCTGGCTGATTGCCAGTCCCAGTCCCGTCCCCCCATAGTTGCGGGTCGTTGAGGCATCCACCTGTGAGAAGGGCAGGAATAACTTATGCATCTGATCCGCCGCAATGCCGATTCCGGTATCGCGGACGCGCCATTCGATCCAGTCGGCGCCATCCATGGTCGCCTGCACCACATCTACGTCAATCGTGCCGTTCTTGGTGAACTTGCAGGCGTTGCTTAACAGGTTGTAAAGGCTCTGCCGGAACTTCAACACGTCCACATGCATGACCGTAACGTCGGGGGCGCAGTGTACCGCCAGCTTATTGCCGTTCGTCCGGGCCAGCGGCAACATCGCGCCGGCCGCCTCCTCCAGGATCTGGGAAGGTGAAGCGTCCTCCCATACCAGGTCCGTTTTGCCCGCCTCGACTTTGGACAAATCCAGCACTTCGTTGATCAGGGTGAGCAGGTGTTTGCCCGCCTTGGTGATGCGCGCCAGGTCCGCGATCGACCGCTCCTGGTGTTGGTCCTCGGCGTCCTCGCGCAAGATCTCGCTGTAGCCAATGATGGCGTTCAGAGGCGTGCGCAACTCGTGGCTCATGTTGGCCAGGAATGCGCTCTTGGCGCGGTTGGACTCTTCGGCGGCCTGCTTGGCGGCCAAGGTTTCCTCCTGCGCGCGTTGCCGCTGCACGATCTCATCGCACAAATCCCGGACGTGCCGCTCGAGCGCGCCCTGCACCTCGTGCAGGTCCAGAGTACGCGCCTGGATTTGCCCCATCATCTCGTTGAAACTGTCAACCAGGACGCCGATCTCGTCGTTGCCGCGCTTTGTCGCGCGCAGGGAATAATCCCGCTCGGCTGAAACGCGGCAGGCCATTTCAGCCAGACGCAGCGTCGGCTCGGAGATCACCCGTTGCAGCTTGGACGACAACAGCAGCGCCACCAGAGAGGAGACCAGCAACACTCCGAGTGAGGTGCCGGCATAACGCTCCAGGCGCGCGTACACATCCTGGAGATCTCTGTTCAAGTAAACGGTGCCGATCCAATCTCCATCGAAGACCACCCGCTGAAACAGCGCCAAGTGGCGATCCCGAAAATTGGCGCCCTGCTTGCCTGGACTGCGCGGCAAATCCCGCCGCGATCCGTCCCGCATGAATGTGGCAAAAGGCCGCCCGTCTTTCGTATAGATGCAGGCGGCCACCAGATTCGGCTCTGCGCGTAGGGCGGCGAGCGTCTCCCCGGCGGAGCGGCGGTCGTCAAAAGCCAGCGCGGCCGTGCTGCTCTCGGCGACAATCTGCGCCAGGGTCGTCAATTCTTGGGTGGCCGTCCTGCGGTACGTAACCAGCTCATAGGCCAGAAAAGCGGAGCAGGCCAGCATCAGCGCCACGGTGCTGGTCGCCATGATGATGCCGATCATCTTCCGCTTAATGGAAATGTCCCGAAAGACCCACATATCAATTCCGCACTTGCGGGGGATTCTCCCGCCACACGGCCGCCAGCCGCAGCAGCTTCGAACTGACCTGGAGACCGGCCCGCTCCGCTGCATCCAAGTTGATTTCGAACCGGATTCGGCCGCCCTCGCGAATGAACGCGATGATGCCTCCCAGCCGGGAAAACTGTACGATCCCGCCGATCGTCAGAACCGGCGAGGTCCCCACGGCCTGTACGACCCGAGCGATCTCTTTCCGGTCGGAAGCGCCCACGAAAAGAACCGTGCAACTCTTCGCTTCCGCGCTGGAAACCAGCCGCCGCACCACGATCGGATGTCCATAAACGGTTTTATTCCCGAGCGCGGCTGCCAGCACCGGAACTAGTCCGTCTTCTCCCAAAACGCCGATTACCACGGACACGCCGCTCTCGCCTAATGCCTTGTCCGGCCACTCCACGAATTTCGTGAAGTTATACAACATGGCGCTCTCGATTTCGTACGCGGAGTGCTCCGCGGCCACCGGTGACTCGGCGGCTGCCTCTGCCGCCAGCGATATCCCCGCCATGACCGATAGCGTTAGGCATCCCGCGCGCCGCCACATTAGAACGCCCATGTAACCTTCAGCTGCACGGCCCGCCCGGGCCCCCTAGTCTGGACATAGTCCGTCGCGGCGAATTCCAGATGACGCCCGTCCAAGAGGTTCTGGCCCGCCAGGCTGATCTCAACCGCACGCGCCGGACGCGAGCCCAGCCGTGCCTGGAAGTAATCCGCGTATGTGCGGTAGAAAATACCGTGTCCGGCGCTGCCGCCGGCGGTTTCGATCTCCGGACCCTGGGTCTCCCGCGCCGGCTTGGTGACGATGTTGATGACGCCGTTCATCGCGTTGGCGCCCCACATGGTGGCGCCCGGACCGCGAATCGCCTCGATACGATCGATATCGCCGAGCGGAATGGTGTTCTGTTCCCAGCACACGCCCGCATTCAGGTGGTTATAGATGCTGCGCCAGTCGATCAAAACCAGCATCTTGTCCGCGAACTGTCCCGCGAAGCCGCGCGCGGTTATAGACCAACTGCCGGCGTCGATCCGCGCAACCTGCAACCCCGGAACCATGCGCAGCACTTCCGGAATGCCGCTCAGTCCGGAACGCCGGATGTCTTCCTGCGTGACCACGTAGACTGCGGCGGCGGTGTGGCTGAGCCTTTGCCCCTCGCGGCCCGGCGAGCTTACCTCGATGTTCATCAAGGTTTCCAGACTGTCCCCGGTGAGGTCCACAGGCGCTTGCGGCTGCGTGTCGCTCGCCCGGCACGCGCACGCTAGGAGTAGCCTTGGCAGCGTTAGTGGCCACCCCGCTACCCGCGCGCGTTTTTCCGCCGAACTCGCCATCCTTATGGCTATCGGCGGCGCTGGTAACGGACTTTATACGGCGCCTTGATCGCGCCGGCACCGCTTGTTGAGAACGGTTGAGAACTTGCGCCACATTGTGCTATCCTACGTCAAATTTTCACAGAGTCGAGTTTTCCAGGGGGTAACCATATGATTGACGCCGCTCGCGCGATACGTGCATCCATTCTGGGGATGGTTCTGCTCCCCGCCTGCCTGCTGGCGCAAGACGCCACCGGCAAGATTACCGGGGTGGTAACCGACCCCTCCGGCGCGGTGGTGTCGAATGCCAGCGTGACCGTGACCAACCTCGAAACCAATTTCCGCAAAGAGGCCAAAACGGACTCATCGGGCGTCTACCAGGTTCTCCTGCTGCCCATCGGCAGATACAAGATTACCGCCAGCGCCACCGGATTCGAGAAGGTGACGACGGCCCCGCAGAATGCCCTGGAAATCAATCAGAGCATGCGCGTCGATATGCAGCTTCCAGTCGGCAAGCTGACCGACACGGTCGTGGTGGAGAGCACTGGCAGCCTGGTCGATACCGAAAGCTCCACCGTGGGCGCTACCGTGACCGGCATGGCCATCATGGAGTTGCCGCTAAACGGGCGCAACACCTTGGATCTGCTCAAGACCCAGCCCGGCGTCACCCCCACCAATCCCGACTCGGGCGCGCAGGGAGAGTACAGTATTGGCGGACAGCGTACGGACTCGGTCACCTATCTGCTCGATGGCGGCAATAATAACAGCCTGCTCGGCAACGCGGTGGTCGCCAATCCGAATCCGGACGCCGTCGCCGAGTTCAAGGTGCTGGAGAACAACTATGGCGCGGAATACGGGCGCAATGCCGGCGGCATCGTGAGCATCGTGACCAAGAGCGGCACCAATACCTTGCATGGTACGGCATACGATTATGTGCGTAATACGGATTTCGATGCGAACAGCTTCTTCAATAATGAACAGGGTCTGCCGGTGGGAGTGTTGAAGCGCAACCAGTTCGGAGGCACCATCGGCGGTCCCATCGTAATCCCCAAGGTCGTGAATGGCCGCAACAAGGTTTTCTTCTTCTTTTCGTACGAGGGCCAGAGACAAACTTCTCTTGAGGCGTTGTCCGAGACCACCGTTTATACGCCTCTCGAGGCGCAGGGCAATTTTTCGGGGAGCGCGGGGCAACAGGCGGTAGCCAGTTTCCTGGCGAATAATCCTTACTATCAGTCGAATCCCTCGCTGGCCGCCCAAGGCATCATCGATCCCAACTCCATCTCGCCGGTGGCCAAAGCTTATTTCGCCAACAATCTGATCCCCATCACAGCCTCCGGATTCCTGTTTCCGCAGGCGCCGGCCATCGCCAACTATAACGAATATCTCGGCAAATTAGACTACAACATCACTTCCCGTGACATCTTCGGCTTCACCTTCACCCACCAGCTCTATCCGCAATACTCTCCGTTCACGGCGAACAACGTGCCCGGCTTCCCAGTCACCAGCGGAAACGACATTTTTTCCGGCACCCTGAATTACACGCATACGTTCACACCGGCCTTGTTGAACGAACTGCGGCTGACCGCGCAACGGCTGGACCACACACAGGCTGTCCCTGCCAACAAGCAACCCGATGCCAGCCAGCTCGGCGTCAATATCACACCCGACCAAAACACCGGGCCGCCCATTCTGTTCTTCGACGGGACTGGGATGACGGTGGGCTACAGTTATCAGGGTCCCACGCGGGAGGTGGACAACACCTATGCGTTGTACGACAACGTGTCATGGACCAAGGGCCGGCACAACTTGAAATTCGGCTTCTATTTTTCGCCCTATCAAAACAACACCGTGTACGACTTCTTTGTGAACGGGGCGTTCGATTTCTACGGCCCCAGCACGGGGGTCGGTTCCGGGTTCGATCTGGCGGATTTCCTGCTGGGTCTGCCGGACGATTTTCTCGAGTTTGGCAAGGCGCCCTCCAACATTCGCTCGGACCAGTATGCGGGATACGGGCAGGACACCTGGAAGGTTGCCCCTCGCGTAACGCTGACCCTTGGCCTACGTTATGAGTACTCGCAACCGAAGTACGACACACAGGGGCGGTCTTTCTCTTACATTCCCGGCTTGCAATCGACGCGTTTTCCGAACGCTCCGGAAGGGCTGGTATTTCCGGGCGACTCCGGCGCGCCCAAAGGCTCCAATTTCCCCGACCGCAGGGACTGGGCGCCGCGGGCCGGTTTGGCCTGGGACATCTTCGGTAACGCCAAAACCGTCCTGCGCGGCGGCACCGGCGTGTTCTACGACATCCTGAAGGGCGAAGACAACCTGCAATTTAACGGGCAGCCGCCGTTCTTCGGTTACGCGTATCTTTTCCCGCCGGGAACTAACGGCACCAGCGCGGGTACCGGGCTGTCGGATCCTTATGGGGACTCCGGCGCTCCCAATCCGTTCCCGTCTAAGCCGCCATCCAGCGACGTCAATTTTGCGGACGAAGGGTATATTCCGTTCGGCGGCGGAGGCGTATTCTTCGTCGACCCGCACCTGCGCACGCCGCGCGTTTACCAGTACAACGTATCGGCGCAACAACAGCTCGCCGGCAGCATGGTGCTGGAAGTCTCTTACTTGGGGTACAAGGCGGATGGGCTCACCGGCCTGGTGGACGTCAACCCATTTCCGCTGGGCACTAACTCGCGCCTCAACACCAATTTCAGCTACCTGGAAGAATTTCAGAACGCGACCCACGCCAACTACAACGGCATGACCGTCAACCTGCGGAGAACCTTCAGCAACATGCACGGCTGGGGATCCAGCTTTTTCACCTTAGGCTATACCTGGGCGCACGAGTTGGATAACGTCTCCGGATTCCGGGAGCGCAACAGCAGCGTGCCGTATTACGATCACGATGAATTCTACGCTTCGGGCGATACCGACATCCGCAACGCGCTGGTATTGTCCGGGGGGTGGGACCTGCCTTTCGACCGGCTCTGGCAAAGCGGCCCCAAGGTGCTCACTTCAGGATGGAGCCTCTACCCCATTGCTACCTGGCACTCGGGGTTTCCCTTGGACGTCTTCGCCGGCCTGGAAACCACGCCCAGCGATCCGGGCCCCTCCGGCGCAGGCGATGCGGGGTCTGTCCATGCCGATCTGGTCGGCCCCTCGGCGGGCATCATGAACCCGAAGCCGTATCAGACCATCAATGGCAACTCCGGAAACTATTACTTCAACCCGAACAATTTCTCCAACGCCCGGCTGCTGACGCTGGATGGCATCGCCCAACAGGATGCTTCGCAGCTTCCGGGCTACACCTACGGCACTTTGGGGCGCAACGCTTTCCGCGGACCCGGCGCGACGAATGTGGATATAGCGATAGTCAAGAAATTCAAGATCCGCGAGCACGCCACACTCGAATTGCGCGGAGACGCGTTCAACGTTTTCAACCACACGCAGTTCGGGAATCCCGATACCGGCATCTCGGATCTGACCTTCGGCCAGATCACTACCACGGCATCGCCGCGCATTCTGCAAGTCGCGCTACACTTGATGTTCTAGTGCCCAGCACCGTGACCGCATCCGCAGCCAAAGATCCGCAACACGCCATCGGGCGGTCGCCCGACCGGCTTTCGCTCGACGAGCGCCGCGCCCTCACGGGCAAATATATCGCGCTGGAAATCTATACACCGGAGGATCTTCCCTTGCGGCGCATCGAAGCCATCGGCGACAGCGTACCGGAATGCGCGCGTCAACTGGCGGCTCGCGGCCTCGACCCGGTGCGGTTTGAGTTCAGCCGCCTCGCGCCGGCGTATTAAATACGGCGCGTCTAGCGGCGCACCATTTTGCCGTGTGGAACCGTGTTTTTCGGTGTACAATCTAAGCATGCGGTGATACGGATCTTAAAATCGGTTTTGATTGCGTACGCCTGTCGGGAAGGATTTTGATATGAGCGTCATTCTAGTTCAACCTTATTGTGAATGCAAACGCCAAGACTGCTTGCTCCGCAATCTCGATTCGGATGGAGAGTGCGCCATCACGCTCAAATTACCCGACGAACAATGGGCGGCGTTGCTCAGGAAATACAATTCCTCAGTTTACGTCACATCACCCGACTGCTCGAAGAAGATAGAGCCGGGTTTTGAATTGATCGAGAAGTGTGACGGCTACTGGATTTACGGTCCAATCCCTACCGATGGCGCTCCCGCCCTGAATATCACTGTTACCGCGAACTGAAGCGCTCAAGCCGGCACTGGAAGCGCAACCCGCTTTTCGTCCCCTGCCCGGTCTCGGGGCGCGTTGGAACAGACGATTCTTGTATGGTGCGGATGAGAGGACTTGAACCTCCACTCCCTTGCGAGAACTAGAACCTGAATCTAGCGCGTCTGCCAATTCCGCCACATCCGCACAATTTGGCTGGGCTTCTCCCATTTTTTCAGGCGCGCCACCAGAAGTCAAATTGCGTGGGCCGCTTCATCGGCCCGCGCGCTAGAATGGAGCGCATGGATCGGACAGGCAAGTCGGAAACGCTGGCGGCTTTTATCGAGGCCGCCAAAGCCAAGGGTGCTGCGGACGATTTCCTGGCAGCCCTGTTCCGCGAGAACGGTTGGGGGGCCAAGGACATCTATGCGGCCTTTGGACGCTATTACCAGGGCCTGACCGGACTGCCTGTGCCGGTGCGCACCGGCAGGGCGGGAGAAGCCGCCCGCGACGCATTCCTTTACTTGCTGGCGTTTTCCACCCTCGGTACGTGGACCGTCGCGCTGGGGTCGCTGATGTTCACCTACATCGACCGCTGGTTTCCGGATCCGCTCGCGCGCCGGCAATTCGAGCCGCATTACCAGATCGCAAATGAAATGGCTTGTGTCATCGTGGCTTTTCCCATCTTCCTTCTGGTCATGCGCTTCATCCTGCGGGATGTGGAAAACCATTCGGAGAAACTCGAATCCGGTGTGCGCCGATGGCTCACCTACATCGCACTATTAGCCGCGGCGGGCACCGTGATTGGCGATCTGATCGCGTTCCTCACCTATTTCTTCGAAGGCGACCTGACCACCCGATTCGTCCTGAAGGTGCTGACCGTGTTCATCGTTGCGGGCAGCGTCTTCTGGTACTACCTGAAATCTCTCGGCCGAGGATCGCGTGATGCCGAAGCATAGGGACCTTCTGCTTGCGGGCGGAGCCACGGCGGCGGTTTTGGTGGTGTTGGCGCTCGGGTTTATCCAGCTTGGCCCGCGCGAAAAACAGCGGGCCATCCGAGCCGACGAGCGTCGCGTGCGGGATTTGCAGTCTATCGTGCAGACAATATATGCCCGGCAAAATGCGCTGCCGGCCTCCCTGGCCGAGTTGCCGCGCAGCAGCGTCCCAAGTCTGCGCGATCCGGTGACTCAGGCGCCTTATGAATATCATCCGCAATCCGGCATGCGCCACGAACTCTGCGCCGGCTTCGCCACCAATAGCGCCGCTAATGAAGGCTTTCAACGGGACCCGCCGTTCTGGAGCCACCCGCGGGGACGGCACTGCTTCCAACTCGACGGCAGCCGGATGGCTATCTTCTGAAGGGCGGTCCCTACCCCGGTCCGCATTGACATCGGCTTTAGGATAAACTGGGTTTAGGCTGCCCGCCTTCGAGAACCGCCCTTGGTTTTCCGGCGGCGCGGTCGCGAGCCGCAAAAACGACATTCAAACGCCGCGCGAGTTGCGTGGCCGCTGACGCGATTGCCACCCGGCAATTCGAAGTCGAGCGCCTCAGAAGGAAGAAATGGAAGACAAACTCAAACTGGCCGTGTTCATCGACTTCGATAACATCGAAATCGGCGTCAAGTCCACGCTGCATCGGGAATTTGACGTGGCCGCCGTGCTGGATGCGCTGAAGGAACGCGGTGAAATCGTCACCTGCGTAGCTTATGCCAACTGGGGGCGGCAGGAAGCCGCCACCCGCGCCATGACGGAGCATGCCGTACAGATGGTGCAGCGCGACCCGTCGCCGCGCGGCGACAAGAACGGCGCGGACATCAACCTGGCGCTCGACGCGCTGGAAATGGCCTTCACCCACGATCACATCAACGCGTTCGCCATCGTCAGCGGGGACAGCGATTTTATGGCCCTGCTCAACAAATTGAAACAATACGACAAGCGCGTGTTCGTGCTGGGCGGAAAGGCTTTCACCAGCACCATTCTGCAAAAGAACTGTCACGAGTTCATCAGCTACGAATCGCTGCTGGATGAGCCCAAGCTAGCCCCGCCGCCCCAACCGCGGCCCGCCCATCAGCAAGGCGGGCAACCACCCCAACAGCAGCAACCACGCGGACCGCAGGCGCACAGGCGTCCGGCTCCGCTGGATCTGGCGCAAGCCATGCCGCTGGTTGAGCGCGCCCTGCAAGCCCTGGAGCGCCGCAGCGTGCGCCCGCAGCTCGGGTTGCTGAAATCCACCATGCTGCAGCTCGATTCCGCCTTCAGCGAGAAAGCTTACGGGTCGGGATCCTTTACGGATTTCGTGGAGAAGCTGCAAAAAGCCAACTACGTCCAGGTCACTGGCGGCGAGGGCCGCTACATGATCAAGCGCATGGGCGCGATAGGTCCCGAGAAAACCACCGTGCGGCCGGAGGCGGCACTGCCAGTACTGCGCGATGTGCTGGAGACGCACCGCATGGAGGTGGACGAGGGCGTACAATCCGACGTGCTTGCCGAGTGGGTAAAGCAGGAACACCCCGACTACGACTGGAAGCAATACGGATTCCAGGAATTCGGCGAACTGCTGAACTATGCGCAGGACAAGCTGGTGGTACGCATCAATCCGGATGAGGAGAAGGGGCTTACCGTGTATCTGGGTCCGGAATTCCATCCGCCAGCGCCGCCCGAGCCTCCGCCCGAGCCGATCGTTGAAGAAGAAATTGAGGAGCCGCAGCCCATCGTCGCCGGCCAGCCCACTGCGGCCGGGATCATCCCGGATATACCTGTGCCCACGCGCGGCCGCACTACCCGCAAGTCCGGGGGACCCAGATCCTCGGGTCCGCCGAAGAAGCGCGCGCCCAGGCGCAAGAAGACTGACGCGCAGCCCGAGTAGGCTCCGCGCTATTTCAGCACTAAATCGCCGGCGCCTACATGCACGTGCAGCCGGTATTTGCCGGACGGGTTGTTCTTCTCGAACGAGCGAAACAGCCCGTCTTTGTTCACGCCGAACGCGGATGCGGTCAAATCGCCTGCCAAAACGGAAGCGTCGGCATGCGCATAGTCGCCCGGTTGGCCTACGTTTATCCTCAGGTCCCCGGCGTGCAGTTCCACGTCTTTGTTCCCGACCACATCGCTCACTGTCAGATCGCCGGCTGGCGACCGCACGAAGAGGTTCGAGTTCCGCGGAATGCGGATGCGAACCGTTACGTTGTTGTTGGGTCCGCCGCTGATCCGAAGATCTCCCAAGTTCCCGGCGCTTTTGAATCTGATCCTTACTTCATTTGGCTCTGTCCGGATATTTCAGTTCGCACGATACGCTCACTTTGGCCTGATCGCTGCCGGCAATGTCGATGTCGCCGGGGCGAACGTGGATCGCCAGTTCGCCTCCGGATCGGAAAGCCGCTTCGAAGCCGCGTTCGCAAGTGGCGCGATCCGCGTCGGCAAACGCAAGAAACGGGAGCAGCATGCAGCAGGACGCAATTCCGCCAAATGTGGTTCTCATGTGATGTGGATACGCACCTGGATGCCCGGCAGTTCCATTTCCTCGTGGGAGGTCTACAATAGCAATGAAAGGTAGAGGCGATTTTATGGAACGGCGTGATTTCATAGCCGCTGCGGCTTGGACGGCTCTTTCCGCATCCAGGGTTCCCGGCGCGAACGACCGCGTCGCCGTGGGCCTGATCGGATGCGGCGGGCGCGGACGGCAAGTCATGCGCGGCCTGCTGCAGGCGCCCAATACGGAACTTGCCGCCACCTGCGACGTGTACGATACCAACGCGCAACGCGCTTCGAACGATCTGGCGGGCGGCCATGCGACAACGCTCAAGGATTTTCGCCGGCTGCTTGCAATCAAGGAAGTGGATGCCGTGATGGTGTCCACTCCGGATCATTGGCATTCTATCGCCACCGTGCTGAGCCTCGAAGCCGGCAAACACGTGTACGTGGAGAAGCCTTTCGCCCTGACCATTCGCGAAGGCCGCGCCATGGTGGAGGCCGCCCGACGCACGAAACGGATTCTCTACCCCGGAACCCAGCACAGGTCGGCCCCGCACATCGCCGAGGCGGCCCGGATCGTGCGAAGCGGGGAGATCGGCGATGTGTCCTTGGTGCGTGTGTGGAACAGCGGCAATATCGCGCCCGACATCCAGAAGAAAGTTCCCGACTCCGATCCGCCACCCGGCCTCGATTGGGATTTCTACCTCGGGCCATCGCCCCAAGCGCCTTTCAACCGGATGCGTTTTCTCACCAATTACCGTGTCTTTTCCGATTACGCCGGCGGCTACATCACGGATTTCGGCAATCACCGCGTCGACAGCGTCCACCAGATTATGGGCGCTTCCAGCCCGCACACGATCTCGGCCGTGGGCCGCCGCCTGTGCCATGAGAATGCCGGCGATATTTTCGACCTGCACGTGGTCACGTATCAGTATCCGGGCTTCATCATGGAGTATGCGGCTTCCTGGGTTAATAGTTACGGCATCGGCGGCCGGTCGCCCGGGATGAAGTACTACGGCATGCGTGGCCTCTACAACCGTCCGCATGGATTCGCCTTCTATGGCACAAAGGCGGCATTGTTTGTGGATCGCATCGGATACGAAGTTTTCCCCGAAGTGGAGCCTGGCGCGCCTTACGCTTCCGCGCCGGCCGACGAAAGCGGGCTAAAGTATCGCGCGGAACGGAAGGCATTCCAGGGCGCGGACGCCACCGCCGAGCATGCCCAGAACTTCGTCAAGCAGGTGCGCATTGGGACGAAAGGCGCGGTGGATGAGATGGTGGGCCACAGCGCCACTGCCGCCTGCCATTTGGGTACCATCGCCGCCAAGGTTGGCAGAACGCTGCGTTGGAACGCGGAGAGGGAAGACTTCGAAAACGATGCGGAAGCTTCCAGGTTCTTGGCGCGAGAGATGCGCAAGCCGTACGATCTGATTCCCATTTGAGGTGCTGACTTGTCCTCAGTTCGGAAGGAACTTCCCCTGATCGGAAACGGTACCATTTAGGGCATGCGAAGGTTCTGCCAATTACCGACCTTCGGCGCCCTGCTGGCAGCCCTCGCCGCGCTATGCGTTCATCCGATCTCCGCGCAAACAGTCCCGCCATCCGGGAAGGGGGAACGTACCAAACCGTGGCTTGACTCGGTTCGGGAATCGGCAATCGATCGGCTCTTTTCTCCACCTCCAAACTCTCCGGGATACGCGGTTGCCCTGATCAAAGACGATGAGTTCGTATTCGCCAGCGGGTACGGTCTCGCGAACCTTGACGACGGCGTCCCGATCACCCGGATGACCTCCTTTCATCTCGCCTCGTTGTCCAAGCAGTTCACCGCTGCGGCCGTAGCCCTCCTGATTCTCGACCACCGGATCGCACTTTCCGATCCGGTCGCGAAGTATCTGCCGGATGTCTCGAAGTATGGAAACGGATTGCGCATTGAACATCTCGTTTATATGACCAGTGGCCTTCATGAGTACACAGACGAGCCGCGAATAAATGGGGCGCCGTGGATGACGTTTTACTACTTCACTCGCGATGAAGCCATCGCCGCGGCGCTAAAGCCGGACCAGCTCGAGTTCGCTCCTGGGACAAAGTGGGCCTACCGAAACCTCAACTACATGCTTTTGACGAAGATCGTTGAGGCCGCCAGCCACGAGTCCTTCGCCGCATTCATGCATGATCGAGTCTTTGTTCCTCTCGGAATGTCGCATAGCGAGATTAACGACGACAGCACGGAGGTCATTCCGCATCGGGCAACGGGTTATGCTTTGCGTTCCGATCCGCGCGTTCTCAAGGAGTTAGCACAAGTGGGTGTCGTCATCAAGCCCGGCGACGGATGGGCACGCCTGGTCCGCGTCGCTCCGCACTTCGGCGGCAGTGGCGTCTTTACAACGCTCAATGACCTTCTGTTATGGGACAGAAATTGGTACGCAGGAACTTTGGCCGGACCGCAGTTCACAGAGCTGATGAACAAACGGCTGAAGTTCGAGCATGATAAGGATAACGACGCTATGGGACTGGTATGGCGCTCAAGCTATGGCCATCCCATGCTCGACTATTCGGGTGGCGATACAGACAGTTCTACCTATATGGCCCGCTTTCCGGAGCAGCACTTCACGATCGTCTGTCTTTCGAACATGCCGCTTGGAGATGCGGAGGGCAAGGCACACGCGGTGCTGGAGCTTCTCCACGGTTGGGGCAAGCTGTAGAGACCGTGCTGCAATCACGGGCACAACGCAGCCGCCCGGAACACAGCAACCGTTACAATAGAAGCATGTGGGGCCAAGCCGCTCCGCTGAGTCCGCTCTCGAAACACATCCGACTGAATACCGCCACTGGCGCCTCGCCGTGGAACCGCCGCTGGTCATCCTCACGCTGGCAGTGGCTGAAGACTCCCCCGTAGTTCCCAGCTACAAGCTCAAGCTCAATTCCTACGATCTGGGTGTGGATATCGAACTGGCCGACGCGGTCACGCGCCTCCGCTTCGAGCATCCCGAAGTGCGCGCGGTGGTCGTCACCGGCGGCTTGGACCGCGTCTTTTGCGCGGGCGCCAACATCCGCGTGCCGGCACTACATCGCCGCATACAACGGCACGACTGCGGGCGGCGGCTACGAACTGGCGCTGGCTTGCCAGGAAATTTACCTTGGACGATTGCAGCTCCGCGGGGCAGATGCCTGAGTAGGTCCGGGGTAACCTCCATATGCGAAAACCGATCCCGGGTTACAAGATGCAAGACATTGTCCTTGACACGAAACGCCATGGTAGCAGCGCTTCGGTCGAGGCGAGGCGCTTCCTATCAGTTGATTCGCTCCATCGGTCAAGGCAATTGGCGACCCAACATTTCGGTGGCACTGGCGCTCTAATACGAGGACGTACTGAAACGCAAGGGCCTATTGCGCATAAGCGAAGCGGAGGCCGACGATTTCTTGAATTACGTGTTTAAGGCTTCGAGTCTGGTCCCTTCCGTCCTGCGTCGGCGGCCAAGCTTGCGCGACCCGGACGACGAGCGTATTCTGGAAGTGGCGGTTGAGTGCCGCGCGGCAATTGTTACCTTTAGTAAGAGGGACTTCGCTGGTGCGGACCGCTTTGGGATCCCGGTAAGGACGCCTGGCGAATTCATGCAGGACCTGAGAGCCAACGCAATGAGCATGACTGTCAACGTGCCTGAGGAACTGTACCAGAAGGCGGTCGAGATCGCGGAGTCACACCATTTGTCGGTTGACGAGGTCTTCGCCTCGGCCTTCGCGGAGCAGATTGCGGAATGGGAACGCCTGCAACAAAGAGCATCCCGTGGTAGCCGCGAAAAGTTTCTGGCCGTTCTCGATAAGGTGCCAGACGTCGAACCGGAAGACTTTGACCGCCGCTGACCGGGAGAGACGAGGTAGTGCTGCCTTCCTGACGTTAACGGCTGGACCGAGGCACACCGAAGGCTTGGTTTCCGCGGATGACCTGATCGTCGGGCTCGACATTTGCACAATGGTTGCACCCAGCGCCCATCAAATCGGCAACGCGAACCTGCACTCTTACGGGCGATCAACGGGTAGACGATGTACAAGATCAGGTGCGGGTCTTCTATCTGCCAGAAGCACACTCCGATGAAGACTGCGCGAAGATCGTCACCGCGGTGCGCTCCAACACGCGGATTCGCCGTCTCTTCGTCTACAACTCAATAGGCCCCCTTGCCCTGCGTGGCAATGCGGAGGATGTCGCCACAGCGGAGAAGTTGATCAAACAAAGCCAGGAGGCGATGGCCAGGGCGCAACAGGCGTCCCGCTAGTGTGCCATCGGGCGCAACTTGGAAGCATTGACTTTGGCCAGCCCGCCGATTTCACATCGGGCCTATAGAATCGCGTCAAGCACGACACCGGTGCAGTCTGGCCATGCGCCCGACGAAATGTGCGCGAGCAGGCCATTTTCTTTTTTGTGGTTGGAACGATGAGCGTTGATATCGCTAACCAAGTCCAAAATCGTCATATCGGCGCGCAGCTCGGCACTCTCGCCAATCCGCTCGCCGTCCGCCTGGAATTTACCTTGGCCCGCGAATACTCGTCTCAGACTTCCGTCCCTCTTCACGCAGGATTGGGATAGCCACGAAAATGGTCATGGACAGCGGAAGTGAACCTCCGATCAACGCTGCCCACAGAATTGGCCGGTGCGCAAACCACACGACGGCGCCGTCAGCCACAACAGTGACCACCAGCACCAGCGCAGCGCGTATCAGCCACGACTTATGAACTTGAAATGCAGTCAGTTTCACCCTTGCCTTGCCTTCCCCATTCAGCGCCGATTGCCTAGCTGATTCCATCGACTATCCAGGGATATTAACCTAAGGCGACCGTAAACGCAAGACCTCAGACAGCGAGATGGGCGTCACCTCTTCTACCTGATGTCAGGTAATATCGCCGTCTATTCTGTTCCTTGTGGTGCGCGCTACCGGCCTTGGAGACTTAGCATCAGGCGGCGCCCCGCCCGCTCACCAGACCCTGCACGCCGGTTCGTGCACCATGGGCTGGCCCTGCCTGCAGGCGAAAGCCTTCTGAAATTCCGGCATGTTCGAAAGCGGCCGGTCCACACGGAACCGCGGCAGGGAATGCGGGTTGGTGGTGACCTGGTTGCGCGCCGCCTCTGGACGCTCATCCGCGCACCAACTGAACGCATACGAGAAGAAGAAGCGCTGGCGCGCCGTGAGACCGTCGGCTTCCGGCGTGTCCAGCGACTTGCCTTGCGCCTTGTAGATGTTCTCCAGCGCCAGCATTGCCAAATGGATGCCGCCGTTGTCGGCAGTATCTTCGCCAGCGGTCAACTCGCCCTTCTGCGTGACGCCGTACTCGGGAATTTTCTGCGAGTACTGGGCCACGATGCACTTGTCTTTCTCGTCATAACGCTTCGTATCTTCGGCGGTCCACCAATCGCGCAGGTTTCCCTCGGCGTCGAACTTGCGACCCTGGTCGTCGAAGCCGTGGATCGCTTCGTGGCCGATGACCATGCCGGTGGCACCCAAATTGGAAGCGTCGTCCTGATCGAGGCCGAACAGCGGGAGCTGTAGAATTCCGGCCGGGAAATTGATGGTGTTCATCTGCGGATTTTCATAGGCGTCGATGGTGGCGGGCGTCATGTCCCACTGCAGGCGATCAATGGGCTTGCCAATCATGTGAATCTGCCGATGCAATTCGAATGCGTTGGCGGCATTCAGGTTGGCCAGGAAGTTATCCGGCACTATCTTGGCCGCACTGTAATCGATCCATTTATCCGGATAACCAATCTTCTGCAGCGTGGAATCCTGTTTGATCAGCGCCTCCTTCTTGGTTTGATCGCTCATCCAATCTAGTTGCTTGATCTCCACGGCCAGTGCCTGGCGGATCTGGTGCACCAGTTCATTGGCCCGCTGCTTGCTCTCCGGCGGGAAGGCGATGTTTACATAGGCCTGGCCCAGTGCCTCGCCGAGCAGATGGTCCGCGGAGGATACGCAGCGCCGCCAAAGCGGCAGCATCTGCGGCGTGCCCGAAAGAGCCGTGCCGAAGAAAGCGAAATTGGCCTTTCGAAAATCGTCGCCCAGATACGCCGCCGCCGCATGAATGGTCCACCAGCGAAGATACGTTCGCCACTCCGCGGCCGAACGCGTTTTGATCTGCTGCTCCAACGAGTCCAGGAAGCCCGGCGTGGTCACGATGTAGAATGGTACGGTCGGCGCGCCCGTCAGCTTGAAATACTCGTCCCATCCGAAATCCGGGACCGCGGCCTTTAACTGTTCGAGCGTACGCTTGTTGTAGATCTTCACCGGATCGCGGCGGGTGACGTTATCCATTGAAGCCTTGGCGAATGTGGTTTCCATGTCCATCACTGTGCGGGCCTGCGCGGCGGACCGGCCCGCCGGGTCGCCGGCCAGTTCAAACATGTTCTCTACATGCTTTACGTACTGGTCGCGCAACTTTTGAAACCGATCAGCCGATTCCAGGTAGTAATCGAGCGATGGCAGCGCCATGCCGCCTTGGTCAATGCCGGCCACCATCTTACTGGCATCCGCGAGATCCTGCGTGGGGCCGAACCCGAACAGCGGAGCCTTGGTGGAATTATCGTCGCCCTGCCAGGCGGCGGAGAAATTCAAGTGAAGGTAGGCGGTCAGCCGGGCAAGATCCTTCGACGATTCGAGCGCATCGATGGTCTTCAGATCGGATTGCAGCCAGGACTTGCCACGCGCGTCGCGTCCGGCCTCGTCCATGCAACTCTGCCAGAAATCACCGATCTGGCGCTCGCTGCCATGGGCCTGCTTATCGCTGGCCGCCTTCTCCATGGCATGGCGCAGAATGGTCTGGTTGTAAAGATACAGCGGAAGGAGCACGCTCGAGGCCGGCAGATCGGGCGGAATAGGATGGGCCGCAATCCATTTCGAGCACGTGTACTGATAGAAGTCCGTACACGGGTCCTTCGTCCTATCAATCAGAGAGGGATCGAACTTCTCCAGCTTGGGAAGCCCGGCCGCGGCGCCATCGGCGGGCGGCGCCTGCGCTTGGGCTAGCGCGGATGAACACAGAATCAGTGATAGACAGCCTACGACGCAACAACCCGTCATGCAGCACCTCGAATCTGTTCAGTATATCGCCCGGCCGTTCCTGACGGCTGTAAACGCGATCTGGTTGATTTGGTGCGCCATCAGGACACACGCACCTCAGGCCTTAATTGCCAATATCGGTAGCGGTCTCCGGTCGGCGCGTTCGCGGATTCAGTCCTTCGCTTTCGCCTCCACGTGGTAGGGTTGTTTGAGGAGTCAAGATGAAACGTCTACATCTCTTGCTTTGTTTGGGCCTTACAAGCCTTGTGTCAGCGCCTGCACAGGATGGCAGCGCGCCGATACATCCGGTCATCGTTTCGAGGCTGGTCTTGACGAACCAGACGCAACCTTTGGGTTCGCTGACCTCTCCAATCGTCGCGTTTACTCCAAGTCACGACGGGGTTTATCGCATTAGCGCATTGATCCAGAGTCCCCAGTGCGGGCTTGCCCCTGCTGGGAACTCGCGATTCAGACTCCGGTGGAAGGGCAATTAGGGGCCGGTAGGGCCGCCTGGGTGGTTACGATTGCCGGAAGGGCCAGGACTGCGCTGGTGAGCTATGCCAACACCGAAGGCTTCCAATACACGGGAGGGTCCTATAATCTGGTGACCATCGTCGAGGAACTTTAAGCCGGCCGCGACGCCACGGGAATTGGAAGAATGCTGGCCAGCCCGGTGCGCGGATATAAGCCTCGTCGTGTCGGCTCCCCCCGATTGACTTCGATCCCAACAAAGAGTAGTATCGCTGTGAGCAAGAAGGAAACAATCATGTGCGAAAAGGCGCGTGCTTGTCGATTCCGCATAGGTAACGCGTTCGGCAAGCTGAACTGGGGTAAGCGGGCGTGCGCTGTTTTTGCACTGTGCGCAACAACGGCGATAGCCTCGCCCGCCCAGACCTTCACCACGCTGGTGAATTTCAACGGGACCAACGGCGCTCAGCCCTATCTTATGTCTCTCGTCCAGGGCAGGGACGGTAATCTGTACGGAACGACCTCCGTAGGGGGAGCAAACGATCTGGGCGCGGTGTTTAAGGTCACTCCCACCGGAACGCTGACCACGCTGCACAGCTTCGCCGGGTACCCGACTGACGGCGCCTACCCTCAAGCCGGGCTGGTGCTGGCCACCAACGGAAACTTCTACGGGACAACCTCCGCTGGCGGGGTCAACGACGATGGCACCGTCTTTAGCATTACGTCAGGGGGCACGCTGACCACTCTGCTCAGCTTCGACGGCACTGACGGCTATGCGCCCTACGCCGCGCTGGTTCAGGCCACCAACGGAAACTTCTACGGGACAACCTTTTATGGCGGGGCCAGCGACGCCTGCGCGCATGGTTGCGGCACAGTGTTCGAAATCACCTCAGGGGGCACGCTGACCACGCTGCTCAGCTTCGACGGCACTGACGGCTACGGGCCCACCGCCGCGCTGGTTCAGGCCACGAATGGGACCTTCTACGGGACAACCCAATTCGGCGGGGCCAACAACGATGGCACCGTCTTTAGCATCACCTCGGGGGGCACGCTCACCACGCTGGAAAGCTTCGACGGCACTGACGGCCAATTCCCCTACGGCGGGTTGGTTCAGGCCAGCAACGGCAACTTCTACGGGACAACTTACCGCTTTGGGGCCAGCGACTATGGCACCGTCTTTAGCATCACGTCAGGAGGCACGCTGACCACGCTGCTGAGCTTCGACTCCACTGACGGCGCCTACCCCACCGCCGCGCTGGTCCAGGCCACCAACAGGACCTTCTACGGGACAACCGACGGGGGCGGGGCCAACAGCGATGGCACCATCTTTAGCATCACCTCAGGGGGCACGCTCACCACGCTCCACAGCTTTGACTCGACTGACGGCGTGCTCCCCTACGGCGGGCTGGTTCAGGCCACCAACGGGAGCCTTTACGGGACAACCTTCGAGGGCGGGACCAGCAACGATGGCACGATCTTCAGCCTGGCTGTGGGCCTGGGCCCGTTCGTGGAAACAGTGCCCACTTCCGGCAAGGTGGGAGCGGCTGTCAAAATTCTGGGAACGGATCTGACGGGCGCGACCAGCGTCACGTTCAACGGCACCGCAGCTACGTTCACCGTGGTCTCAAGGTCCGAAATCACGACCACCGTACCCGCGGGCGCCACCACCGGCAAGGTCAATGTGGTAACGCCCAGCGGCACGCTTTCGAGTAACGTGCCCTTCAGGGTGCTGCTATAACGTCCCGCGACCAACGGCATTAAGAGTACATATCGGTAGGTAACTGAGGGCGCCGCTAGGGGCCGAAGGCACCTGTCGGTGTCCAGGGGCATCGTTCAGCCTGCCCGGCACACCGACAGGGTCATCCGCGGCTTACCCTCCTCAAGCCCAAATCGATCCTCCAGGCTGCCCAGTCTGACGACCTGGCAGTTCGCCCCTATTTTCGGGTACCTGGTACCTTCATCCCCCCCGGATCGTCCGGGTTTGGCAGCGCGGTGGTCTCCAAGGAATCGGCTAGTGATAGACCTCAGCTATGCAAAGCGCCGGCGTTATCCGGCTTGACTGGCCGGTTATCGCCGTGCCGGCTGTCCACTCGATTCCATTGGCCGAAGTCGTTACAAACAGATCGTTGCTTCCGTTGTTCGCGACGTAAACCATCATCAGGTTAAACGTCTTGAACGGTGAATCGGAAGTAGTAGGGTTCGGTATCACGGAGAGCGCGGGGGTTACCGGGCTGGTTTGTCCGGTCACCGGGGTGATCGTAGGCCAGCTAACAGCATTGGTGGAGGTCGTCACCAGCAGATCGTGGCTGCCGCTGTTCGGAATGAAGGCTAGAACGAGTTCGCCGTTGAACGCGGTGAGCGCGGGGGACATTGAGGTGGCTTGTCCAGTGACCTTAGTGCTGCCCGTCCAGCTAACGCCATCAGTGGAGGTCGTCACCAGGAGATCGCCGGTGCCGTCGTTCGCAACATAAGCCAAGACGAGTTCGGTGCCAAACGTGGTGAGTGCGGGGGCCACCGAACTGGATTGGGTGCCGACCTTAGTGCTGCCCGTCCAGTTGACGCCATCAGTGGAGGTCGTCACCAGCAGATCGTGAGTGCTGTTGTTAGCAACGTAGGCTAGAACGAGTTCGTCGCCGAACATGGTGAGCGCGGGGGACATCGCGCTCGATTGGCCGGTAACCGGAATGCTCGCGTTCCAGTAACCACCAGTGCCGGTCGCCATCAGCAGATCGTGGCTGCCGTTGTTAGCAACGTAAGCCAGAAAGATTTCGCCGCCGAAAGTGGTGAGCGCGGGGGGCAAGGCGCTGAATTGTCCGGTGATCGCAGTGCCGGTCGTCCACAAGCCGCCCGGCACCCCCGACGTCCATACCAGATCGTCGCTACCGTTGGCCGCAACGTAGACGACAAATGCCTGTGCACTATAGTAGCCTTGTCCAAACATCGCCGGCGGGCAACAAGCGGCGGCCACCAGCAGGGACACGACCAAACCCGTCCCATGGTTTCGCGAGCATGGACGTGGTCTCCACAGGCGCGACAGAGTGTGGAACACACCCAAGATGTTACTCATTTTCCTTTTTGGTTCTCTTAATTCGGTTGTCATTTTCTTCTTCCTTTCTCGTGGAGCGGCATTCTTCGGTAGGTTGCATGGAGGCCGTATTCCGGCCCTCTGAATCCACCCACATTCAGAAATGCGGAAAGCGCGAGCGGAATGCCTCATCGGCCACCAACAAATATTTCGCTCCCGTGCGGCCTTACCGCTGTTCCTTGGATAAGCTCTGCTATGCGCCGCTGCCCGGCCACACCGGCATTATCCGCTAATATCGTCCAGTCCACCCGCGCCGTTGAGCTGGCGCGCCCCGGTTTCTGAGCTGCGCCGCGAGGCCACACTATTCCGCGCTCGGCGTTGCTCCGTGAGATATTGTGAAGGATATGAAAACCACACGCCGGTAGAACAGCATCAGCCAGACGGACATGTTTGGATCGTTGGTATCGAATGCGACCCAGTAGGAAAACACCCTGCCCACACTGAGCGGTTGCGTGTTTATCAGCGGCGCAAAAAACTGGTGTATCTCCGCCGCAAGCTCGCGTCCCACGTCTGTTAGACCGGAGGCTGCGCAGGTATAGACCTCGTAAGCTTCCGGCAGCCTGAAGCCGTGGTGGCGGCGGAACATGGCTTTGACAATCCGGCTGGGGACACGTCCCAACCTATCGAGATCCACGTTGTGCGCCAGCCTGCTGCCGAGAAGGAGGCCAGCGGGCGTCACCACGGTGGCGTTATGGACACCCCGGAGAAAATCTGCCCGTAGTCCGGGTGCCTCTGGATGTTGCAGCGACCGCAATACGGCCGGAATGATCTCGACGATATCCGGCTCTTGGCCGAGGTCGTCTCGGAGCGCCAGATTCAAACGGAAGTACTCATCATCCAGCGAGGCCGCCCTGTTGCATTCGGAACAGCACAAAACGGTCATTAGCTGTTCACGGGGTCTCGCCCCAAACAAGGCCCGTGGCGGAACGTGATCCCTTGTCAGCTTGGCGGTTCGGCCGCAGTACGGGCACTCCCCGTGCTTGTTTCGCGCACTCACGGTTCTCGCCTCCCATTCTAGGGTAAGCCATGGGTCCGCAAAGTTTTCGGCAATCGGAAGAAGTGCCGTTGCCGGCCGCCAGAGAGATCGATCCTCCGTGGTAACCGCCGAAAACCGTGTATCGAGATTTCAATCAATGTCGCGGTCAGAGTCAAGCGACCGCATCGGTTTGGCGGACATTTCTCAAGGTCGCTTCGAGCATATCGGCAAGCGTCGGGTCCCCAAATCGAATTGGCTGACTCGCGGAATCAGTAAGCACATGTACTCGGCCCGTAAACCGCTCCATCATGGTCGCGAGGGCAGAATTTGGCTCCGGTGATCGAGTAAGGCTACAGAGGACTCTGAGGGTCGGATTGGCCCGGAGTGCGAAATCGAAGAGTTCGCGGATGTAGGGATCGCCAAAACGGAATCCGATCACAATTACCGCTTCACACCGCAGCAGTGCGGCCTTCAGAATCGTGTGCAGCGTGATGAAGGGCTCTTCCTGCGGAACGCTCTTGTAACCAAAATATAGTAAGCAATCGTGAGCGGTGGGCATAGCCCAGCCGGTTTCCAGCGGCTGGTTCGCGCCGCCCCTTTTCCACGTTGCCGACCCGTGCAGCTTGACTACCTGGATCAATCGCTCTTTCGGTCTTGGTCCTTCGGAAAAGAGTCGGGGTTGCCACCGACCTGGCCGACCGGCCGTGAACCCTGTGCATGCCCGTAGCTTCCGTCCGGTGGAGAGGATGCCACCGTCTTCGCCTTCGAGGACCTGTTCGATGGCGAATCCGCCGCGCCCTTCATAGAGCTTTCGTCCCACTTCATCCTTGCCGGTGTAGATCCGAAAGCGCCAGCGCGGGCGACTGGAACCCGTAATCGTATATTTTGTGATCGAACCTTTCATTGATGTTCCTCCGCGTCGAACGACAGAACGCCATCAACCTGTTCTATCGTGACATTCAGTTTCTCGGCGATGTCTTGCGGTTGAAGGCCGTCACGGTGAAGTCTGATAATCGCTGCTGCGCCCGCCTCCTCTGGCTTCGCGCGGCCGACCTCTACAGGTTCTCTGAGCACCCTCTGAATGCCCCGCTCTATCAGTTTCATTTCCTTCCGTGCCGCTTTCCCACGAGGGCCAGGCCAGTTCGCTTCGCGCATTACCTGACAGAATGCGGCCAACTTGTTTTCCCCTTCCGCTGTTTCCGGTCCTGCGATGACAACGCCGCCTGTTCTGACGAGCGGCAAGGGCCGCTCGTCGGGCGTCTCCCGATCCATTCCGAATTCGGCAATCAGCGCGCCCCTGAAGGCGTTGGCGTACTCCTTGAAGCCATTCTCCCAAGCCAACTTTTCAAGCCGCACGAGCGCCTTGCCTTTGGGCGGGACCAGGGTTTCGTAACGCTGCACAGTCGCAAGTCCTTTTCCGATTAACGCTCCGAACTCAGTTTGGGTCTTTCCGAGGAGATTTGGAGCCGCCGTCGGCAACACGGAGCTGACCGCACCGCTGGTGGACAGGTTCCGTTCTGATGGCACGCTACAATCTCGGAAACAAATTCGCTCTTTCCGGTTCCCGCAGACATATTCTTGGCGGTACGATAATGAATTCATTCGGTTCGCCGGGCCGCCACATGCAAACCCTCACACTCGACGTACGGCAAGACCATATTGACCGTCTTTCAAAGGCCAAGAAGCCCATTTTAAGCATCGCTGAATTGATCTGGAACAGCGTAGACGCCGACGCGACTGAAGTTGCCGTCCAAGTTAATCGCCGCCAACTCGGCTGAATTGACCATATTCTCGTGATCGACAACGGTTCCGGAATCACCATGCCCGAAGCAGTGGCAGGATTCGGACAGCTCGGTGGTTCGTGGAAGCGGGCCGAGCGCCAAACCAAACGCGATAAGCGAACCTTGCACGGCAAGCGGGGCCAAGGTCGGTTCCGCGTCTTCGGTGTTTGCGAGAACGTCGAATGGGAAACAGCCTACCTTGACCACGGGACGCTGAAGAAGTTCCGCATAATCGGCACGAGTAGCGACAAACATAGGCTCGAGATCACTGAAGAACAGCCCAGCCAACGAGTCGAGCCCGGCACCACTGTTAGACTCTCAAACGTCATCAGCACGCAAGCTTCTCTTGAAGGCGAGAAATGTGTCTCCGAACTCAACAAAGTGTTAGCCCTCTACCTGAAGCAATACCCATATGTCCGCACTACCTATGACGGAATGATGGTTGATCCGGCATCGCTCGAAGATTTCACTGCTGATTACAAGCTGCCGATGTTCACGGCTGAGAATGGAAAACAGTACGAAGCGTATCTCACGATCATCGAGTGGAAAATAGCCATCGAGCGCACGCTCTATCTTTGCGGCCAGAGCGGAGCCACTATTCGCGAGCTTCCGCCTGGAATACAAGCGCCGGGTTACCACTTTACCGCTTATCTTCGGAGCAAGCTTCTTGACGAGATGGACGAGGCCGGAACCATCGAAATGGATGACTTCGCGGACCTGCGTAAACTACTCGATGTAGCCAAACAACAAATGCGGAACCATTTTTTCAGCGCGACGCAGAGAAAGCCGCGTTAGTCGTAGAAAAGTGGAAGGAAGAAAACGTCTACCCCTACAGTGGGGACCCACAAGACGTTCTCGAAAAGACAGAGCGCCAAATGTTCGATGTTGTCGCGGTCAGCCTAGAGTCTTATGTATCTTAATTTAGGGAAACGAAGGCAAAGAACAGAAAATTGACGTTCAATTTGCTTCGATATGCCATCGAAACCAATCCTGCCTCGGTGCACTCCATACTCGAAGAGGTTGTCGGCCTTCCCAAAGATAAGCAGGACGAGTTTGCAGCCCTGCTTCAGCGAACATCGCTCACCGCAATGATTAATGCTTCTAAGATTGTCGCGGACAGGTTGGAGTTCCTAAAAGGGTTAGAATTTCTCCTTTACGATGAAAAGATGAAGGCAGCCCTATTGGAGCGGTCTCAGCTTCATAAACTTGTGTCCCGTAATACCTGGATCTTTGCCGTAGGCACTTGAAGGATGTTGCCTTCGAATGTTGACCCTAGATACACCAGTGCTGCGAGCAGACGGTTCCGAGGGTGTAGTGGACGTAGTGATTTCAAAGATTTTGAATCGCCATCCGTCTGAGGGGCGACATCATTTGGTGATCGAGTTAAAGCGTTCCGTCGGAAAAGATTAGTTCGAAGGTGTTAAACCAGACCGAGAGCTATGCTTTCGCCGTCGCGATGGATGAACGGTTTCAAGGCGTGAGTACTACGTGGACATTTTGGTCGGTGTCAAACGAGGTCACGGACGAGGCCCGGTTCAAAACCGAACAAAAAGGCAGACCCAGGGGCATCGCACTTCAAGGCCCTGACGACCCGCAAAAGAACTTCAACATTACAATCTGGGCTAAGTCATGGTCCGAAGTCATCGAGCAATGTACCGGACGCCTGAAATTCTTCCAGGAGCGGTTGAACTACAACGCGAGTCAAAGTTCGGGCTGGAGGTACCTAAAAGAAATGTATCCGAAGTTTATCCCAACCAAGGAGAATTAATGATCACACGGTAGGTATGCCCCACGTGCAGCAAACGGGCACCCATTGGGGGTTCAATTCCGGCATGAGTTAACATTTGATAGTAAACGGCTTTCCTCTGTTTGGAGTTAGAATCCTTGAGCAGGCAATGGCACAGACACCGGTTTTCCAGGCGCTACTATTTGGCAACGATGGAGAGGCCCTGGCGGAGCAAGAGAGGCGCAGGGTTCAGCGCGACCAAGCAAAGAACCGAGAAGCTGCGCGCAGAATAACTTGGCCCCTTGATGACACCGCGCAGAATTACGCTGTTCACCACTCAGCGAGAACTCACCCTACTCCGGTGTTACCGTTTCCTGAACTACGGGTGTTCGACGACAACGGGGCATGGGCTTGGGACCGGGCGTGCTTAGAGTCAACAGCTCGAAGGCCTGCCGATTGGAGCAGGGGGCACAGGGCATATGAGGAGGTCCGGCCGAAGGTACTTCTCCAAGAAGCGAGGCGACGAGCGGAGCGGATGGGATGCCGCATTGGGAAAAACAGGATTCAAAGGATCTACGAACTGGCAAATGGCGAGACGCCTTTGCCGTGCTACTGGTGTAAACGGTTGACCGAACGATTGGAGAGGCAAGTTTACCACAAGGTACCCCTGATTCGCGGCGGTGCTCACGCTGCTGGAAATCTTTGCGTAAGCTGTTGGCAGTGTAATTTGGCAAAGGGTGATCGCCTGCCCGAAGAATTCCTACCCGCTATAACCAGCAAGAAAACGGAATACGGAAATTCTGAGGCGGATCGGCGGAACCCAGGGCAAGACGGCTGAATTCTGGGATACCTTCTTCCGAAGGTGACGGCTCCGCGCCTGGCGCGCGGCAACGGCGCAAAGGAAAAACCGGCCAAGCCACAAAAGACCGTTGTAACCCCGCGAACGGCTGCCCACCCGTCCAAGGATCACCGGGCAATCGGCAAGGCTTCGGGGGGCTGCCATGTCATCCCCATGTCATCCCATGCAAGTACACGACGGAACGGGACAGCATTTCAATAACCAGGAGATCGTAGAATCAACTACTTAGCACTGGGTACCACGGGCGGACCCATACCAAACGTCTTCGATTCCCGTTAGCGCTAACATGTTTTCATAGAGTTACGGGGAATGCGCTGTGACGCGCAACACTCCAGGAAAGAGTTCCGAAAGGCGATGCCGGCTTTAGTGTCACTTTCCGCTTTGCGGTCTCCAGCCACCGCCCCTTGTTTCCGGCCTCTAGGCCGGTTCCTTGCCAAAGCCGCTACCCGTCGCGCCACGTTCGCGCACATTGCGCCCGCCTTCCGGAAGATCCACAGGCCCTACAGCAGATGGTGCCGGACCTGACGAAGCAGTTGGACCGCGAGTTCACCGAACGGAGCAAAATCGAGACCCTGTTGCGCGAGCTATTGGATGCCAGACGCAACCGCAAAAAGCGAGCAACTCTCTGTCGATCAACTGGCCCAGTTTGCCGCCGCCTGGCAGGCGCGGCGAGTGGGAGCGGAGGCGGGGGATGCACCCGGTGGTTCCGATGACGACGATGCCGCCGCCCTGGCGCCGGCGATACAGTTCCGAAGAATCCGACTGACGCAACGCAATCGAGATGTACTCAACGCGGCAAACTAGGCGAAACTAACGCGAAAAAGACGAGAGATCGGTCGAAACGTAGCCGCGAGGACGCAAGGGGCGAGGCACACAACTTGGTTTCACATAGAAACCTAATCCGTAATTACACGGACTGGGCATCCGCGTCGAGCTGAAAGTTCTTACAGTTTCCAAATGCGAGCCGAAGGCCCCCGCTTCCATGGCCGGCGGCAGGCGGGCGCCGGGATGGCGTCGGAGCTTCACGCGAGCTTAGAGGACAGTCCCACAAAACGCTCTAACATGCCTCACAAGCGCTCCTCAGTGCTGCCACTTCGTCTGCGACCCCTCCCCCTCAAACGGCCAGTTCTTGTCCAGCACCAACTCCTTCTCCCGCTGCGCTTTCGGCACCAAGTCGATCTTCAAATTCTCGAAGAAATGCACGCCCGTCTTGCCCGCCGTGGCGAGGTCGATGTCACCGTCGCCGTCCAGGTCCGCCACCACGAACTGCGTCCCCGCGCCAGCCGTGCCATTCACCGAGATCGGATATCTCGTAAATTCGCCGGTCTTGCGGTCGATCTTGTAGTAGTAGATTACCAGCGGATCGTAGGAGCCGGGGTCGTGGCCGTCGTGACCACGGTAGCGTTTTCCGGCCAGCAACTCCATTTGGCCGTCGCCGTCTATGTCCGCCAACTTCAGCGCATGCACCTGGGAGAACGATTCGTCGATGGTATGCCTGACCCAGCGGCGCTTCGCGGCGTCGCCCTGCTGCTCCAGCCAGTACAGGCCGTAGCTGTGTCCGCGGCCGTAGATGATATCCGTCTTGCCGTCGCCATTCACGTCGTAGCCAATTATCGGGAACCCGGCTTCCTCCAGATCCCAATCGCCGTGCCACTCCCACTGGTCGCGATCGGCGTCGATATTCCTGAACCAGCCATGCGGCGTCAGAAGATCCATTTTGCCGTCGCCATCGATGTCCGCCATGCCGATGCCGTGGCCATCCTGGTCGTGGCCGCCCGCGTGGTGCACCTTCGGCTCGGGGCCGGCGAAGTCCACCCAAATAATTCCAGAGCGGCCGTAATGCGCCAGCGCCAGGTCCGGCCGGCCGTCGCCATTGAGGTCCGCCATCCAGCCGCCCTCCGTCTCGACCGAGTGGGTGATGAAGTGGCGCTCCCACATGACTCCCGGCTTCTTCGGATTCTCGTACCAAAACAATCCATCCGTCATCCAGCCGGCCGTCACCACGTCCGGCGCGCCATCGTGATTCACGTCCACTACCCACTCGCCGCAGTCGGACACAAATTCTCCGACGATATCGACGGCGCGGTATTGGTGGCGCTTCCACTCGCCGCCTTGCGGCCCCGGATTCTCATACCAATACGCCCCGCTCAAGATATCCGGCCGCCCATCGCCGTTCATGTCCAGGGTGGTGATGCCCTCGGCGTGATCGGCGCTCAGTCGATGGACGGAATAACTGGTTTGCGGCACATTGCCGGGCGCGTTGCCTCGCACTTGATTCAGTTGTCCGAAGACCGCGCCCGGCACCGCGGCCGAGGTCAGCGCGGCCAGACTCGCTAGAAAAAGATGCCTCATCGAGAATGCAACTCCTCACCGAAGAGTGTAGTCGCTAGCGCCAGTGTTTGGGAAGGGCCCGCATAGCGCGGCGCCGCGTTCCGGTTCACCCCGCCATAAGGCCCTTCAACCGATCCAGAGCCGCCTCCCAATAAATCTGGCGCCGCGCTGCATCGCTTTCCCCCAGTCTCCCGTGCGAAACCACCAACCTGGTCTTACCGCTGCGTTCATAGAAGCGGACTGTCACGCGTGTCTCGTCCAACCAGTCCAGATGCAGGGTCTTAAGCGGCACGGTCTTGGAAACTTCGAATTTCACGCCCGGCAGCCATTTCGCGAGCGTGGCTGGGTCCTGCCATGCCGCCCACACCGACGCGCGCGGAGCAGGCACGATCTTGGCCAGCGTCACTTGATAACGCTTGCCAGGGGACTCGCGCCGGTCATCCTGGCGGATGCCGCGCTCATTCTCGTATCCGACCGCGATCATCTGGCACCACCAGTGTGGCAGGCCAGTCTGTTCTTGCAGCAGGCGGGCGATCTCCTGGTGGTCCATCATGCGGGCGCCGGCCTTGTCCAGGATCTTGCACCATTCTTCCCACGTCTTGCCTGTCTTGGCCTTCACCGCGTCGCCGGTAAGGGCGCCTACGCGTATCTGTTGGAACGGCTTTACCATAGCTTCGCCGCGACTTTGCCGAAAGATGGTTCGATTTTAACTCATCCTTCGCACCACCTGCCCGCGCAGTTCCGCCAGCAATTCCCGTACGGTCTTCCGGGTCACCGGGTCGCGCAGGTCGGGAGCCAGGTCCGCCAGCGGCGCCAGCACGAAACGGCGGGAGCGAAACCGCGGATGCGGAATTTCGAGCGCGGCCGTTGTCATTACGGCATTCCCATACAGCAGGATGTCGATGTCGATCGTGCGCGGTCCCTTGGGTGTGGTGCGCCGGCGCCCGAGTTGAGCTTCAACTTTGCCGGCGCGGTGCAACAACTGAAGTGGGAACAGATCGGTCTCGGCCTCCGCCACCAGATTCATAAACCAGTGCAGCCCGGGCACATCCATGGGCTCGGTTTCGTAAATCGGCGAGACCCGGCTTATGTGCAGCCGCGGCGATTCGAGCGCGTGCACGGCCGCCTGCAACGTCGCCTGGCGGTCGCCCAGGTTCGATCCCAAGCCCAGGTAGACCGTCTTCATCGAAACATAGCCCTCAAAACAGCGCGGGGTGGTCGCCCCGAAAGCGCCGCTGAATCTGAAAATATTCGTACGCCGCATCCGTCGCCACCCGCCCGCGCGGCGTGCGGTTCAGGAAGCCGAGCTGAATCAAATACGGCTCGTAAACCTCTTCGATGGTATCGGCCTCTTCGGAAATAGAAGCGGCAATGGTGTTCAGCCCGACCGGTCCGCCGCGGTACTTCTCCAGGATGGTCAGCATGATCTTCTGATCGATTTCGTCGAGGCCGAAGCGATCCACTTCCAGCAGGTTCAACGCAGTTTGCGCCACGGCTTGCGTGATGCGCCCATCGGCGCGCACCTGTGCATAGTCGCGCACGCGCCGCAGCAGGCGATTAGCGATGCGCGGCGTTCCCCGGCAGCGGCGCGCCAGTTCCGCTGCCGCATCGTCGTCGATACCCACGCTCAGTAGACGGGCCGAACGCTGCACGATGACCGTCAACTCGTCCACCGCGTATGGATCGAGGCGCAGCACCAGCCCGAAGCGGCCCCGCAAAGGCGCGCTGATCAGCCCCTGCCGCGTAGTCGCGCCGATGGCCGTGAAGCGCGGCATGGGCAGCGAGTGCGTGCGCGCACCCGGACCGGCGCCCACCAGGATGTCCACCCGGAAATCCTCCAGCGCCGAATACAGCATCTCCTCCACATCGGGCATGAGGCGGTGGATCTCGTCGATGAAGAAGACCTGCCGCGCGCGGATGTTGCTCAGGATGCCCGTCAGGTCCAGCTTCTTCTGCAGCACCGGTCCGGAGGTCATGGTGATGGGAACTTGCAGCTCTTCGGCGATGATACTGGCGAGCGTAGTTTTGCCCAAGCCCGGTGGACCGTAGAGCAGCACGTGATCCATGGCTTCGGCGCGCAGGCGCGCGGCCTCGATGGCGATGGCCAGGTTTTCCTTCAGTTTTTTCTGGCCGGCGAAGTCGGCAAGGTTGCGCGGCCGGAGTCCGGCTTCGAACTGCGCATCTTCAGGCTGTCGCGCGCCGGAAACAAGATCCCGATCGGGCATTCGTTTCAGCTTACCGTACCAGTTCCAAGGCGCGCCGAAAGAGCGGCTCAAACTCAGTGTCCGGTGCTGGAGGCGCCCCGCCTGCGCGCGCCTTGCGCACGGCGGCTTCGGCGGCGGGACGCGCGCAGCCCAGATTGAGCAGCGCCGAAAGTACGTCCTGCTCGACGGCCGTCAACGCCCCGCTGGGCACGCCGGGCACGCCGGACGAAGCCGCCCCTTCTTCGCCGGAAGGCGCGGGCATCTTGTCGCGCAACTCCAGGATCATGCGCTCGGCGGTCTTCTTACCCACGCCGGGGATGCGCACCAGCCGGTCGACTTCGCCGCGCCGGATGTTGGCGATCAGGTCTAGCGCCGGAATGCCGGAAAGCACCGCCATGGCCATCTTCGGACCGATACCGCTCACCGAGATCAGCTTTTCGAACAGTGCTTTCTCGTCCTGGGTGAGAAAACCGTAGAGCGCCAGCGCATCTTCGCGTACGTGTGTGTGGATGCGGAGCCGCACTTCAGTACCCGCATCGGGCAGGCGCGCATAGGTCGAGATCGGGATCGCGACATCGTAGCCCACGCCGCCCACATCCACCACCGCCTGGTTCGGATGCTTCTCCAGCAGCACGCCTCGCAGCAAGGCAATCATAAGACTGTATTGTAGTTTGGAGCGCACCTCCGGATCTGTCGGGATGGCCCGTGGGGCAGGCGTCCATGCCTGCCTGTTGTTGACTGCCGAGTCTTCATAGTGACGCCGCCAGCCGGCTTCAAAGCACTCCGCTGCGCCGCGGAGGATTGCGGAGCGGCACGCGAGAGTGCGTGCGCCGTGCGAACATCGTCACATGGCCCGCCGCCGGTTTCTGGTCGATCGCGTCCGCAACCATGCTGCCGAATTACGCGGCGAAGATGCCCGCCATCTTTCCCGCGTGCTACGCGCCGAACCGGGACAACAATTCGAGGTCTCCGACGGCGACGGCGTCTATCTGGCCGAGATCGCCGCAATTGAAAAGGAGCGCGTGGTCTTCCGCATCGTCGAAGCGCTCGACACGCCGGCTCTGCCTGTGAGCGTCACCATCTTCGCCGCGCTCGTCAAGTTCGATCGTTTCGAGTGGCTCGTCGAGAAAGCCACCGAACTGGGCGTGGCGGCGATCATGCCCGTAAACGCCGCGCGCTCCGAGAAGGGACTGCTGGAGGCCGCCCGCAAACGGGCCGAGCGCTGGCGGCGCATCGCCCACGAGAGCAGCCAGCAGGCGCGCCGCCGGGGCCCGCCCGAGATCGGCGAACCCCAGCTATTGGCCGCGGCACTGACGAGTACTCTTGCGGAGGGCATGGGCCTTCGCTATTTCCTGGACGAGAAGCCCGGCGCGCCACCGCTGCTGACCCTGATCCCTCCGCCGACGGAACGCCACGGCTCGGATTCCGTGGCGCTATTAACCGGCCCGGAAGGTGGTTGGACGGACGCGGAAAGGGCCGCTGCCGCCGCCGCCGGATGGGCGCCGGTCGCGCTCGGCCCCCTGATCCTGCGGGCTGAAACCGCCGCCATCGCCGCCGCCGGCATCGTCACACATGCCTGGTGGATATCTTAGCCTTGTTGCGAAATCTCGATTACACGACGGAGGACATGGCGCTAGTGACCTAACTGTTATGTTACCCTGTTGCTCACGGGAATGGCGGCCGTATGGTGTGCCGTCACAGGGTAAACCGATTTCCGCCACGCTTGTATTGCATACCACCGGTAGGCAACGCGCATCCGGCCCCCTTTTTACAAGGTATTTACTTCTCCTTCACACGCATCTGCGTAGCCTACTGATAGGGTTGAACAATGAGAGTTAGCGATCGCAGAACATCTAAGATCTTATTGGCGGCGGGACTGGCGGCAGTATGCGTGCCCGCGAAGGCCGCGGGACAGTCGATCTTTCAAGTTGTGCCGACCCCCAACGAGAACTTCAACAACGGGCTGGCGGCGGTCTCCGCGTTTTCTCCGACCGACATCTGGGCCGTGGGCCAGGAAACCATCCACTTCGATGGCACTACGTGGACGGCATTTGCGGCGCCGGGAATCAAGGGCCACAACACCAGCTCCTTGGGTGGCGTGGCGGATATCTCTCCCACGGACGCGTGGGCTGTGGGGACCGTGGGTATCGGAGAGGCGAATCCGGGGCAGGTGATCGAACGCTGGAACGGTACGCAGTGGAACGTTTTTCCCGGCCCCACATTCGCGTCCGGAGACCAGCCCAGCCTGAAGGCCATGTCCGCTATTTCCGCGAACGATATCTGGGCCGTGGGCAGTTTGTTGACCGATGGCGGAGAGATTCTGAACTTCCTGTTTGAACACTGGGACGGCGCATCCTGGGCCGCCACGTCGCGCGTGACAAACGATGCGTTTCTGTTCGCCGTATCGGCGGACGCGTCGAACGATGTATGGGCCGTGGGGTTTCAGGGGCCGGAGAACGATAACAGCCGGACCCTGGTGATGCACTATGACGGCACAAGCTGGAAAACGGTGGCGAGCCCCAGCGTGGGGACGGGCGCGAGTCAGTTGAACGGTGTAGTGGCGCTGGCGCCCAACGACGTGTGGGCCGTGGGTTTCTCCACCCCGGTTCCACCACCTAAGGAAGCGGCCACATTAACGCTGATCGAGCACTGGGATGGCGCCAGTTGGACGGTGGTGACCAGCCCCAACATGGGGCCGAACAGCATATACCAGTCGAATCGATTACAGGGGATCGCCGCGGTGTCGGCGACGGATATCTGGGCGTTCGGGTCCTACAACGCGGCAGATGGTTCCGGCCAGCAGGGGACGCTGCTAATGAATTGGAACGGCGCCACCTGGAGCATCGTGCCTAGTCCGAGTCCCGTGAAAGGCACATTTGTGTCCGACGTGCTGTTCGCGGGTGTGGCCGTTTCGCCGGGCAATGTGTGGATTGTCGGATCGGAGGATGAGGCTCCGTATGAAGGCGCGCTGGCAATTCATAGCACGAGCGCGGAGCCCAATCAGTAGCCCTCGCCGCGCAGGCGTTCGACGGTGAGCCGGGGTCTTAAGTCCAAATCGCGGATTAATTTCTCCACGTGCTTAGCCAGGATGTCGCACTCGATATTTACGCGGCTGCCCGGCTGATAAGTTCCGAGCGTCGTGTTGCGGTAAGTGTGCGGAATGACGGTAACGGACAGTACGTCGCCTTCCAGCGCCGCAATGGTCAGACTGATGCCATCGATCGCTACGGAGCCTTTGTAGACCAGGTACGGATCAAGTTGGACGGGTACGCGCACCTTCAGCCACCAGTTCTCGTCGCCCAGCGCTTCTAGCGATAGGAACTCCGCGGTCGCATCCACATGGCCTTGTACGATATGTCCGCTGAGGCGGCCGTCCAGCCTTAGCGGCCTCTCCAGATTGACGCGCGAAAGCGCGCGTAGCGCGCCCAAGTTGCTGCGCTGCAGGGTCTCCGGCGCGAGATCCGCCGAGAACGACTCCGGGCGCAAGTCCACCGCAGTAAGGCACACGCCATTCACCGCGATGCTGGCGCCTTCGGTCATATCCTCCAGCGATGTCCGGCAATGGATCTTGAGCCGCGCGCCGGCGGCCCGGCTCTCGATGGATTCTACGGCGCCCAGCTCCTCGATGATCCCGGTAAACATTCAGCCCTCTTTGACGATGTAGCCTTCCACCGCGAACTCGTCGGGCGCGATGCGGTGCAACTCAGTGCGGTTGATGCGAATCGCGTCGGCGCGCCGCCGCCGCCCCACACCCCCCGCCATAGACAACGATTCCAGCCCGCCCAGAATCTTGGGCGCGTAATAGAAGAACACTTTGTCGGCTACGCCTGTTTCGAGCGCAGCCCAATTCACTTTGGCTCCGGCCTCGATCAAGACAGAGAGATACTGCTGCTGGGCGACTGCTTCGATGGCGGCGCGCAAATCGGAGCGTCCGTCTCGCCCATCCAGGATCAGCACCCGGATGCCGCGGCTTTCGAGCGCTTTGCGGCGTTCGGCGGGCGCCGCCGAAGTTCCCGCCACCAGCACATCGCCGTCCGCGCTGCGAACCATCTGCGAATCGAGCGGCAAGCGCAAGCGCGAATCGAGCACGATGCGGAGCAGCGGCCGGCTGCGCGGCAGGCCGGAGCGATCCGTAAGCAGGCAGTCGTCCGCCAGCACCGTGCCGATGCCGGTGAGTATGGCGTCGGAACGATGGCGAAGCTGCTGCACATCCGCACGCGCTTTTTCGCTGGTGATCCAGCCGCGGTTATCGTCGGGCGCGGCGATCTTGCCATCCAGCGTAAGGGCGGTTTTCAGCGTGACCAGCGGCAGGCGCGTGCGCATGAAGTGCACGAATGCCTCGTTCAGTTTTTCCGCCTCGGCGGTGAAGGCGCCGGCGATTTCGGCCTGGACGCCAGCCGCGCGCAGTTGCCGCAGCCCATCGCCCGCCACCAGCGGGTTGGGGTCTTCGAGCGCCGCTACCACGCGCGCCAGGCCTGCCTGGATCAATGCGGCGGTGCAGGGGCCGGTGCGTCCTTGATGGCAGCAGGGTTCCAGATTGATATACAGCGTGGCCCCGCGGGCAAGGTCGCCGGCTTCTTCGAGCGCCAGAATCTCGCCATGTTTCACACCGGCCCACGTGTGGAATCCGCGTCCCACGACTTGGCCATCGCGCACCAGGACCGCGCCCACCAGCGGATTGGGACTGGCTTGGGCGTCACCCTTCCGTGCCAGCTCCAGCGCCTCGCGCAGATGCCGGGCGTCGGTTTCCTGTTGAAGACCGTTCATTTTTCGAAGAGGGACGCGATGAACTTTTCGGCATCGAACGGCAACAGATCGTCCGCCTTCTCGCCGATGCCCACGTATCGGATGGGGATGTTCAACTCGCGCGCAATGGCCACCACGATGCCGCCTTTGGCCGTGCCATCCAGCTTGGTGAGCACGATGCCGGTCACCCCGGAAGTTTCGGTGAACTTGCGCGCCTGTTCCAGGCCGTTCTGCCCGGTGGTGGCGTCCATCACCAGCAGCACTTCGTGCGGCGCATCGGGAATCACGCGGGCGGCCGTGCGGCGCATCTTTTCCAACTCGGCCATCAGATTGGTCTTGGTTTGCAGGCGGCCGGCGGTGTCCACGATCACATAATCGATCTTGCGCGCCCGCGCCGATTGCAACGCATCGAAGAGCACCGCGCTGGGGTCGGAGCCCTGCTGCTGGCGGATCACGTCGGTGCCCGTACGCTGCCCCCAGATCTCCAGTTGCTCGATGGCGGCGGCGCGGAACGTGTCGGCGGCGCACAGCAGCACGCCGCGCTGCTCGGCGCGGAAACGGTGCGCGAGCTTGCCGATGGTGGTGGTCTTGCCGGAGCCGTTCACGCCCACTACCAAAATCACGGCGGGCGGCTCGGCCACGCGCGGCATGGGGCGCTCGGATGCTTGCAGGATTTCGAGCAGGTGCTCGCGAATCAGCCCTTCCAATTCAGCGGCATCGCCCACCAGGCTGCGGTCCACGCGCTCCCGGATGCGGTCTAGAATCTCTTCGGTGGTGCGCACGCCGATATCGGAAGAAATCAGCGTGAATTCCAGTTCGTCCAGCAAATCGGCGTCGATCCGCTTGGCTCCCTGGAGCATGTCCTCAAGGCGCGTGACCAGACCCGCACGGGTCTTTTGCACGCCGCTCTTCAAGCGCTCCAGGAGAGATGGCTCTTGTTCGACTGTGCCGAATAGCGTTTGAATCATTTTGGGACTATTGCCTGGTCCGAATGAAGTCTCCGATGGCGCTCACCAGATTCTTGATTCGCTCGTCTAGCTGGAGGTGCGACTCGGTGAGTTTCTGGGCGAGCGCCTCGATTCGCCTGTCCGTCTCCTGGAAGCGCCTGTCCGTCTCCTGGAAGCTTTGCTGCGTGGCGATCTGCGCCTCCGTCAATAGAACCAGAACGTCGTCCAGCCTCTTTTCCTTTTCGGTCAGCGCGTCAAGCGCGGTAAACACCCGTCGCATGGATTCTTCCAGGCTGGTCACGCGCGTATTCAGGGTTCCCGGCATTATGCGACTATTGTAGCAATCATGGAAAAGGTGGCGATTTTTGGCGCGGCCGGACCGATCGGCCGGTATGTGGGAATGGAATTGGACCGCCGAGGAACCCCGTTCCGCGCCGTGGGGCGCACCGCAGGCAAGCTCGAAGCGGCATTCGGCAAGCTGCCGCACGCGGAGATCGTCGCCGCCGATTTATCGGATGCCGGCGGAGCCAAGCAGGCGGCGCACGGCGTGGATACGATCGTCTACACTCTGGGCGTGCCGTACACGGACTTCCAATTGTACCCGCCTATGATGCGCGTCGCGGTGGACGCGGCGGCAGCCGCCGGAGTTCAGCGGTTCGTGCTGGTGACGGGTGTCTACAGCTATGGCATTCCCCAAACGCAGAGAGTAGCCGAGACGCATCCGCGCGTGCCGGTTTCGGTTAAGGGGCAGTTCCGCAAAGAGCAGGAAGACATCCTGATGGCGGCGGGCGAGCGCGGGCTATTCAAGAGCATGGTGGTGCGGTTGCCTGACTTCTACGGGCCCTATGCCGATAACAGCCTTGCCAATCCGGTTTTCCGCGCGGCGCTGGCGGGCAAAACGGCCAACTGGCTGGGACCGGTGAGTCCGCTGCACGAATTCGTGTTCGTGCCGGATGCGGGGCCGGTAATTGCGGAACTCGCTGCGCGCGACGATTGCTACGGGCAAGCCTGGAATTTCGCCGGATCGGGCGCAATCTCGACGCTGGCGTTCATCCAGAAGATCTACCAGGCAGCGGGACGCGATCCGAAATTCCGCAGCGCCGGCCGCACCACGCTGCGCGTGCTGGGCTGGTTCAATCCGTTGATGCGCGAGTTGCCCGAGATGTTGTATCTACAGGAGACGCCCGTGCTGTTGGACGATGCGAAGCTGCGGGGCAAGCTCGGGCAGGTGTATAAGACGAGTTACGACGAAGGCATCCGCCTCACGCTGGACTGGATGCGCGGGAGTTGACGCGCTCCCTCACTTCGGACCCAGCCAATAGCCCGGCCGGGTGCGGATCTTGACGTCCTTGCGGCCGGTCACCACCACGGAGATCTCGTGGAAGCCCCCTTCGTCCTTGTTGTTGGGATTGTAGGAGACCATGTACTGGCTGTGAAGTTCAGCGCCGAGCCGCTCAATGGCCCCCTCCAGCCCGCGTTGGCGCATGAAACCGAACTGTTCGCCCCCGGTCCCCCGGGTGAAAACCTCCGACGGATTCTGCTTGAAAATGGCCTTGGCGTCCTTGAAGACCTCAACCATCGCTGGGACGAATTCCGCGCTGCTGCCCAGACTGCCCGTCGTCTGCATCACCGTATTGGGAGTCTGAGGGTATCCCGATGGCATCGGCGTCATCGCCGGAGGCCGGTTATCGATGTACCCAGGGTCCTGCTTGGCCATGACGGTGGTCACCATGCGCGAAATATCCACCGTATACACGCTGACGTTGGCGACTTGCGCCGCGATCAAAGTCTCCCGCAGGCGCGCCTCGCTGGACTTGTCGCGCGTTTCGCTCAGCAGCAGGACCACCCGGCGGCGGTTCCTAGGCCTGCCGTGCAACTCGCGCACGGCTTCCTCCACCGCATCGATCATGCGGTTCTGGCTGCTGCCCGGGTGAATCTTCTTCAGCGCTTCGGTAATCTTGGTGGGGTCGGATGTAAACTCTTGCATCAGCCGGATGCGCGAATCGAAGGCCAGCACGGCCGCTTCGCCCTGATCGCCGATCACAATCGGCTCGATCATCACGCCGATCTTCTGAATCTGCGGCAGGACGGATTCAACATGATCGTTGGCCTGCACCGCGATGACCAGCGAGATGGGCGGGAAGGTTACGTCCACGTGGATGTTCTGCTCTTTGCCATTGTCGAAGAGGCGGAACTTCTCCGGACCCAAGCCATCCACGCTATCGCCATCGTGGTCCGTCACGCTTACGGGCGCCACTACCACTTCCACCGGCAGGCGGAACACCGGAGTAGTGCCCTCGACTGTCTCGGCCTTGGGGGCGTCCTGCTGCCCTTGAGCGAGCAGCCCTGCCGCCAGCAACCCGGCGAACATCCATCTCAGATTTGGCATGAAATTCCAGACGTTACGCATTTCCAAAACGTTGCGCATCTTGATGCTCCGTGCGCCCTCTCAGAAGGTCGAGCACGTGGGGCACCAACTCTACGATAGCATCCAGCGACTCCACAGCGCCCTTGGGCGAGCCGGGCAGGTTCACGATCAGTACATCGCCGCGCGTCCCCCCAATAGCCCGCGAGAGGACTGCCATGGCCGTCGAACGCGATCCGCGCGCGCGCATCAATTCGCCGAGACCGGGAATCTCTTTGTGCAATACCGCACGTGTGGCTTCCGGAGTCACATCGCGCGCGGATACGCCCGTGCCCCCGGTGGTGAAGATGGCCGCCACGCGATGGCTGTCGGCCAACGCGGCCAGCCGCCGCTCAATCTGCGCGGCATCGTCCGGAACGACTTCGGTCACCGAGACGCCCCAGCCCAGTTGTTCCAGCCTCTGCCGCACGGCGGGACCGGATAAGTCGGCGCGCGTGCCCGCATGCACGGAATCGCTGATGGTCAGCACCGCCGCATCGATCATGATGCGAGTGTACCGCACGCGCCGCTCAGCAATCGGAAGGCCCGCCGGGCCACGATCAACTCTTCGTTGGTGGCAAGGCAGAGCACCGCCACAGGTCCGTTCGACACCGCGCGATCGCCGGTGCCGTGTTCGTTCGATTCCGGGTCCACCGCGATCCCCAAGAACTCCAGCCCGTGGCAACAAGCGGCACGCAGGCTGGGAGAGTTCTCCCCAATGCCGCCGGTGAAAGCCACGGCGTCCAGTCCGCCCATGGCGGCGGCATAAGCGCCGATGGTCTTCTTCACCTGATAGACGAAGACCTGTAGCGCCTCACCGGCACGGGCATTGCCCGCCGCGGCGGCCTCTTCCAGGTCGCGCACATCGCCGCCTTCGATCCCGGACAATCCGGCCAGCCCGCCGCCCCTGGCCAACTGTTCGCGCACCTGCCCGCAGGTCCAACCGTGGCGCTCCATCATGAAGAGCACCGCGAAGGCGTCCAGATCGCCATGGCGCGTGGCGTTCTCCAAGCCGGATTGCGGCGAGAATCCCATGCTGGTGTCGATGGAACGGCCGCGGTCGATGGCGCACATCGATGAACTGCCGCCCAAGTGGCAGCTTACCAGGCGCGTCTGGCGTCCCAGCAGCGCGGCGCAACGTTCGGCCACGTATTGGTGCGAGGCGCCGTGGAACCCATACTTGTCTACGCCTTCCGCGCGCCACTCCGCGGGCACGCCATAAAGGCGAGCGCATCCAGGCACGCTAGCGTGGAACTCTGTCTCAAATGCGGCCACCAGCGGAAGGCCCGGCAGGCTTTTGAGGAAAGCGCGAATAGCCGCCAGATAGATGGCGTTATGCGCCGGCGCGGCGGGCAGGAATTCTTCCAGGGCCAGCAGCACGGCATCGTCTATCTTGAACGTTCCGCGGTATTGCGGTCCGCCGTGTACGGCTTTGAAAACCACCGCGTCCACCGGAATGCCGCCCGCGCCAATCTGGGCGATGGCTTCGCCATAATCCCGCACCCGCTCAAAGCGCCCGCTGCCCAGCACTCTCTCGGAGGGCATCTCCAGAATCTGGTACTTCAGCGATGTGGATCCCAGATTCGGAACCAGCAGGTTCATTTGACGCCGTGATACTGAGTTCGTATGGCGGTCAGATTCTTGGTGGCCTGCGCCTGAAAAGGACTCTTCACCGCCGCGCACGCCTTAAAAAAGTTATAGGCGTCCTGGACCTTCTCCATTTTGTAGTTGGCCAAGCCCAGGTAAAAGAGCACTTCCGTCTTCACCGCAGAGCCTTCTTCCGCCAGCGGCAGCGCCTTGCGTAGTTCCTGATCGGCCGGCGCCGGCTTCCCTTCGTTGAAGTACTGTTCGCCGTTCGTGGAATAGGCAAACACCAGGATGGTGTTCTTGCGCTTGGTCCAGTCCGCGTCGGCGACGCCGTCGGGCTTGGGCTTGGAACTCGTAATTTCGACCAGCTTGGCGCAATAAGCATGCACATGCTCGCGGTCTTTGTTCTTGGCGGCATCCTGGGTAAGAACCAGCAGCATATCGTCGCTCGGGTTTCCAGTTGCCGCAACCTGCTGCGCCAGGGCCACCGCCTTATCGGTCGCGCCCGATTTTTGATAGGCGACGAAAAGCGTATCGAGAGCCTTGGACAGATACTCGCTCTTGGGATTGCGCTGCTGCAGTGCTTCGATCAAGGCGCTCTGCTTCTTGGGGTCGGTAGTCTGCACCGACATGGCGTAAAGGGAGTACTCGGTGTAGGTGTTGACTTGGCGGGCGTAATCCACGCGCGCTTTCCAGTTCTCGACTTCGTCGGCATCCTTCGGCTGGGGTGAGGCGACCACCTTCTGGGCCAACTCGGCGGTCGTCGACGACCATTTTAGGACCAAGTCCGGATCTTTCTTCATCTCGGCCACCTTCAGGGTCTGCTGCGCGTCCTCGACGCATTCCGGAGGCATGGCAGCCAGCTTGCCGCCCACGGCCAGCGCCTTATCGGCGTCGCCAGCCTTGACATAGGCACTGAGCAGCTGTTCGTAAACCCAGCCCGCGGCCTCGTGTTGCGGATACTGCGTGACGAACTCTTCCTGCAGGGCCAGCTTCTTGGCGGCGTCTTCCTCCAGGCCGGCCTTTTGGAGCAGTAGTCCTTCGGGCGTGGTGGTGTTGATCTCCGTAAGTTTGTGGCACTGCGTCCATCCGGGCGCCACGGCGAGCGCCAGGGCGAATAGGACGGCGATGGTTCTCATGGGTACCTCCCCGAAGTGGGGAATGTTAACACAAGTGCGGGGCAGGTTGGCAACCTGCGGCCGATTGTTAATTCGACCAGTTCTCGCTTTTGCGAGCCGGTGTTTTCCTCAGGCATTTCCCTGAGCTTTTTCGCACGAGCGTTTTCGCACCTTGACAATTGCCGGTCATCTAGCGCATACTTACTCGCTTGGGTGAGTCGAACAGAAATGATCGGTCTCAAACTTCAACCCCAAGCCGGAGGTTTTCTACAGATGCGCAAAGTATGTATTTTCACCGTTGCAGTTTTCTTGCTGGGTATTGGCCCGCTGTTGGCGGCCAACAATGCCAGCCTCATTGGCCTGCCACATCCCGCCAGTACGCCGAACGTGACGCCGGGCACAGTGAGTGAAGGCTTTCTTGCCACCACGGTCGAACTCGGGATTACAGACCCCGAGGGGATCGTTCCCTGCTTCAACTGCGTTAGTGGCCCGGACATTCAAACTTTCCTGATCGCGCTGCCGCTCGGCGCCGTTTCCGAGGGCCAAAGCGTGACGGTCGTGATTACTGGCGACGATTTGTTCTACAGCGGTAACGCCGACTTCACCTTCAACATCAAAGCGAATCCTACCGTCGCGCCGATTTTGACAGGGTCGGTTTCCGGCGACACCTATGCGGGAATTTGGTATGCGAAATTTCCAATAACCGCGCCCGCGCCGGGCGAGTACATCCTGGAGGGAGTCATCAGCACCGGGGAAACCCTGGGCCAGCATACTTCAGTCTCGGCGAAAATCATCATCGGCAAATCCGCTAGCTAACGAGACCGGTGTAGTCCCCAGTTTTGCCCGCGGTGTGAGTGGCGTCAGTTGAGCGGCGCCACTCCCTGCAAGTGAGAGTCTGAATTAATGGCACGAGCGGTATCGAAATACGTATTAGCCGCGCTGCTGGCCTTGCTCTCGACGCAGGCGGCCACTCCGTCCGTGCGTGTCGTAACGTCCGTCGCAATCGTCTGTTGCGCCGGCGCCGAACAACAGTCCCCACGGCAAGTCCGCCGCGCTCACCCCTGCGTACCGGTCGCGCGGACCGCACCTGCGTACTCCTCGCGAATCAAACCCGAACCGGACGCTCCCGTTCAGTTCCAACGGCCCCCTCCCCCGCCCTCTCTCTTCTCGTAGTCCATCGTAATCGCAAACAGCCTAAGAGAAACGAAAAGGAGAGGACTTGTGTCTTTAAGAAACGTCTTGCGTTTCATCGGTCTCGCAGATCGTGAGTCTGAGGATCGACTGCGGGCAATTACCAGGCGCCGGCAGGAGTTATCCGGTCTGACCGGCGATGGACTGAAGTCCGCGGCACGAGGCTTGCGGCGGGACGCTGGCGTGGTCGAGACGTTCGCGCTGGCTGCCGTAGTCGCAACTCGCGTGCTTGGGTTGCAGATGTTCGATGCGCAGATCCTGGGTGCCCTGGCATTGCAGCGCGGGCATATCGCGGAGATGCAGACCGGCGAGGGCAAGACACTTGCCGCCGTCCCTGCCGTTATATGGTGCGCGCGCAAAGGCCGCGGTACGCATGTGTTGACCGCCAACGACTATCTCGCCCGCCGCGACGCCGCGTGGATGCGTGGGATTTACGACTGGTTCGGCCTTTCCGTCGCGCACATTTCGCAGAACATGCCGACGGAGCAACGCCGCGCTGCCTACCTGTGCGATGTGACTTATTCGACTGCGAATGAGGTCGCCTTCGACTACCTGCGGGACGGTCTCGCCCGCTACGCGGAAGAACTGGTCCAGCGGCCGTTTGCATTTGCCGTCATCGACGAAGCCGATTCCATCCTGATCGACGAGGCTCGCATCCCACTCGTCATTGCAGGCGGAGTGCACGAAGGCGCCGCACTGGCGCAACGCGTCGATCCCGTCGTAGCCCAACTTCAGCCGCATGTACACTACTCGCTCGATGAGTTCGCGCGCAACGTGCAGTTGACCGATGCCGGCATCCAGCGCGTGGAAGAAACTCTGCGCTGTGGAAGCCTGTTCGACGAGCGGAATCTTGGCGCCCTGACCGCCGTGCAGGACGCCCTGCATGCGCGTGCGCTGCTAAGGCGCGATGTGGATTACGTAGTCAAGCAAGACGCGATCGAATTGGTGGACGAGTTCAAGGGCCGCATCGCCCGGAACCGCCGATGGCCGGCGGGCCTGCAAACCGCCGTCGAAGCAAAGGAACGCGTGCGGTTGAAGGCGCAAGGCCGCATTCTCGGTTCGATTACGGTGCAGAGCCTGGTGGGAATGTATGAGCGGGTCTGTGGTATGACCGGCACCGCGGCCACGCAAGCCGAAGAGTTCCGGAAGGTGTACCAACTGCCCGTAACCGCAATCCCCACAAATCGCACCGTAATTCGCCGGGATCTTCCCGATGTGGTGTTTGCAGATAGGGAGGCCCGGAGTCGGTCGCTCGTGGAAGAGATTCGAAAGGTCCACCGGACCGGCCGTCCGATTCTAGTGGGCACGGCCAGCGTCGAGGAGTCGGAGGCGTTGAGCCGCAGATTGCAGTCGGCCGGTATACAGCATGCGGTCTTGAACGCAAAGAACGATGAGGCTGAATCGGAGATTATTGCACAGGCCGGCGCACTCGGGGCAGTGACCGTCTCCACGAACATGGCGGGACGGGGTACCGACATTCTGTTGGGCGGTAATCCGCCGAAAGACCGCGGGAAGGTAGTAGAACTGGGCGGGCTGTACGTTATTGGCACAAATCGCCATGAGGCAAGGCGAATTGACAACCAATTGCGCGGCCGGGCCGGACGGCAGGGCGATCCGGGCACGTCCCGCTTCTTCATTAGCCTTGACGACGATCTGCTGGTGCGTTTCGGGATCGCGGAGAATCCGGATATCGACAGTGTGCAGCGCACCGCCGAAGGCCAGAACCTGCAGATTCGGGAGACGCTCTGGAAATACGAGTGCGCGGTTGAATATCACCGCCGCGAGGTGTACGCCTTGCGCCGCGAGATTCTGCGGTCGCCTGCCTGGAGTCTACGTTCCATCGCGCCCGAAGAGCAATACGACGATCTGATTGGAGCTATCGGTAAAGATGCGCTGGAACAAGCCGGACGCCAACTGGCTCTGGCCATCGTCGACGATCTGTGGGCCGATTTCCTGGCGAATGTCGCCGAATTGAAGGGTGGCATCCATTGGGCTTCGTGGACCGGCGCCGACCCGCTGCATAAGTTCCTGACCGGCGAGCGGGCGATTTATGAGGACTTTCGCGCCTTCCTGAAAGAAGAGATTGGCGCCGCCTTGGCAACTGCCGAGATCCGCAATGGCGCGATCCATTTCCAGGATGGAGAACGTCTGGAGCGCGGAGCAACCTGGACCTACGTGGCCACCGACCAGCCTTTCGGCACGCTCGCCGAACGGATCAAGAAAGGGATCCAGCGAAGACTGTCCAAAACATAGCTCGTCGGCTTGTGGGGCAGGTTGGCAACCTGCGGGCCGATTGTTAATCGGCCCAGTTTCCGGCGATTCCCAATCCTGCCCGCAAGCAAATTGCCGTCAGCGAAGTTACTCGACGGCCGCCAGAGCCAACCGCCGTTTGCACTCCTCCAGCATCGCGGCCGTGCGCGTCGCACCCACCCGTGTCACACCCAGCGCGCGCACCTGCAGCAGCGTGTCCAGGTCGCGCACGCCGCCCGCGGCCTTCACTTGCACGTAGTCCGGCGAGTGCCGCCGCATCAGCGCCAGGTCTTCCATGGTGGCTCCGCCCGTGCCATAGCCGGTGGATGTCTTTACCCAATCCGCCCGCAACTCCCCGCAGATTTCGCATAGCCGGATCTTCTGCGCATCGCTTAGATAGCAATTCTCGAAAATCACTTTGACCTTCTGCCCGGCATCGTGCGCGGCCTCGATCACCGCGCCCGCGTCCGATCCCACATAGCTCCAGTCGCCGCTAAGCACTTTGCCGATGTTCACCACCATATCGAGTTCCTGGCACCCATCCGCGAGCGCCTGCCGCGCCTCCGCCACCTTGATGGCCGTGGTGTGGCCCCCATGCGGAAAGCCGATCGTGGTGCTGGCATTCACCCGGCTGCCGCGCAGCGCCTCCGCGCAGCGCCTCAAGTAATACGGCATGATGCAGACGCTGGCCACGTCGTACTCCAACGCCAGTTGAATGCCCCGCTCCAAATCGTCCACCGTCAGGGTGGGATTCAGCAGGGAATGGTCGATCATTTTGGCCATGTCTTCATAGCTGTAGTGCATGATTCAGTGTATCGTGGCGTCCGGCGGCGTTCGGTGTGTCCAGTCTCACGGCGCAGGTTCCGTAACCGTCAAAATCCGGTCCGCCCGCACTTTCTTCAGCGTCTGCACAATCCCGCTGGGCCATCGAATCTCCAGCGACGCAATAGCCTTCTCCGTCCCCAGCCCGAAGTGTACCCGCTTGTCGCTCGACGACATAAAGCCGTCCGAAGTAGTCACATGATTGTACAGTGTGCGGCCCGACCCGGTGGTCAGCTTCAAAACCGCCCCCACCCCATCGCGGTTGCTGCGGCGGCCGATCGTTTCGACCAACAGCCAGTGATTGCCGTTATCCGCCGAATTCATCAGAATGCGCGGCTTCTCGTCCAGCGATGTCACCACCAGGTCCATGAAGCCGTCGTTATTCAGGTCCACAAAGGCCGAGCCGCGCTGGAAGCCCGCATGGCTGAAGTCCGCGCCCAGCTGGCTGGAGACGTCCCGGAACTCCTTGCCATCCACGTTTTCGAACATGGTGTCCGGCTGGCGCGAGATCTCGCCCATGTTATCGATCTCTCCGTTGGCGGAATAGAGATCCTTCCAACCGTCGTTGTTATAATCCACAAAGCCGTTACTCCAGCCGGAACTGCGCACGCTCAAGCGCGACACGCGCGAGACGCCGGATGCGTAACTCATGTACTTGCCGCCTATGTTGTGGAACAGGCCCCAGATCTGGCCCTTCAGATTGTTATAGAAGATATCGGGCCAGCCGTCGTTGTCGTAGTCCTTGGCGTCCGCGCCCATGGAAGATCCCGCGTTGCCGCTCTCATCGAAAGCCACGCCCCACTCGTAGCCGGACTCCTTGAACGTCCCGTTCTTCTGGTTGATGAACAGGAAATTGCGCACCGTATCGTTGGCCACGAACACGTCCATATACCCGTCGCCGTTGAAATCCGCGATGGCGATGCCCATCCCCTTGCCCAGTTCCTTGCCGAAACCGGAAGCCTCGGTGACGTCTTCGAAGCGCCCGTTGCCCAAGTTGTGATACAGGCGATGCGCCACGTTGGTATATACCTTGGGGTGACAGTAGTATTCGCGGCCGTTCGACGCGCAGATTTTGTCCGTCCGCGGGGTCCACTCGGTATAGTTGGAAACAATCAGATCCAGCTTGCCGTCGTTGTCGTAGTCGAACCAGGCGGCGGCAACGCTGATAACATCCTTCGGCTTGCCCCCGATGCCGGAACGCTCCGTGACGTTCGTGAAAGTGCCGTTGCCGTTGTTGTGGTACAGCACATTGCGCCCGGCATTGCAGACGAACAGATCCTCGAAGCCGTCGTTATCGTAGTCGCCGGCGGCCACTCCGAAGCTGAACCCCAGGTCTTCGCCCAACACTCCGGCGCGCGCGGTGACATCCTCGAATGTTCCGTCGCCGCGGTTGTGCAGCAGGCAGTTGTAGAATCTCGGATCGCTCTTCTCCATTTCGGGTAGCTTGGCGCCATTGGTGAAAAAGAGGTCCATGCGGCCGTCGTTGTCGTAGTCGAAGGCGGCCACTCCGCCGCACATGGTTTGCGGGAAATATTTCCGGCCGGTGAAGTTGTTGTCCGTGCGGTAGGCGAAGTTGGATTTGGAAGCGATGTCGGTGAAGTGCGGCCGCCGCGGCTCGGGCCCATCGCCGGCGGCCGCCAGCCACCAGACACCCGCCACGAACCACCAGACCCCAGCGATCGGCCACCGCCTCACCTCGGTTTGCCTCCCGCCACAGCCGCGTCCCGCTGGTCGATGAGCTTCTGCGCGATGGCGCGTTCGCGGTCGCCGTCGGCGCTCCGGCCCAGCCGATAATAAACCGTGGCCAGGCTAGCGTGCGCCTCCGCGAAATCGGGGGATTCGCCGATCAATGCCTCCAGCGCCTTGCGCGCCTGCTCCGCATTGCCCGTAGCCAGATCGACATTGGCCAGTTGATAGCGCACACCTGGATCGTTGGGGCGCGTCTTCAGGGCGCGCTCGAAATAATGGCGCGCCGCTGCGTATTCCTGATCCTGCTTAGCAAGTACGCCCATGTTCAGGTTCGCCGTGAATTGGTCCGGATCCAAAGCCAGTTCCTGGCCGAACGCCGTGCGTGCGCGCTCGGCATCTCCCACGCCAAGCAGAAGTTCGCCCAAGCGGGCATGCGCTCCCGGCAGCCTCTCGTTGAGCGCGATGGCCTTCTCTACGTCGGCCTGCGCGCCATCGTGATCGTTGGCGCGCATCTTCAGGGTGCTGCGTAGCAGGCGGGCTTCGGCCGAATCGCCCCGGCTGAGGATACGGTCGATCACGGCCGCGCCGGCGGCGTCCTGGCCATCGCCGATAAGCGCGGTTCCATACAGGTAGTCGAACGCCTGGTCGGCGGACTTTGGTGCCTCGAACGGACTCAGCAACGCAATGGCTTGCTTGTATCTTCCGAGGCTGTTATAGCAACTGGCCAGCAGCAGTGTGACCTGGTCTTTGAACTGCGGCGCCAATGACGCGGCCCGTTCGAACTGCGCGGCGGCCTCGGCGGGTCGGCCGGTCTTGTAATACGCCAGCCCCAGATTCAGCAGAAGGGCCGGATTCTCAGGGCTTTTCGAAAGCGCTTGATCGTATTCCGCGATCGCCTCTTCGTAACGGCCCGCGCGGGCCAGCGCCGCGCCCAGATTGGAACGCGCCTCCACCGATTCGGGGTGCGCGTCCAGGTAAGCGCGATATGCACGAATGGCGCTGTCGGCATCCCCCGCCTGCGGCTGCTGCGCCCCCACCCCTGGCGCCAGGAGGATCATTGCAAGACACATGCGCCGCATAATCGTCACTTCATCGTCTCATCGGCCAACTGCTTTAGCCGCACAAAATCCGCGCGCTCCCGGGCCGCATCGCTCTTTCTGCCCGCGATAGCATACGCCGCCGCCAGCGAGAAGTGGACTTGATAGCTGTCCGGAGCCTGTCGTCTGGCGATCTCGAGCTCTTTAATGCCCTGATCGACATCGCCCGAATTCGCCAAGAGCCGGCCAAGCACACCGTGTGCCGCAAAGTAATTAGGATCCGCCTCGACCGCGCGTTGCGCATACGAAATGGCTTTTTCGGTTTCGCCGCGCTGCTCGTACGCCAGCGCCATGTTCGCCAATGCCTCCGGATGTTTCGGGTTCAGTTCCAGTTCTTTCTGAAATTCGCGCAGGCCCGCATCCTCGTCGGTCCCCAGCAGGAACGATCCATAGAGATAGTGGACGTTGGCCGCCTTTGGATAGTTGGCCAGCAACTCTGCGAAGTACTTTTGCGCCTCCGCCGGCTGCTTCGCGGCCGCCGCACAGACTGCCCGCCCGGCCTGGTCGATCAGATCCTTGTCGCCGGCTGGCACGTCTTGCGGCAGAATGGGCCTGCGCAGCCCCGCCAGCCCAGCCGCCTCGGTCAGGTCGGGGCCTGTACCGCCTGCCTTCAGGACTTTCTCCAGCACCTGTAGCGCGGATTCGTATTGCTGGAATCGCGTAAACAGCAGTACCGCGTGATACAGCACCACCCGGTTGGCTTGCGGGTCGTCGCCCAGACCCAATCGGCGCGCCTCATTGATGTGGTCGAGCGCCCTGCCGTACTCCTTCGTTTCGTATTCGCAAAGGCCCAGCAGCGCTAATCCGGGACTCGTCTTCGGGTCCAGGGATGCCAGCCGCCGCAGCGCATCGCGCGCTTCCGGATACTTGTCCTGGTCGTAAAGCAGTTCGCCCAGAAACCACCAGCCCTCCGTCCACGAGGGACGCAGTTTGACCGCCTGCCGGTACAACCCAATAGCGGCGGGAATGTGGTTCTGTGCGCGCGCTTCCGCCGCCGCATTAGATATATGTTCGAACGTATCGGCGGCGGCAAGCAGCCCCAGAAAACCAATGAAAATCAGAAATTGTGGGGCGGCCAATCCTGCCCGCAACTTCCCATTTTGAGTAGCCGCCATCGATCTACGGTGCCTCCTTCACGTTAAGCACCCGATCGCCGCGAACATCCTTCAGCGTCTGCACGATTCCGGACGGCCAACGAATCACCACCGACGACGCCGTCCCATCCGGCCCTAATCCGAAATGCACTGGCCCGTAACTTGACGACGCATAGCCTACGCTGCTGGTCATGTGGTTATATTGTGTGCCACTCTTGGTGGTGACTTGGATCCGGGCGCCGATGCCATCGCGGTTGCTCTTGATTCCTTCCAGCGCAATGTCCAGCCAATGTGCCCCGCCGGGACTCCTGTTCATCCAAATCTCGGCCGGGTGCGCGAGCGCCGTGGTCACCACATCGATCCGTCCGTCCCCGTCCAAGTCGCCGAACGCCACGCCGCGGTGGCGCGCCGCTGGAGATGCATCCAAACCCGCCTCCGCGGTCAGGGCCTCCCAGTGTCCGCTGGCGCCCGGATTCCGGAACACCGTGTTGTGCTGCTCCACCATGGTGTTCGGCAGCGGCTGGGACAGCACCTCTCCGCGGCTCACGAAAAGATCCTTCCAGCCGTCGTTGTCGAAGTCGTAAAGGCCCGCGCCAAAGCCGGCCATGCGCATGGTCAACGCACGCATGCCGCTCGGCGTGGTGATTTCCTGGAACCCACGCCCGGCCGTGTTGATCCACAGCGGGAACGTCTGGTTCTCCAGCGCCACGGTGACTAGATCCGGGAACCCGTCGTTATTGAAATCGCGAAAATCCAGTCCCATCCCGGAAATGAAATTACCGTCTTCCGGCAAAGCCACGCCTGTCTGAAACCCGACTTCCTCGAACCTGTTTCCCAGATTGTGGAAGAGGAAATTGTAAGAGCCATCGTTGGTGACGAAAAGGTCGGGGCGGCCGTCCAGATCGTAGTCCGCCATGCCCACACCCATGCCCTTCCCCACGTGCGCGCGGAGACCCCACTTCTCCGATACATCTTCGAACTTGCCATTGCCCTTGTTGAGATATAACTGGTTGGGCAAGCCTTTGTAAGATCGCGGCGCGCAATAGTCGGGCACTCCCTTATAGTCGCAAAGAGGTTCCGTGGCGTAGTCCCATTGCAGATAGTTGACCACGAACAGGTCCAGCAGCCCGTCGTTGTTCACATCCACCCAGACTGCTGTAATTCCCCACATTGGCCCGAACTGGGGGTCCGGGGCATTCGCGATGCCTGCCTCCGCCGTGACATCCGTGAACGTTCCGTTGCCGTTGTTGTGGTATAGCGTATTGTGGTGGACACCTGCCACGAAGAGATCCGGATAGCCGTCGTTATCGTAATCGCCCACCGCCACGCCGCTGTCGAAGCCGCTGCCAGCCAAGCCCGCGGCCTCCGTCACGTCCGTGAAAACGCCATGGCCATCGTTCCGAAACAGGCGGTTGCGGTACTTCGGATCGTCCTTCTTCAGCGTAGCCAGATTGGCGCCGTTCGTGAAAAAAATGTCCGGCCGCCCATCGCGGTTGTAATCGAATATGGCGACGCCGCCGGCCATGGTAGCGGGCACATGGCGCGCCGTTACTTCGCCATGCTCCAGTTGGAAGGGGATGGGATTCAACTCGAACCGGATCGCGGAAGCCAGCAACGGCAGACAAACCAGTCCTGGCGCAATCAGCCGGCGGCAACCCATATCGACCAGAATAGCGCGCCGCGCCTGTGGGGCAGGTTGGCAACCTGCGGGTCGATTGGTAATCGGCCTCTCCGTAACACCCTATAATGTAATCGATGAGGCGCAGAGAGGTTAGCTGCCGGGTCTGTCTCGCCTGCTGTCTCATCGCTGTGCCCGCCTTACCCGCCGCGACTTTTGAAGAACTCGCCCGCCAAGCCGCCGCCGCGCGTGAAGCCGACCAAGTCCCGCAAGCTCTCGATCTCTACCAACAAGCCCTCCAACTCAAACCCGATTGGCCGGAAGGCTGGTTCTACCTCGGCACCCTCTATTACGATTCCGACCGATATGCAGATGCGCAGCCCGCCTTCGCGCATTTCGTGAAGTTAGCGGACAAGCCCGCCGGCTGGGCGTTTCTGGGCCTCTGCGAATTCGAGACGGGCGGCTACACTCTGGCCCATGAACACTTACAAAGGGCGCTCGATGGCGGTCTGGCGCCCGAAATCGAACAAGTGGTCCGCTTCCACCAAGCCCTCCTGCTCACCCGTCTGGGACTCTTCGATCAGGCGCAGCATTGGTATAAGGCTCTGGTGAGCCGCGGCGTTCACGACCCCACCCTGATCGCCGGCCTGGGCCTCAACTCGCTCTCTAGGCCGATGCTGCCAAACGAGACGCCGGCGGGCCAACGGGAATTCGTCGCGGCGGTGGGCCGCACCGCCTACGTTTGGATGTCGGGAGACGACGCCAAGACCGAAGCCGCGTTCCATGCCCTGCTGGATGCATACCCGGCCGCTCCCGGCGTTCATAACTTATACGCCACATATCTGCTGATCGCTCACCCGGATGCCGCCATGCCTGAACTCCGGCGCGAATTGGAAGTGAATTCCCAATCGGTGGACGCGCGCGCCATGCTCGCGCTCCTGCTGCTCCAGGCGGGACAAACCTCCGATGCATCGTCTTACGCGAGGAAAGCCGCGGAGGATGGGCCATCCTCGGCGCTGGCCCAGTACGCTTACGGATCGATCCTAGCCGATACCGATCCCAAGGAGGCCGCGGCGCACCTGGAAATCGCCGAGCGGCTGGATCCCGCCAATTTTGAATATCACGTGGCGTTGGCGCACGTATACTCGATATCGGGCCGAAACGACGACGCGCGCCGGGAGCGGAAGATCTCTATCCAGTTGGCCAGGCAGAGTGATACTCGCGGCCCGAGTTAGGCTTCGCTTGACAGCCCGTTCCGTAATCCTTACCTTGAAGGTATGGAAGTACAGCTCAGCACCGATCAGAAAGCGTTCGTCCGCCAAGCCATCGATAGCGGGCGGCTTCGGCGCGAGGAAGACGCGGTGACGGAAGCCCTTTCCCTGTGGGAGGAGCGAGAGCGTACCCGTGCGGAAATCCTTGCTGCCGTTGATGAGGCGGAAGCTTCCCTTACCCGTGGCAAAGGCCGCGTCATCACCGAGGAGTCAATGCGCGAGCTTGCCGAGGAAGTGAAACGGCGCGGCCGCGCGCGCCTTGCCGCCGAGCAACCGTCCCCCCGCTGATGGGATCGGCGCACGTATCTGGCATTACGCCGCCTGCAGGAGTTGCCGTATCGAGATTGCCGACCGTCTCATTGACATCACCGACCGGTTGGTAGTGGGTCAGTTCGCGTTGTGGGGCGGCCAATCTTGGGCGCAGGCCGCCTCTTAGGCGGCCACAGCCGGCTGAAAGCCGGCAGCGGGCAGAATTGCCCGCTCCCGGGCTGCATACCCGCGCGCTACAGATCCGTGTGCATCCGCGTCCATCTGTGGTTAACGTCCTTCCCGGCGTAGGGGCTCACTCACCGCGACCACCCGGTCCGCCGCTACATCGCGCAGCACCTGCTCGATCCCGCTCGGCCAAATGATTTGTATCTCCTTGGCCACTGCGTTCGCCCCAATACCGAAATGCACCCGCGAATCGCTTGACGACGCGTATCCCACGCTCGTCGTGCAGTGGTTATACTGCAGCGAACCATCCGCCGCGGTCAACCGGATCTTTGCGCCAATCCCCATCCGGTTGCTCTTCGTGCCGGTAAGCTTCAGCAGGATCCAATGATTGCCGTTCTGGGTGGTGTTATGAAAGACCTTGGCCGAGCCATTCAGCACCGTGACCACCGCGTCGATCCGGCCGTCGTTATCCAGATCGCCGAAAGCCACTCCCCGGTGCGCGCCGGGAATCTGGAATGCGGGCCCCGCCCCCGCGCTGACGTTCTTGAACTTGCCGTGTCCGGCGTTTCCAAGATTTCGGAACACCGCGTTCGGTTCCTCAAACGTCCGCGGCGAAAACTGGTGTATGTTCTCGTCCACATTCGAGCGCGCCACAAACAGGTCCTTCCACCCATCGTTGTCCAGATCGGCGATACCGTTCCCCCAACCCGACATCTCGAACGTATCCATTGCCAACCCCGCCCCGGTCGTCCTCTCCGTAAACTGGCCGTGGCCCAGATTCAGATACAGCGGAAACATTTGCTTTTCGATGGCAGTCATCCAGATAGCGGGAAGGCCGTCGTTCCGCACATCCCGAAAATCCGCGCCCATGCCCGATAGCACGTTCCCGGCGTCCCCAAAGGCAACCCCTGCCTCAAGGGCTACCTCCTCAAAGCGCTGCCCATGCAGGTTGTGGAAGAGCTGGTTCGAGGCATTATCGTTGGCTACGAAGATGTCCGGGTAGCCATCGCCGTCATAATCGGCAATCGCCACTCCCATCCCACGCCCCAGGTGTGCCGCGATACCAGTCTGCGCGGAAACATCCGTAAACGTGCCGTCGCCATTGTTGCGATAGAGCGTGTTGGGAAGCGGCTTGCAGTAACGCGGATCGCAAATGATCCGCTGCCCGTTTTGGCCGTTGGCGAAGCAGGCCGGTTCGGTATTCGGGTCCCACCGGCAGTAATTCGAGACGAACAGGTCCAACAGACCGTCGTTGTTATAATCCAGCCACGCCGCCGCTACCGACCACATCTTCTTGCCTTCATAGAACCCGCCGCCCACACCCGCCTTCTTCGTCATGTCGGTGAACGTGCCATTTCCGTTGTTGTGGAACAACTGATTCCCGTTGACGTTCGCCACAAACAGGTCCGGCCAACCATCGTTGTCATAGTCGCCCACTGCCACGCCCATGCCGTAACCCGCCCCACCGACGCCGGCTTTGTCGGTAACGTCGGTGAACGTCAGGTTGTGGTTGTTGCGGAAAAGCCGGTTCTTGTGCTGCGGACCTTTGACCAGCGATGGCATGCCCGCGCCGTTCACGAAGTAGATATCCAAGTATCCATCTCCGTCGTAGTCGAACACAGCCACGCCGCCGAGCATCGTCTCTGGCTGGTGCCTCAACGGGGTTGGCGAAGAATCGGTCTTGAAGCGGACCCCGGCGCGATCCGCCATCTCCTCAAACGTTATCGGTCCGAGGACCTCACCCCCTAGCGCGGCCAACTGGAAGCAAATGAGGAGTAACCGTTTCGCCATTGTAGGGTGGATGGCATCCTGCGCGCCAATTGCCAATCGGCGCCAACTTGCAGGATCGCCGGAATCCCCTTAAGTGTACAACGCTGTCGTGGGTTATACTGATTGGAGACTGGGCTAAATTTAGAGGGTTCTTAAAATGGAAATTCTAGGCCTTGTGGCTTCTGCCCGGAAGCCCGCGCCTATATCTACAGTCTGTCTTCTCATCGTCGGCGCGGGTTCGCTTCTTCTGTTGCGGGCATTCGGACCCCAGCAGTTGCCCAGCCATCTGGCGGCCATCACCGTCGATTACCCGGCCAACGGCTCCGTCTTTCCGCCCGAAATCACGCCGCCCACCTTTCTCTGGCGCGACACTGCCTCCGGCGCCACGTCCTGGCACATCGACATCGCCTTCCCGAACGGCGCACCCGCCATCCACGTGAAAGCGTCCGGCGAGCGGATGCACATCGGCGAAATCGATCCTGAAGCCGTTTCGCGCAACAATGAGCCTCCCAAGCTGACCCCGGAACAGGCGGATGCGCACACCTGGACGCCCGACGCCGAAACCTGGGCGGCCATCAAGAAGCGTTCCGTGGAATCGCCAGCCATACTCGCGATCGCCGGCTTTCGCAGCGAAGATCCGAAGCAACCCGTCTCCAGCGGCCAGGTGGCCATACAAACCTCCCGTGACGCAGTCGGTGCCCCGGTCTTCTATCGAGACGTGCCATTGATGCCCAACCAGGGCGCCAAAGGCGTCATCAAACCCCTGGCGCCCGAGTCCATCGGGCTGATCAAGTGGCGGCTGCGCTATCTCGACGAGCCGCGCAGCCGCGTGGTCATGCAGAAGATTGAGACCTGCGCCAACTGCCACTCCTTCTCGGCGGATGGCAAGACGCTGGGACTGGACGTGGACGGACCGGCCAACGACCACGGCCTGTACGCCCTGATCCCTGTGGCGAGTCAAACCTCGATTCGCACCCAGGATGTAATCAAATGGCCCACCGTCCGCGATCCCAAGGTTCCGCGGCTCCGATCCGCGTTCATGTCGCAAATCTCGCCGGATGGGCGATATGTTGTCTCGACCATTGACGATCCCGATGCCGTTAAGCGCGCTACGGGCCGCACGCTGGAAGATAAGTATTACGTCGCCAACTTCCTGAATTACCGCTTCCTGCAGGTATTCTATCCTACGCGCGGCATTCTGGGCTGGTATGATCGCGACACGAAGGACTTGCAGCCGCTGCCCGGCGCCAACGACCCGCGCTACGTGCAGACCAGCGGTATCTGGACTCGCGATGGGAAGTATATCGTATTCGCCCGCGCGGAAGCGAAAACGCCTTATCAACCTGGAACCCCGTTGGCCCTTTACGCCAACGATCCCAACGAAGCCCAGATCCAATACGACATCTACCGCATACCCTTCAATGAGGGCAGGGGCGGCACGCCGGAGCGCGTCGTGGGCGCCTCCGCGAACGGTATGAGCAACAGTTTTCCGAAGGTATCGCCGGATGGCCGCTGGATCGTCTTCGTGCAAGCCCGCAACGGCATGGTCATGCGCCCGGACGGCAAACTCTACATCGTGCCCTTCGCGGGCGGCGAAGCCCGCCTGATGAACTGCAACACGCCCCTGATGAACTCCTGGCACACTTTCTCGCCGAATGGCCGCTGGCTGGCCTTCTCATCCAAGGGCCGTTCGCCGTACACGCAATTGTATCTGACCCATATCGACGCCAACGGAAACGATACGCCTCCCATCCTGGTCGACAACACCACGGCGGCGAACCGCGCGGTGAATTTGCCGGAGTTCGCAAACATTCCCCGCGGCGGTCTGGAAACCATCGATCCGGTGGCCACCAAGGTCTACGCGATGGAGAATGAGGCGCTTGAGTTGATGAAGAGGAGCCGCTACAGCGAGGCCGTTCCCGAGTGGCGGACAGCCTTGGAGAGCGATCCCGCCGATGGCGAAGCGCACTTCAACTTGGGTTATTCGTTGAGACAGACCGGCGACTCGTCCGGCGCGCTTGCGGAGTACCGCAAAGCCTGCGATCTCCGGCCTGACGACCCGGTGGCATTTGCCCATTTAGCGCTGTCGCTGGCGCAGGATGGCAAACCCGACGAAGCCATCGCCGATTACCGGAGATCTCTGGCGTTGAATGACGCCAACCCGGCGGTGGAGGCGGATCTGGGTATGCTGCTGTCAGAGAAGGGTCTGACCGCCGAAGCGCTCGAACATCTGCGGAAGGCGGTCGCCATGAGCCCCGACGCGCCGGATGCACAAAGCAAGCTCGCCGCGGTGCTGGTGAAGGCCGGTCAGGCCGCCGAAGCCACCGCACACCTGGAGAAAGCCGTGGCTCTGGCTCCGAATACGGTGGAGTATCGCTTCAATCTGGCCTACGCTCTGGGGCGGGCCGGGCGATTCGCAGATGCCATCCCGCAATTGCAGAAAGCCGTCGAACTGAGCGGCGGTAAGGATTGGCAATGCTACGACATGTTGGGCGCCGTCTACAGCAAGATGGGCCGGCCGGAGGAAGCCATCCAAGCCGAACGCCGGGCGCTGGACCTGGCTGTCGCCGGGGAGCCCAAAAACGAGGAACTGGTCCGGACCTTACGCGCCAAACTAGCAGACTACGGAAAATAATGTGGGGCAGGTTGGTAACCTGCGGGCCGATTGTTAATCGGCCCTATTCTCGATTTAAGGGGAACCTCATCTGGAATGTTACTCGAAGAAATGTTCGATGAAATCAGCGGAGCAGCCGTTCAAAAACGCGCAGTCACCGACCTGCGCGTGCTCAACGAGGCCTACGATTACGAACGGCCCAGTTCCTTTTCGCGCGGCATGCGGATCGATCTGAACGGCCTCGCCGTGCTCTTGATATCCGGAACGGCCAGCATCGACGAAAACGGTCAAACGGTGCACGTCGGCGATTTCCGCGCGCAATGCCGGCGCATGTTCTACAACATCACCGGCCTGCTGGAAGCAGAAGGCGCCACCTGGCACGACGTTGTGCGTACCACCTTCTACCTGCGCGATATCGACCGCGACTATCGCGAGTTCAACGAAGAGCGCACGGCGTTCTACAAGCAGCAAGGCCTGGACCCGCTGCCGGCCTCCACGGGCATTCAGGCGAAGCTATGCCGCCCCGAATTGCTGGTGGAAGGCGAAGCCATCGTCCTGTTCCGCAGCCGCAACGTTACCGAGCCACAGCCGTGAGGGACTAATCCGCCGGTCGCAGCCTGAATCGGCTTGCAGGCGATGGACCGGATCGCGGATGGGGTCGAGCCGGCGCCTCCGCCAGATGCTATCATCGACCAGATTCCCCGCTATGCGACCTCGCAGAAGAGCCCGCAGGCGCGACGCCCAGCGCCTCCGTCGAATCGCGGTCGCCCGGCCGGTGCTCGAAGAGATCTCCCAGTGGTTGGCCGCTCATCGGAAGCTGGTCCTCATTCTGTTATTGGCGCTGTCGGTACTGATCCGCGCTGGCTACTACTTTGAAGCCGCCGACGGCCCTCTTCTTTACGGACACCTGTGGTCTGAAGCCGATATGGGCTTCTTCGACCATTGGGCCAAAGTTATCCTCCATGACGATCCTCTGGGCAGGCAGCCGCTGCATCCATTCTTCTTCTGGCAGGTTGCGCCGGCCGAGGCGCATTTCCGCGCTCATCCCGAACAGATTGCGCAGTACGAAGCCGCCGGCGTGCCACATGGCGATACCGACGCGCTTTATCGCGCCCTGTGGGACCGTTGGACTCATGGCAAAGAATACTACCAGGAGCCCCTCTACGCTTATCTAATTGCGTTTACCTACTGGCTGTCGGGACCTTCGGTTCGCGCCGTCTTCGCCTGGCAGATGATGCTGGGCGTCGCCACCAACCTGCTGGTCTACCTGATTGCCCGGCGGTACTTCGGCGAGTTGGCGGCGGCCCTTTCCGGTCTGCTTATCCTGTTCTACTCGCCCCTTTTTATCTACGAGCTCACGCTCTTGCGAACCACTCTGACGGCATTCCTGGCCGCGGCGGCGGTG
>DATNMW010000051.1:0-6971 GCA_035602155.1 Bryobacteraceae bacterium | reverse complement strand
CGCCGCGGCTGTTTTGCGACGACGCGACCCTGTTTGCTTCGATCATTCTTCCGCGGCTCACATTCTGCGAGGGCCGGATCGAGGTTCATATACGCAAGGGAAAGGCGGGCTATGAAAACGATTCGCTGCATTATGGAGTCGCGCCTTTTATGAGCCCTTTGCCCGCTAGGGGTCCCATATTAGTTTGGGCTGATCGGCCTGACGATAAGGAGATTTTGTACTCGAGCCGGGTAGAAGGGGACTTTCTGCTGGATGTGCAGCGGGCGCAGTTTTCGAAAAAAGTCACCTCTCTTGATTTCAAAATCGGCGACGATACCACCGTCGACCACATTAAGCTCACGCTGATCTACTAAGATGCCAACTTTGCGCTTTATCGTGCTGCTGGGGATTCCTTTGTGGCGCGCGCCCAATCCGGATGCGTTGCCGCGCCACCCGGCATCTCGGCATGGTTTACCTTCGACGAGCCGCTCTTTCGCCAGCCGGACGAGCACCGTCCCCAGCGAGTGCCGGGTTTGGTGGGCTCCGCGCTCCGCTTCAACGGCATCGACCAATACTTCGAAGTCCCCGCCTCCACGCCGGGCCTGGACGTGGGCGAAGACGACTTCAGCATCGAGCCGTGGATTCGCACCAGGCAGTCCGTGGGCACGCCCACTATCGTGGACAAACGGGGGCATCAGCCGCTGGGCTATCTGATCTTTATTTGCAAGGGTCAGCCGGCTCTGCAACTCGCGGACGGAAGCAGGGGCCACGGTCCCTTTGCCGAAACCAGCATCGCCGACGGAAACTGGCACCATGTGGCGGGCGTCGTCCGCCGGCTCCCCCCACAGCCGGGTGCTATCTATGTGGATGGGGTGTTCCAGAAGAATTACTTTTTGGAGGCCACCCTGACGAACCTGGACGTTCCCCAACCGCTCTGGCTCGGCCGGCATCACGCCAACGGATATGTGGACCGCGAGGACATCTACTTCCAGGGCGAGATCGATGAACTGACTTTCTACCGCCGGGCGTTGACCGAGAAGGAGATTCGATCGATCTTTCGGGCCGGCGCGCACGGAAAGTGCCGCCCAGGATCGAAGTCCGAATCGCGCCCGTAGACGAATGACCAGATCACTGGAACGCGCCTAGCAGATATGGATCAGCAGTATAAGCGGTATGGTGACGTTGAGGCTCTTGAGGCCGCCGCCCTGCGGCGTGGTGGCGGGGGCTTTCAGGAATACTTTGGTGCGGCGCAGGGAGTCCCAAGCGCTGGGTTCGATACCCGCGGTGTTGCCGCGCAGGTAGACCTTTTCACCGATTTCGATAGTCTCGATTTCGAGGGCCGCGCCGGACGCTCCCAGGATTTCCAAGGTGGCGGCCATGATTTCGGGACCGATGCCGTCGCCGTGCGCCACGGTGATGGGGGTTTTGCTGGGCATAAGGAAACCTAAACATATAGGATTGCGCGGTTGGCGCAAGGGCTGGGATAAAGGCGGCGATATAGGCGATATAGGCGCGCTCGCGGAACGCGATGGATTGGGTCGAGTGGCGGGGCCTGCTTCGGCGCACGAAGTCCGAGGTGGCGGATCTTCCTCCGAAGCAGGTCGTAAGATTGAAATGCAATATGTCAGAGGAGGAGATTACAGCGCACCAAGACCTGTTGCGGGATTTCATAGCCGAAGGCCGCGGTTGCGTGCGGTAATTGCGACGCTCCATCTGGTTCGCGCGAGGCGCGAAAAGGCCGTTGTGTTCGCCCGTCACCGGGCCATGCAGGGAATTCTCGCGAAGGTTCTTCAGGAGGAGTTTCAACTTCCGGTCCGCATCATCAACGGCGGAACGAAAATGCGAGGAGGCTCGCTCAAGGCGTCGGGGGTCAAGGCTCGAGATGCCATTCTGTACGACTCTTGCGTCAGGCCAGGATTCGAACCTTGTCGTGCATACCATGTCGTGCATTACGGGCGCTGGTGGAACCCCTGCAGTAGAGTCCCAGGCAACCGACCGCGCTTACCGAATCGGGCAGACGAAGGAGGCTTCGGTTTACTTGCCGATCTTGCACGATCCATCAGGGTGAGTTGTGCCGACGTTCGATGAGCGGCTCGATCTGTTAATGGAAAGAAAGCAGTGGCTGGCCGAGGATTTCCTGCGTCCCCTACCGCCTGAAGACGAGATGGACGTGAGCTTTTCACCGGATTGACGGCAGAGGCGATCATCCAGCGCTGAAACCGTTCTGACCCCTTACCGGCAGCCGACACGCGGCGATGGCGGAGAGGGTATAGGGTAGGACTGGCGGGAGTTGGTGAGACAGCCCGCTACAAGTCGGTTTCTGTCACGAAGAGTATTTGTAAAATAGGTTCTTGGTGCCTGGTGTCAGGGTTGGAATCGATGTAGCATACGCTTATGCACAGTTACGAAATTTGCCGCTCTAAGTCGAGCCGGGCGCCAGCCGCCGCTCTCGCCCTAATCCTCTTCGGTTTCCTGCCCATCGCGCGCGGTCAGACCGCATGGACCAACTTCGCGAAAGTTGCCCATCACGGGGCAGCGTCGGGCACGGCTTCCCAGGCGCTAAACGGTATTCACTGGCAGACACCCGTGGATCTGCATCCACAATACCCCGGCCGCCAGGCCGCACCGCTTCAATTTGGCGCGGAAGAGCTGCTGATTCACTATGGCTCGCCGCTGATTACGGCCGCCAATACGGTCATCGTACCGGTGAAGACGGGGGCCAGCGGAGGCTTCCGCGTCGAGGCGCATAACGCCGGCAGCGGAAGCTTGGTGTGGAGCACGCAAACGGACTACGCCTTGCCACCGTCCCATGGATGGACGTCGGTCTTCGGCCCAGCTCTAACCGCGAAGCGACTTTACTTTCCAGCCACGGGCGGTACCATCCTTTTCCGCGAGAACCCCGACTCGGCCACCGGGACCGAGGGCCGCATCGCTTTCTATGGGCTGTCCAACTACGCGGCAAATCCCGCCGGTTTCACCAGCACGGTTTACATTAATACACCTCTCACCGCCGATGAGGCGGGGGATATCTACTTCGGCTTCGTGGTCAGCGGCGCCAGCCCCTTGGCCGGCCTGACCAGCGGGATCGCGCGAATCGGCAGCGACGGGACGGCGGTCTGGACGGCGGTGACCACCGCGGCCTCCGACTCGACAATGACAGAAGTTCCTTACAACTGCGCGCCGGCGCTGAGTTGGGACGGCACGACGCTATATGTCGCCGCGAGTAACGGCAGTGCCGGTTATTTGCTGGCACTGAATAGCGCCACGCTGGCGCCCGTAGCGCGTGTGCGCCTCAAGGATCCGAAGTCCGGAGAGAACTCCTGGATCGACGACGACTCCTCGGCTTCCCCGACCACCGGGGTGGACGGAGATGTGTACTACGGAGTATTGGAAACGCCGTTTCCGGAAAACAACGACCGCGGGTGGCTATTGCATTTTAGCGCCGATCTTTCGCAAACCAAGACCCCAGGCGCTTTTGGATGGGACGAGACGGCTTCGCTGGTTCCGGCGTCGATGGTTGCGTCGTACACCGGCACGTCCGGCTATCTCTTAATGACGAAGTACAACAATTACGCGGACATCGGCAGCGGGAACGGAGAAAACAAGATTGCGATTCTGGATCCGCATGCCACGGAAACGGACCCCATCACCGGTGTTACGGTGATGAACGAAGTTCTCACCATTCTGGGACCCACGCCGAACCCTCCCGATCCAGGGGTAAAGGAGTGGTGTATCAACTCCGCCGCCGTGGACATCCCCGGCAAGTCCATCCTGGCGAATAGCGAGGACGGCAACCTGTACCGTTGGGATCTTACGACCAACACGCTGAGCCAGAAGGTAGCCCTCACGGCAGGTATCGGAGAAGCTTACACGCCCACTGTGATCGGCGTGGACGGCACGGCTTACGCCATCAACGATGCGATTCTTTTCGCCGTAGGGAATTAATTGGACCGCGGGCAATCTTGCCCGCAGCCAGGCTTTCAGTGGGCGCACTCCGGAACCGGGCCTTGACATGTGCCGCACATGCAAATATCTTAAAGACATGCCCGTCATGATCCAGTTGCGCCACGTCCCCGACGACCTGCACCGCAAGCTCAAATCGCGCGCCGCGATGGAAGGCATGTCGCTCTCCGATTACGTCATCCGGGAGATCCGGCAACTCGAGGAAAAACCGACGATGAAGGAGATGCTGGAGAGGCTCGCACGCCGCAAGCCCGTACACCTGAAGACGTCCCCGGTGGAAATATTGCGGGCATCACGAGACGGCCTTGATCGTGATTGACGCGTCGGCGCTGCTGGAGGTGCTGCTCGCAACAGACATCGGCGAGCGCGTCGGCGCACGTGTCTACCGCGAGGAGGAGACGCTACATGCGCCGCACCTGCTGGACCTGGAGATTGTCCACGTGTTGCGCCGTTTGTGCCTGAGAGGAGAACTGCAGCCCAATCGCGCCGCGCAGGCGCTCGCGGACCTGAGCGGCCTGCGGTTGGTACGCCACCCCCACCATCCGTATGTCCCGCGCATCTGGCAACTGCGCCACAGTCTCACGGCCTACGACGCCTCGTATGTGGTGCTCGCCGAGGCTCTGGATGCCCCGCTCATCACGCGCGACCGCCGCATTGCTTCCGCGCACGGGCACCACGCCAAGATCGAGTTGGTTGAGTAACAACTTACTCATAACGTAGCGCCACCGTCGGATCCACGCTGGCCGCCCGCCGCGCAGGTAAATAGCTCGCACCCAACGCCACCGCGGCCAGCAGCGCGGCGATGGCCGCCAGGGTTGCGAGATCCGTCGTACGTACCTCGAATAGCAAGCTCGAGAGGAAACGGGTCAAGGCCAGCGATGCCGCCAAGCCTGCCGCGAGGCCAGCCGAAGCCAGCACGGCTGCCTGCCGCAACACCATCGCCAACACATCGCGCCGCTCCGCGCCGAGCGCCATGCGGATGCCCATCTCCCGCGTGCGCGCCGTCACCGCGCAGGAGACTACGCCGTAAATGCCCACCGCGGCCAGCGCCAGCGCCAGTCCGCCGAAGAGCGCCAGCAGGGCCAGCGTGAACCGGCGCTGCGCCAGCGAGGATGCCAGGTAGGTCTCCATGGGTTGCACCTGGAAGACCGGCAGCGTCGGATCGACGGCCAGGAACGCGGCGCGCGCGGCCCGCTCCAACGTGCGCGGATTGATGGTGGTCCGCGCCACCAGCGAATAACGGAATGAGAGGTCTTGCGCCTGCGGGATGTAAGCCGCGATGTTGGAGGGGGTGTCCAAGCCGTATTGGCGCACGTCGCCGACGATCCCGACGATGGTGGCCCACGGTTTGTTGTCGTCGCGGCCACCCAACTGGATCTGTTTGCCGATGGGGTCCTCGGCCGGGAACTGTTCGCGCGCGCAGGTTTCGCCGATTACCGCTACCTTGGGCGCGGCGGCGATGTCCTGGGCGGTAAACGAGCGCCCGCGCTTCAACGGAATGCGCATGACGCGGAAGTAGTCCGGCGTCACAGAGTACCGATCGGCGCTGGGGTCTTCCGAATCGTGCGCGCGGCGGTGATCGCGTATGTGAAAACCGGCGCGGTCGAAGCTCGTGAGGGGAATCGAACTGGTCATCGCCACACTCTCGACGCCAGGCGTGGCGCGCAGCCGCGCGAATGCCTGTGCGTAGTAGTTCAATTCGGCCTCCGGCTTCTGGTAGCGCGCGCCGTACACGTAGGTGTCCAGCGTAAGAACGTTATGCGGATCGAAGCCCGGATCGACGTTCATCAGGCGCAGCAGGCTCTTGCCCAGCAAACCCGCGCCCACGGCAAGGACGAAGGCCAGCGCCAGTTCGCCCATGGCCAGGGTGTCGCGCAGCCTGCTCCGGGAACGGCTGCCGGAGGTCTTGCCGAAATCGGCACGGGAGGTGCGCAGGGCAGGCAGCAACCCGAACAGAAGTCCGGTGAACAGGCTTGCCGCTAGCCCGAAGACGAGCACCACGGCGTCCATGTGAATCTCGTCGAGGCGTGGCATTTCCTGGGGCGCTAGCGAGGCCAGTCTGGACGTACACCACCAACCGAAGAGCACGCCGGCGCCACCGCCAGAGACGGACAACAGAAGGCTCTCGGTAATAAGCTGGCGGATCAATCGCCATCGCGCGGCCCCCAGTGCGGCGCGCAGCGCCATCTCCCTGGCGCGGCCCGTGGCGCGCGCCAGCATCAGGTTCGCGACGTTGACGCACGCGATCAGCAACACAAAGGCGACGGCTCCCATGAGCACCCAGAGCGCTGTGCCGACGCGGCCGACGATATGGTCCTGCAAGGGTTCTAACGCCACCGTCGCCTGCGGAGGATAGGATGCAGGGTAGTGCCGCACAAGATCGGCCATGATGGTTTTCAACTCGGCGTGCGCCTGGGCTGCCGGCACGCCCGGCTTCAGGCGTGCGATCCATTGCAAGTGCTGGCAATCGCGGCAGGCGAACGGATCGGTCAGCGCGTATCCCAGGGGTTCGAAGATCTCGGGCAGGCCGAAGCCTTCAATCCCGATCGGGCGGAAACCGGCAGGCAACACGCCCACTACCGTGAACGCTGAATCGCTCAGCCGGACGGCGCGGCCGACGATGTTCGGATCCCCGCCAAAGCGCCGCACCCAAAGCCCGTGAGCGAGGATGACTTCGTGGCGACGGCCGGGAGTATCCTCCTCGGGCAAGAAGGCGCGGCCGATCTGCATGCGGATGCCAAGGGTATCGAAGAAATCGTAATTCACGCGCAAGCCGCTTACGAGCTCAGGCTCGCCCCGCTCGACAATGGCGCCGGCCGCGGTGCGGTACAGGGACATGCTCTCGAACGAATGGCTCAACCTGCGCCAGTCATAGGCCGTGCTGTAGCCGATGGTAGTGGCGCGCGTCTCGCCATCGTCGGCCTCGCCCAACTTCACCAACCGGTCCGGGTCGCGATACGGCAGTTGATTCAGCAGCACCGCCTTCACCGCGCTGAAGATGGCCGTGTTTGCGCCGATGCCCAGGGCAA
>DATNMW010000050.1:0-5864 GCA_035602155.1 Bryobacteraceae bacterium | reverse complement strand
GGGCGGCGCCGGCCTGTGGCGCCTGGATGCGAACGTAGCGGGCAGCGGAGTGACCGGCGACCTGTTGGCGCACTGCATCGATACCGCGATGTGGCTGAACGGCGGCATCGACCAGGTGACGGCCATGACCGAGACATTCATCAAAGAGCGCCCTCACAATCTTACGGGGCGAGTGGAGAAGGTGGAGATTGACGATGCCAGCGCATTTCTGGCGCGGTTCCAAAACGGATCGCTGGCGACGTTCGAGGCGACGCGTTACGCGCGCGGGCACAAGGCGCTCTACACGCTGGAGATCAACGGCGAGCACGCTTCGATCTTCTGGGACTTGCACGATTTGCATCGCCTGGAATACTTCGACCATCGCGACGAAGGCCGCCTGCGCGGCTGGCGCTCGATTCATATTACCGACGGCGACCATCCTTATATGAAGAACTGGTGGGTGCCGGGATTGCAGATCGGCTACGAGCATACCTTCATCCACCAGGTGGCCGATTTTCTGACGGGCCTCGGCGAGGGCCGCATTCCCGGACCTTCGTTCCGCGACGGTCTGGCTACGGACTATGTCACGGATGCGGTGCTGCGGTCCGCGGGGAGTGGGCGGTGGGAGAAGGTGGGTTAGCGAGGCGCGCATACTTCCATTTCTGGCCGAACGAAGCCAATAAGTCATTTTTAGTTATAGTTGCAAAAACGACGAAGCCAATTTCGGCGGATGACGTGGCGGTTTGTTGTGGGGCCGTCGCGGTCGCTTCCGGCCTCCGGCTTAAATTTTCAGAGAGCTTGGGCGGATCCGGGCAGAACAACCTTGCGGCGAGTGCGGGAACCCTTTTCGGACAGCGAGATTCCGTTGTCCGATTTGAGAGCAGCACATACCTCAGCCGGCTTCGCCGATGATCGGACGGATGACCCGCGCCTCCGGCGCGGATGATGTTGCTCTTCTCGGGTCTTAGTCTAGAAAACTACGTTTTCAGATGATTGCTGACACCATCCGAGGTGCCACGGCGCCACCAGCTTGCTGGAACGCTCTAGAGCGATGAATTCCTCGTCCCAAAGAATACTTCGGGCAACCCAGCGAATCGCGCCTCGCCGCCGCACCGGATCTCCAATCGGGCAAATCGGCGACAATGGAGCCTATGCCGGATTCACCCGCGCCGCGCCGCGAACCGCGGTGGCCCGCACTCATGGCAGTGTTGTCGGTGGGCGGCCTGTATTGGGCTCTGCCGGAGTCCCTCAGTCCCGGACCCGGTTGGCTGGCGCTGGCTGTGGTGGCGCCGCTCTCCCTCGCCAGCATGGTGTTGTACCAGCGCTCTAAGTTCAAGCTCAATCAGATCGTCGGCTACACCATCCTGTGCCTGATCACGGCCGCCATGATTGGCGCGCTCACGCTGCTCATCGCCGCCCTGCTGGGCCATAAGGAACCCGCGCCCGTCCTGCTCCGCTCCGCCGTGGCGCTGTGGATTTCGAATATCCTGGTGTTCGCCTCGTGGTACTGGAGGTTGGATGCCGGTGGACCCAACCAGCGCGAGTTGCGCGGCGAGCACATCGAAGGCGCGTTCCTGTTCCCGCAAATGACCCTGGGCGACCGCGACTGGTTGCCCGGATTCGTGGATTACCTGTTCCTGGCGTTCAATACCAGCACGGCTTTTTCTCCTACGGATGTTCCTGTCTTGTCGCGCTGGGCGAAGGGCATGATGATGGTGCAGTCGACCATATCGCTGGCCACGCTAGCATTATTGGCGGCGCGGGCGGTCAACATATTGTGATCTGAAATATGACAAAGGGTGTCATGAATAGCCGATTACATTAAGCCATGAACTTGGACTACAGCTCCGAAGTGGTTGCGATCCTGGCGTTGGACGGCGATGGCGAGCGGCTGATGCCGTTGGCCATGGAGCGGTGCTCCTCGGAAGCGGCTCACGCGCGGTTGGGGACGGCTTCCGCGGCTCTGTTGTTCCCCGGAGCGCGCGCCCCGGAAGCCGCGCTAAGCGGGCTCTATGTGTACTTCTCGTGCTTCGCGGAGGCGCACACCATCGCGCAGGACATCCCGACGGCCGAGGGTAGTTATTGGCACGCCATCGTGCACCGCCAGGAACCGGATGCCGGCAACGCCGCGTACTGGTTCCGGCAAGTGGGGACGCATCCGATCTTTCCAGCGCTGGCGCGTGCGGCAGGCCAGGAAGGGCCTTGGGATCCATTTGCGTTCATCGAGACGTGTGAACGGGCGCGGCGGCATCCAGGGTCGGAGCTGGAGGCTCGCGTGCGGGAAATCCAGCGCGCCGAATGGCAGCTTCTGTTCGATTACTGCGCGCGTCCGGCGGCGGGATAATAGGATGCTCGCTTAACCGGCTGGCCGAACTGATGCCCGCAGCGTATTAATTGGGAATTTCCCTGCCTTTCAGATAACACGCGAGATATTGTTTAAAGTTCAGAGGGTTTTTGGAAAGAATTGCGTTTTGTTTATTGATATGGGCTTTAGCAATCTTCCATTCCATGAAATGGCCAAGAGGCTGAGCCCGGCGGGACAACGCGAGCCGTAAATACGCTCGCGGCCGCTTTAGACCATAGCTTTAGACCATAGCTTTAGACCATAGCTTTAGGCCAGGAGGAGATTATGCAGACGTTGCAAGACAGGTTGCGCAGGAAGATTTCGACGGGCAAGCCCATTTGGGCGGCCTTAACGGGAGTGTTATGTTTCGCCGGGTGCGGCAATCAGAGCACCACGCCGCCGACCGCGGAACTGACCTATACCAGTGGAAGCACGAATAGCGGTGTGGCCGGGGGCCAGGGATTGCCCGTGCAACACGTTTCGCCGGACCTGCCTATTAGTCTTGAGGCGCGCGGCTTCTCCTCGCTTTCGGGCATGCAGAGCCTTGAAATAGATCCCGTCGGCGACCTTACCTACACCTGTATCCAAGGGGAGATCGGCCAAAGCAGCGATGCCCTGCTGGCGCCGACGAAAACCGTCGCCACTGGTACCACCACCGAGTTGGACCTGTTTTCCAACCTCACCGCGCCAAAAGCCAATTGCAACAAGGGTTATTCGTTGAGTAATTGGAGCGTGGCATTCACGGCAACGGCGCTGAGCAAAAACGGCCTCAAGACAACCACCAAAACGTTGAGCTTGCAGAGTCCGTAAGGGCCAGTGGCTACAGGCGGCCAGGCCGCCACAAATCCGGCAGCTGCAACGCGCGGTATTTGCGAAGCAATTCGTAGACCGCCACGCCGCCCGCGGTGGCCACGTTGAGCGAATGCTTGATCCCCAGCATGGGGATGCGCACGTGAGTATCGCAACGCTCCGCGATTTCCGGCCGGATGCCTTCCACTTCATGCCCGAAGATAAGGCAAACCGGGAAGCGCGGCTGCCAATCGAACAGGTCCACGGCATGCACGCTGGTCTCGACAGCCGCAATCTCGTGGCCGCTCGCGCGCAGCGCATCCGCCAACGGCAGCGGGTCCCAGGCGTGTTCCCACGGCACGCGCTCTTCGGCGCCCAAGGCCGTCTTGCCGATGGCTTTCTTTGGCGGATGGCTGGTGATGCCGCAAAGGAACAGCTTCTCGACACCGGCGGCATCGGCGGTACGGAAGAACGCGCCCACGTTGTACATGCTGCGTACATTGTCCAGCAGGATGGAGACCGGCAAGGCTCGGATACCTTCGTAAGCGGCAGCGGCCTCAGTGGCTTGAAAAGGGACGCGCTCCATGGCGGCGGCCGGGAGCGGCTTCAGTTGGGATGCACGTCGCGGACGAATACGTATTCCGCATTGGCTATCTTCAGGGGTATGCGAAAGCCGACACTCCCATGCGGTTCCACGTTTGCGACTTGGGTCTTGTCCGTGCCCACCAGGCTGCCGGCGGTATCGGATAGATAGTAGCTGACCTCCGCGGAATCGACCTTCCGGCCGGTCTTGTTGCGGACGGTGCCGGTCACCATCGGCGGATGGGCATCCCTGGCGATCCGGAGATTGACAACGTCCAAATCCGTGGAAGCCGATATGGGATCGGGCAAAGGCTTCCGCATGGCGGCCTGCGGCGCTTCAGGCTGCGGCGAAGCTTCCGTGAGTGGATTTTCGTCGGGAGCCACTCTCCCGGAGCGCAGCCGATTGCTAGCGGCTATGGTCACGAAGGCGATCAGTAGCAAGACCGGCACCGCGATGAGCGCAGCCGCCTTGAGTTTCTGCTGCCAGGAACGGTTGGTCAGGTAGAGCGGGTCGGAGGGCGCCTGGCCGGAGATGAAAATCTCGATGCGCGCGCGGAGCGGGTCGAAGCGTTTGCGCAATCGATCAAGCCGTGAATTCCCCGCGGGCATGCCACCTCTCATTATAGCTCCCAGCCTTGCGGCAGACCGCGTGTGGTTAAGTGGCCGGAAGCTTACCGGCTGAGGCGGTAGCCCAGGATCATCTTCACCAGTAGGTGATCGGTGCCGTGTGTGACGCCTACACCTACACCGAAATTGAATTCCCATTTCGGGTTCAGATTCAGGTCGATGGCGGGCACGATCTGCTGCTCCTGATCGCGCAATGGATCGAAGCCGGTGACGGGGCCCAGTGCGCCATAATACTCGATCCCCCCGGCGACCTTCGGAGTGACATCGTAACTGACTTTGAAGTTGGGCGAGAATTCGAGGCCCCGGCGCGTGTCGGGACCATGGAAAGCGCGGTCCAGCGAGGGGTTGAAAGCGCTATACCAGCGGCCCAGCTTCTTATCGACGATGGGCCGGATCTCCCAAGTCCAGGTATCCGCCGAGAACAAGGCGCGCTGATAGCCGATCTCCGTCGACAGGCTGATACCCACAGGCAGGCGATAGCGCTCGGGCACGGCCACACGCGGGCGGATATGCGTACCCACCCACATCCAGCCGCCGCCGGGCTGGTGGTTGGTGAATTGATACAACCCGGTTTCGAACCACTCGCTCCAGCCGTGGGTGATTTCCAGTGTTTCGTGCTGCTGGTGCTCGGTGGGCAGGATCCCGTCGATGATCGTCTTGCTTCCCTCGACCGTGAAGTTGGAATGCAATTCCACCATCGTGTTGTGGGGCGGGACCAAGTCCGAACCGTATACCTGGATTTCGTAGTTGCCCTGCGCGTGCGCCGCCGCGGTTGCGACGGCGAAGAATGCAGCAACGAGACGCAATACGACAATATATCGCACGGGGCAGCCGGTGTCCGCATGAGTACGGATGGCGAATCCATACTCACTGGGTAAAGCGGGCCAAGGCTTCCGCCTTTGCGTGCGCCGCCCCGGAATCGATGGCATCCGCTGCCAGCGCCACGCCTTCCCGAAAATCGGGCGCGCGCCCGACCGCCACCAAAGCTGCCGCGGCGTTCACCAGCACGATGTCGCGCTTTGGACCACGCGCGCCTTCCAGAATCTCGCGGGCAATCGCGCAGTTCGTCCGGCGATCGCCGCCCTTCAAGTCCTCCGGCAGCGCGATCGCCACGCCGAAGTCCTCCGGCGTTAGCGTCCGCCGCGCAACTTCTCCGTGCCGGATTTCGAAAGCCAGAGTGGGGCCGGTGGTGGTGATTTCATCCAGGCCGTCGGAGCCGTGCACCACAAAACCGCTCTGCAGTCCCAGTGCAGCCAATGCGCCCGCGATCAATTCCGCGAAATGCGCGCTGGGCGCTCCGGCTAGCTGCACGCTGGCACCCGCCGGATTCGTCAAGGGTCCCAGCAGATTGAATACCGTGCGCATCTTCAGATCGACGCGCACCGGGTGCGCATGTTTGGCAGCCGTATGGATGGTCGGCGCGAACAGGAAACCGATGCCAATCTCCCGGATCGCCCGCGCGCATTCGGCGGGGGACATTGGAATGCGCACGCCCATGGCCTCCAGCAGATCGGCGCTGCCGCATCGGCTCGATATGGACCGG
>DATNMW010000049.1:0-5466 GCA_035602155.1 Bryobacteraceae bacterium | reverse complement strand
CCGTAACCTCCGCCACCGTAACCTCCGCCACCGTAACCTCCGCCGCCGTAGCCCCCGCCGCCGTAGCCCCCGCCACCGTAACCTCCGCCGCCATAACCTCCGCCGCCATAACCTCCACCGCCATTGACGCCGGGGGCCATGTTGCCCATCATGCTGTTCATCATGTTGTTGCTCATCTGGCTTAGGGCCATCAGGGCCATCGGGTTGCCGCTATACAGCGCCATCACGGCCATGGCTACGGCATCGGCGCGGCCGTACTTCAGCCGGTAGACGTAGTTATCGACCGCGCCCGCCGGCGACTTGACCGGAATGTCCAGCTTTTTCAGCCATTGAGCCACCTGGTCGAAGACGCCCGGATTAGGCGCCACGGCCACCACCATGTTGATGCGGTCGATGGGCACGAACTTCACGCCGCTGGTCTTGTCGGAAAGCGAAACGGCTTTGAAAATGGCCTCCAGTTGTTTCACCAGATCGCTGGGCCGGCCGTGAGTGACATCGAACAGATGCACCCGCTGGCTGACGAAGGAGTCGCTGTCGAACAGGGCCAGCAGATCCATGGTGCGCTTCATGTTGCGATTGTTGTCCTGCAGGATCAGCAGATTAGCCGGGTCGTAAGTGGCCGCCGCGGCGCCCTCGCCCAGGAATGGCTGGATGAGCTTCAAAATCTCGCCGGCGGTGGCGTACTTCAGGAAGACCAGATTCAGCGACATGCTCTCATCGTCGGGAAAATCCTTGCCGTTGACGGACGGCGGGAGCGGCACCTGCGCCACCCCGGCCACCGGCACTACGCGGTAAAGGTCGCCGACTTTGACCAGCGCGGCGCCATTCACCCGCAGGATGGTTTCGAGCAGCGGCATCAGGTCGGCGGGCTTCATCTCGCCGTAAGTGTGGATGGTGACGCTGCCGCCCTTGAACCGCGGATCGATCAGGTAGTTGATTTTCAAGCGGCGCGCCACGATGTCGATGAGTTCCGACAGCGATACGTTTTCCAGCATGAAGCCGCCAGTGTCGCTGAGACTGGCTCGGCGGGGGCCGGTCTGCGCGGAGGTGGATGGCGCGGCCGGCGCAGCGGGAGCAGTTTGCTTTGGCGCGGGGACAAATGGCGGACGGCCTTGCTGCGCCGAGGCCGGCGCTGCGCAAAATGCCGCGAGCATCGCCGCCGCCAACAGCCCGTGGCGACACCGCTCCCCGACGGTCGCGGCCCCGTAACGCACGCGCACGTCGGCAAGGGGTTGGACTGCCTCATAGACTCCGCTGGATCTCACCGCTTACTCCTTTTCCGCGGTACGGCTGGCCGCGCTGTTCTTCTGCTGGAGGTCCCAGATCTTCTGTTCGGCGTCGTTCAATTCGGTCTTCTTGCGGACCCACGTGCGCTTGCCGAACGGAGTGGCCTGCTCGAAGCGAACGGAGTCGCCCGCCTCCACCGCGGTAGTCCGCCCACTGGCGGCGTTCTGCTTGTCGGCGGCTTCCTGCCCCATATCCACGGAATTCGCGGGCCATCGCGTCACGCCGAAGGGGGTCCGGCGATAGGTCCAAGCCTTGCCGTCCTTATCCGTCCAACGATAGAACCCGGGCGTAGTTTCGACGGCGTCCTTCGGAATGGCCGTTACCGCCGGCGCCTTCTTGGTCTGCTTGGCCGCGGAGGGCGGCGACGTGGTCTTGGCGGGATCTTGCGCCGCCAGACAGCCCGACAGAATACACATACATACTAGAATTCTCATTTCGCAATTACTCCTTTATAGGCAGTGGGTCCGAGAATCGGCATAACCGGGACGATTAAACAATCGGCCCAGGTCGCCAACCTTCCCCACGGCCTTTACTTGTCACTTTCCCAATAACACTTCGAACCAAACGGGCTGGGCTTGATCACCTTGCGCATGCCGTCGGTTACAGTCCCGGCGGGCGACGTATCGCCCGGCTGGCAGGCCTTGATGCCCCCGTTAAGGTCTCCACCGGGCGCGGCCGGCGCTTTAGCCACCAACGCCGCCGCGGGAGGCGGCGCGGCGGCAGCCGCGGGGCCGGGCGCAGGCGGAGCGGCCGTGCTCCGATCGAGTATTTCATCTACTTGCTTAGTGATCGTCTTGCCCTCCCACTCCAGGACGAGCTCCTCGTTGTTCACCGCCACCAGCTTGAAATCGCCCACCTTGTCGCCCGGCTGATAATCGCGATGCGGCCCTTTAGGCCCCACGCTCATGATGGCCATGGGACCGTCGCCCAGATCCACCACTCCGTGAAACAAGGGGAGCGGCGGCATGGGAACGACCTTCGGCGGAGGCGGCGGTTCCACCACCACCACCGGATTACGGTCCCTGGAGAACAGCATCTTCTGTGCGATGTCGCTGTATCCGTCCGCCTTGACCGGCGCGGGCGCGGGCAGCGGAGATATGCGCGGGGGCGGCGTGGGCTGCGTGCGCTTCCGAAGCATATCCGCCTCGCGCGCGCGCGCTTCCGTCCATTCCCGGCGCAGGTGCACTCCACCCGCTACGCTTAGCGCCAGCAGCGCCAGATTCGCCCATAATAATTTGCGCTTCACAGCAATAATCCGCGCCTTACAGCGCGGTAGGCCCTTTCTTCACGGGCACCAGCTTGCGCGGCACCACACCCGATAGCGCCAGCCGCACCGCTACCGTCTTTTCCTTGGGATTGCCGGCGGCCACCCGAATGGCGCTAGTGGCCAGCAACTCGGGCCGGTTGGCCAGCGCCGTCATCAAATTTACGAACTGTTCAATGCGGCAAGTAAACGAAACCGCCACCACCACCTCGCCGTAATCGTCGGCCAGCGGCAGCACCTTCATCTCTTCGGCCCCGCGCACGTCGATGCCTTCGTCCTTGCCCGCGCGGCGGATGATTTCGAGCAACTGCGCCTGCGCCTGCGCGGCGGTATCGGCCAGGATCATGCCTTTCTCCCGCGCGGCCAACTGCGCGGCGGCTTGCTTGGCGGCTTTCTCTTTTCCGGGCACGGTGGCTACCGTCTGTCGCAAGCCCGCCAGACGCTTCTCGGCCAGCGGAACCGAATCCTGCGCTGCCGCCGCCGCCACGGTCGCGGGCTGTTTATCCGCCATCACCACAAAGCGCAACACCAGGACGAACAAGACTCCCGCCGCCAGGATCAGCAGGGTGCGGCGGTCCAGTGTGCCGGTGGTCATTGGCGCGGCCTCCGCTGGATGCGCAGCCGGAAGATCTCCGCGTTTTGTACCTTGCTGATGCCGTTGAACTCGGAATTGTGAAACAACGGAGAGGCGTCCAGCACTTTGAGCAGGGGAGCGGCCTGGTCGGCTTCGCCCATGATGGTGACGCCATCGCGCGACAGGTCGACGGTGTTGGCCCATACGGGTGGGGGCAACAGGCGGGTCAGTTCGTTAATCGCATCCAGGTCCGCGCGCGTGCGGGAGCGGAATTCGTCGAGCAGGACGGCGCGCGCCAGGGTGCGGTCGATCTGGTGGCTGAGGGCCGCCGCGCGCGCCGCTTGCGGACGCAATTGCGCGATTTCAGCGTCCAGTTCTTTCAGGTACTGGCGCTGTTCGTAACCCGGCCAGGCCAGTGTGGCGCCCATCACGATGAGCAGCGCGGCCGCCACCACGGCGGTTGGAATAAAGATGGCGCGAGAAGCCGACTCGCGCCGCTCGGGGGGCAGCAGGTTGGCCGATGGCGCCAGGCGCGGGCAAGCGCTGGCGAGCGCCGCCGCGTATGGCAGCGCATTGCGCGCCAGATCGTTTTCCACCGGATTTACGAGGGGCGCCGGCAGCAGGCCCTCCAGAGACAGCGCCGCAGTTTCGGGGGCCAAGCGCAACTCCGCGGCGGCCAGGGCCGCCGCTTTTTCCGGCGGCAAGTCGAACTCCGCGGAAAAAACCGGGCGCGCCTGGCTTTCGCCGTAAACTTCCACAGTGGAGCCGGAGCTACGGCCGATCGCCACGAAATCGCGCGGAGGGGGGGCAGCCAGACGGATCGCGCCGTGGATCGCAGCCGCCGCGAAAGTGAACGAGCCGGTGGCGATGCCGGCCGCCGTGAAGAGCTCCAGGTAGCGATCCACCGTCTCGCGCCGCACGATGCCCACCAGGACGCTGCCCGCGTCCAGCCGGGTCCAGCCGAACAGCACTTCCTGATCGCCGTAGGGGTTGATGCCATCCAACTGGAAGGCGATGGCCGCCTCCAGATCTTTGGCCTCGACGCCGCGCAGGGGGATCTGCCGCACGATGACTTCGGGCCTCGGCAGCAGCACGGTGGCGCTGAGATGCGGGGTGCCTAACTTTCTGAGCAGGGCGCCGTACTCCGCGCCCCATTGCGCCGCGGGACGGTCGCGAAAGCGCGGCAGGGTGGCACGCGCCAGCACCCGCACTCCGGTGGGGCGCACGCGCGCTATGGCAATTTCCAGGTCCGGGCCGTCGATTTGTATGCCTGCGCCGGTGCCGAAGGAAACCAGGCGCCGAATCTTAGAACGATTCCCCAAACCGTTGAGACGCTGGGGAAGAGGGAAAAGACGAATGGAAAGGCAGGCGAAACCGCCGAGTCCACCGTCAGGCTTGCGTGGCGGGCGCGGGCTTGCTCGCTGGCGCGGCCGCGCTGGCTTTAGCCGGTTGCGCCGCTGGCGCCGGCGCCGGTTCCATCGCTTTCCGGATCATGAAGGCCAGGTAGAGCCCGAATGCAAGAGCCACCAATAAGCACGTCAGAAGCAGGAAAAGACCGTCCACCGATCCGGCCTGCCCGCTGGCCAGCAGCCAGCCGGCCGCCGCCAGCGAAGCGATCTCGACCAGCACACTAAATAAGAATAGAATTGCGCGATCCGACACAGTCCCCCTCGGAGCGGCGGAAAAACACCGCCGAAAAATCATTGTATGTGTTTGGGCGGCGCGTCGGCAAGTGAGTCCGCGGTTGGCAGCGGTTGGCGGGCGAAAGCGGCTGCCCCACCATTGGGTATACTCAATATTTCGGGAGGGGATGCCTATGCCCACCAATTGGCTTACCAGACGCGCGTTCATGCAATCCGGCACGGCCGCGGCGCTGGCCACGAGTCTATTCGCCGCTCCGGATGGTTCCACCAAACCCAACCCCGAGCTGGAAGATCTGGGCGCAGCGGCCTTGCGCGAAGCCAAGAAACTCAAGGCTTCTTACGCCGATATCCGCATCATTCGCTACCGCCAGCAATTCGTCACGGTGCGGCTGAATCCAGAGCGGGGTACAGGCAAAACGCTGGAAGTGCCGGTGGTGTCCGACGGCGGTTCGTTCGGTTTCGGGGTACGCGTGATCGTGGATGGGGCATGGGGATTCGCCGCCTCGCCGCTGGTGACCAAGGAGGAAATAGCGCGCATGACCGGCGAGGCGGTGGCCGTGGCGAGCGCCAATGCGGCGATCCGATCCAAGCCGCTGGAACTGGCTCCGGTCCCGGTTTATCGCGAGCGCTGGCAGACACCGCACGAGCGCGACCCGTTCGCCGTGCCGCTCGAAGAGAAGCTGGAGCTGATCCGCACG
>DATNMW010000048.1:0-31992 GCA_035602155.1 Bryobacteraceae bacterium | reverse complement strand
CCGGTTCGGACGCGGCGGGAACGCGCACGTCGGCCAAGCTGGAAAACGAATGCTGGGTGATCGACGGCGCCAAGACTTTCACCACCAACGCGCACTACGCCAATGTCTGCGTGGCCATGGCAGTGACGGACCGCACTGCCGCGCAACACGGCATCTCGGCGTTCATCGTCGATCGGGGCACGGCGGGCTTCCGTCCCGGCAAGAAGGAAAACAAGTTGGGGCTGCGCGCCAGCGCCACCGGAGAAGTGATCTTCGAGAACTGCCGCATTCCGCAGACGCAGTTGCTCGGCAAGCGCGGCGAAGGCTTCGTGGATAGTTTGAAAGTCCTGGATGGCGGGCGCATCTCCATCGCGGCGCTGGCCATCGGCATGGCGCAGGGCGCGTACGACGCCGCACTGCGATATTCGAAGCTGCGCCGCCAGTTCAGCCGGCCCATCTCCGAATTCCAGGCCATACAATACAAACTGGTGGATATGGCCACGTCGATCGACGCCGCGCGGCTGCTCAACTATCGCGCCGGCTGGATGCTGGATCATGGCCGGCGTGTGACCAAGGAGTCCGCCATGGCGAAGCTGTTCGCGTCCGAGGCCGCCGTGCGCGTGGCCAACGAGGCGGTGCAGATCCACGGCGGCTATGGCTTCATCAAAGACTATCCGGTGGAGAAGTTCTACAGGGACGTGAAGCTCTGCACCATCGGTGAAGGCACCAGCGAAATACAGCGGCTGGTGATCGCGCGGCAACTTCTGAAAAGCTGATGACGGATTGGGCGCGCAAGATTGCGGAAGGCGATGCGCGCGCGATGGCTCGCGCGGCTACGGGGATTGAGAATCGCGAACAGCGGGCGCTGGAAGTCCTGCGCGAATTGCGGCCGCGCACCGGGCATGCAGTGGTGGTGGGCGTCACCGGTCCTCCGGGCGCGGGCAAGAGCACCCTGGTGGATGCCATGGCGCGCGAGTTGCGCCGCCAAGGCCGCACGGCCGGCATCATCGCCGTGGATCCCACCAGCCGGCGAACGGGCGGCGCGATACTAGGCGACCGCATCCGCATGCTCGACCATCACGCCGATCCCGGCATCTTTATCCGCTCCATGGCCACGCGCGGAACCTCCGGCGGATTGGCGCAAGCTACCGCCGATATGGCTACGCTGCTGGACGCGGCAGGCAAAGACTTCGTCATCATCGAGACGGTGGGTGTAGGTCAAGATGAAGTCGAGATTGCCGGCGTGGCGCAGGTGACAGTGGTCGTGCTGGCGCCGGGGATGGGCGACGATGTACAGGCTATCAAGGCGGGCATCATGGAGATCGCGGACGTCTTCGTCATCAACAAAGCCGACCAGCCCGGGGCCGCGCGCATGGAGCGTGAGATTCAAGGCATGCTTAGTCTCGCGCAAGACGGAGGCAAGCCACCCGTCATCCGAACCGTAGCCACACAAGGAACCGGAGTGGCCGAGTTATTACAAGCGGTAGGATCGCCGCGTCGCCGCGTCGCCGTGTCGCCGCGTCAGTTCACCGGAAGTCAAATGTCACAATCACGAATAGGCATCATCGGCGGCAGTGGCCTCTACCACATGCCCGGTTTTGAAGCACAGGAAGAAGTCGTCATGGAGACGCCGTTTGGCGCCCCTTCCGACAATCTGGTAGTGGGCAAGCTGGCCGGCCACAGCGTCGCATTTCTGGCGCGGCACGGGCGCGGGCACCGCATCTCGCCCTCCGAACTGAACTTTCGGGCGAACATCTACGCCATGAAATCGCTGGGCGTGGAGCGCATTATTTCACTGAGCGCAGTGGGTTCGCTGAAGGAGCGGCACAAGCCCCTGGACTTCGTCATCCCCGATCAGTTCGTGGACCGCACGCGCGGCCGCATCTCCACGTTCTTCGGCGAAGGGCTGGTAGCCCATATAGGCTTCTCCGATCCTATCTGCCCGCAACTCGCCCAGGTGGTCAGTAAGGCGTGCGCCGAGGCCGGAGTTACTGCCGCCGAAGGCGGTTCTTACTTGTGCATGGAAGGTCCGGCGTTCTCCACCCGCGCCGAGTCGAACCTGTACCGAAGCTGGGGTATGGATGTCATTGGCATGACTAACCTGCAAGAGGCCAAGCTGGCGCGCGAAGCCGAGATCTGCTATGTGACTGTCGCGATGGTTACCGATTACGATTGCTGGCATCCGGAGCACGACGCCGTCACGGTAACCGATATAATCGCGAACCTGGTGAAGAACGCCGAAAACGCCTGTAAAGTCGTGGCGGCCGCGGTCGCGCGCATGCCCGCGGAGCGAATTTGCAAGTGCGGGTCGGCACTGGCGCACGCCATCATCACCGACCGCAACCTCGTGCCGGAGGCGACCCGGCGCAAACTGGACTTGATTGTTGGCAAATACTTCGTGTAACCAACGCGCCGCGCTGCTGCTGGGCCACTGCCTGCGGGGCGAGCCGTGGCCGCCGGAATTGCTGCGCGCGCTGGCGGGCGACGAGTGTGCCGACGCGCTCTTCCGAGTGGTCGCGGAAGGCCTGGCGGATCGCTTCGAGCCGGCGTTATGCGATACCTACGCGACGCTGTTCGCGGAAGCGATTGCACCGGCCGGAAGCGCGGCGCTCGTCAAGCGCTATCGCCGCGTGCGCATTCCGCGGCTCATTGCTGGTGAGCCCCGCAGCGTCTTCGTGCTCTCGCGCGTGACGCTGGGGGCCGACGTGGCGGTGACCAGCGTGATCCTGGACGCAGCCAAGCGCCGCTTTCCGGAAGCGGCCATCTACTTGGTGGGACCGCGCAAGAACTGGGAGATGTTCTCCGCCGATCCGCGCATCCTGCACCTGCCGGTGAACTATCGCCGCGGAACGCTACGCGAGCGTCTGGCCACCGGGCCGGAGTTGCGGGAAGCGCTGGCCGTACCCGAGAGCGTCGTCATCGATCCCGATTCGCGGCTGACGCAGCTTGGCTTGCTCCCAGTGTGTCCCGAGGAACGCTACCACTTCTTCGAAAGCCGCGCTTATGGCGGCGGCGGTGACGCCCCCTTGCCGGTTTTGACCCGCAGTTGGGCGGAGCAAACATTCGGCATTCCGGACGCCCGCCCGTTCGTAGCGGCAGGACAGGCCTCCGGCCTGTCCCCCTCCGGTATAGCCATCAGTCTGGGCGTCGGCGAAAATTGCGCCAAACGAATAGCCGATCCGTTCGAAGCAGAACTGATCGCCCTGCTGGCACAGACCGAACACCCGCTAACCATCGACCAAGGCGCGGGAGGCGAAGAAGCCCAGCGCGTGGAACGAGCCATAACCCAGTCCGGCGCTACCGTTCACCGCTGGACCGGCTCCTTCGCGGGCTTCGCATCCATCGTCGCAAGCAGCCGATTGTATGTAGGGTACGATTCGGCCGGACAGCATGTGGCGGCGGCCTGCGGCGTTCCGCTCATCAGCGTGTTTGCGGGGTTCCCGTGCGCCCGCATGTTCGCGCGCTGGCGCCCAGCCGGACAGGTAATCCGCGTGGACGATCCGGACCCGGCAACTGCATTAGCTCACTTTAGGGCCGCGCTAAGCCTCTATGCCAGCCGCCAACAGTCACCCAGTTAGCCTCAGGGTAGAACATCGTTGTTCGCGGCCTGTCTCATTCGCCGATCGCTGGAAGGCTTACTTTACCGGAAACGTCACCGACCCGACCGCGTTTGTGTTCTCATCCAGGATGATCACCCGGACCTGCTGCACCGCGTCGGTTGTGGGGTGGTCCTGCGAGAGAGGAATGCCTTCCTTCATCACCGCGTCGTGCTGTGCGGCCGTCAGTTCGAACGGGTAGCTCGCAACACTCGGGTCGCCGAGCGTGCCGGATGCGCCGCGATCGGAAACCAGGAAATATACGGCGCCCGTAAACTTGCCGCCTTGCTCGTGCAGCAGGATATCGGACGCTTTGATGCGCACCTCCAGATGCACGCCTTTTCCGCTTTCCGCGGGCGAGATTTTCGTGCGCAGGCCGATCCCGGCATCGTCCGAAGGGCTTTGAAACGCCGCGATCAGTATCCCTTTCATCCGGTCGGCCCCCGGCCGCGAATCCGGCAGCGCATAATAACGCTGCCTGGATTGAATCTTGACTCCGGCCCGCTCGCAGGTGATGCGGATCTGGTGCCACTTGCTATCCCAGTTCGCCGCCGACGGATCGTAGGCGATCGAGTAACTGTACACCGCGTTCCGGGAAATCTGCTTTAGAACGGCGCGAATGTCTTCCCGAAAATAGGCGTGGCCGCCGGACAACAGGGCCATTTGCTCCAGGTCGCGGTTCACGTCCGGATTTAGGTCGCGGCTGTACGAAAGGGGATTCACCGCCGTGCTCTCGCCTTCCAGCGTTACTGCCAAGTGCGGCACGTAGAGCGCGCACTCCACCCAATCGCCGTTGCAGGGATGCTTGGTGTTATAAACGTTCTGCACGCCGTCGGTAATCCACACGATATCCCGGCGGCCGGGATACCCCGCCAGTTGGCTGCCCAGATCTTCGAGGGCCTTATAGGTCTTCTTAACCTCGTCTTCCATGCCGGACTGTACCGGCCGGGCATGGCTGGCGGCCTTCATCACCTTGTCCAGCGTGGCGGCCACGTCTTTGGGCCATGTCTTATCGTCCGGAGACTTCGGACCGAAAGAATGAATGGGAACCAGCACGCCCTCCAGGTTGAGCACATAGAAGTACACGTTCTCGCCGGACTCGAGTTGCGGCAGCGCTTTGTCAAGCTCTTTCCAGTTGTCCAGCCGATCGGCTTGGTTCTCGTTGATCATATCGAAGAGCACGACCGTGGCGTGCGGCATTGCGCCGTCGGGCCGGTTGGTGTACTCCAGCGGCGGCAGGGGCGCAGCCGGTTCGACGGCGGGCTTATGGAAAGCGAATATGGTTTGCGGCTTGCCTTGGTCAACGATCTTGAAATCGGCGGCTGTAAGGTCGGTCACAGGCTGGCCGCTGGCGTCCAGCGCGACCGGATAGAGGCGAAGGAGGGGCGGCGGCAGCGCAGGAGCTTGTGCCAAAAGTGCGGACGCGGTCGCGGCGGCCAAGGCGATGGAGCCAAGCAGTGTCTTGGATTTCGGCATATTAGACAACACAGTGTACCTCCGAGCGATAGGGAGTGGCGAAAAGGAAGGTCACCGGAAGCCCCCTTCGCCGCGCAGGGGCACGAAGCGGCAGAAAGTGGCTACGCGATCGTGAGTGCCGCCGTCCGATTTTACGATCAACCGCAGTTCCTGGCCGCGTCTGTCGCCCACCGGAATCACCAGGCGGCCAGGGTCGCCGAGTTGCGCCAGCAGAGGCTCCGGAATATCCGGCGCGGCTGCGGCAACCGAGATGCCTGCGTACGGCGCGGCTGCCGGCCAACCCTGCGATCCATCGCCCCGCACCACCGTGACATTGCCGCCAAGTCCGGTCCGCAACAGGTTCTGTTCGGCCTGGCGCGCCAGGGCGGGGATGATTTCTATGCACACCACGCGTGCCGCCAGTGCACCCAGCACGGCGGCGTGATAGCCCGAACCGCCACCCACATCCAGCACGGTTTCCGTGCCCGTCAATTCCAGCAGCTCAGCCATCAGCGCGATCATGTAAGGCTGCGAAATGCTCTGCCCGTATGCGATCTGCAGCGGCTCATCCTGGTAGCTGCACACACGGCAATCGTGCGGCACGAATTCCTCGCGCGGGATGGCCAGCATGGCATCCAGGACGCGCGGGTCGCGGATGCCGCGCTTGCGGAGCTGCCGGTCCACCATGCGGCGGCGCTCGGACGGCCAATCGGGAATCATTGTGGCTCCCCCATTATTATAGTGTTGTGCATGAATTGGGGCGGTCCCGCCGGATTGCGGGCGACGCCTCGTCGGCTATCACCGATAGGCTTCCCACATCCGCGCGGCCCTAGAGCGGGATAATAGGACGAATGGCGCGCCAAATCACTCTGATACCGGGAGACGGGATCGGACCGGAAGTGGCCGAGGCCACCGCACGCGCGGTGGAAGCCACCGGGGTGGCTGTGGAATGGGAACGCGTGGAGGCTGGCGCGAAGGCCCTGGAAGACCTCGGGCAGTTGCTTCCGGACGACGTGTTCGCTTCCCTCGAGTGTACCCGCGTGGGTCTGAAGGGTCCCACGGCCACACCCATCGGCGGCGGGCACCAGAGCATCAACGTGGCCCTGCGCAAGAAGCTGGGGCTGTACGTGAATTTCCGCCCCGTGCGCATGTTGCCGGGCTTGAAGACGCGCTTCAGCGACCTCGCGCTGGATTTGGCCATCTTCCGCGAGAATACCGAGGATCTGTACTCCGGTCTGGAACACGAAGTGATTCCGGACGTGGTGGAAAGCCTCAAGATCATCACTAAGACTGCCTCCATGCGTATCGCGCGGGCTGCCTTCGAATGGGCGCGGCGGGAAGGCCGGCGGAAAGTCACCGCCATCCACAAGGCCAATATCATGAAGATGAGCGACGGCCTGTTTTTGAAGTGCTGCAGGGCGGTGTCGGGCGAATACGGCGAGATTCAGTATACGGAATTAATCGTGGACAACGCCTGCATGCAACTGGTGATGCGGCCGGAGACCTTCGACGTGCTGGTGCTGCCGAACTTGTATGGGGATATTGTTTCGGACCTGGCGGCCGGCCTCGTGGGCGGGCTGGGTATCGTGCCAGGGGCCAATATCGGCGATCGTCATGCGGTCTTTGAAGCGGTGCATGGCACCGCGCCGGATATCGCGGGAAAGGGCATGGCTAACCCCACTGCGCTGATGCAATCGGCCGCATTGATGCTGGCGCATATCGGAGAGCGTCCCGCCGCGCAAAAGCTGCAGGGCGCCGTGGAACGTATTTACGCGGAGGGGAGGCACCTGACCAGGGATGTGGGCGGCACGGCCGGCACGGCTGAATTTACCAACGCCATTATCGCCGCCATGTGACCGCTCTTTGGCGGAGCGCCGGCGCCCATGCGGGAGTACGAGACAGTCTCCCGCGACTGATCCTTGTGGGCAGGTTGCCAACCTGCAGGCCGATTGTTAATCGGCCCTTTTTTTTTGGTGCGAGGACAGTAGACGTGAATGTGGTGGGGCAGGCGGTTGCGCCTGCCAAGACGAGCGAAGCTGGTTCTCCCGCTTCTCAAAAGCAATGTGAGCGCAACCAAGTCATGCATCTCCGTATGTTCTGCCTGAGCGGCTTAGAGCGCGCGCAAAGCACGACCGATCAGTTCAGCCGATGCCTGGATTCCGGCCACCGCGCCGGTCATGCCGGCTCCATTCGCGTGTCTATTTTCTGTGCGTCGACAGTGGGCGCACCCCCTCTCGTCCGCGGAGACCCCTGGGTTAACCCTTCTCCAGGATCAAGCACACAATCGCACACTCCGGCTTCTCGGCTTCTCCGCCTCCTTTACGCCGAAACAAGAATAGTGCATAATGTTTTTATGCCGTAAGGCGAAGGAGCATCTGCGTGAAGTATCATCCCATCGGCGACATGAAGTGCCCATTCTGCGGACAACTCAATTTGGTCTACAAGCGCCCCGGGCTTAGCGGCGACGTGTACCGCTGCGCCGCGGAGTTGGGCGGCTGCGAGCGCACCATCGTGCACCGCAGACGCAAGGGAGACGCGCGCTGCGGCGTCGTGGCCGTACTGAATTTCGGACACGTCGGCCAGTGGAATCCGTGTATGCAGGCCACCCAGGGGTCCCCGCCTGCCGCCGAAAAGCGCTAGTCCAGGCATCGCCGGCAGGGGTTTGCTAGAATTGAATTGAAATGACCCCGCTTGACGAGTTAGAACGCCAGTACGCTCCCATACGCGAACAGGCCTTGGCCGTGCGGAGGTATCTTTGACGTCCCCGCGCTGAAATCCAAACTCCAGGAAACAGAAGAGCAGACCGCCGCGCCAGGGTTCTGGAACCAGCCTGGCAAGAGCCAGAAGATCATGCAGCAGCGCAAGCGCATCGAGGAGAGCCTTGGCAACGAGCAGCGCATCGCCGCGCTTACCTCCGACCTCGACACGATGTTCGAACTGGCGCGCGAGGGCGAAAACGTCAACGGCGATATCGAGCGCGATCTGCAAACCTTCGCGCAGTTCATCGACCGCGTGGAAACCGCCATGCTACTCTCCGGCGAAAACGACCAGCGCAGCGCCATCATGACCATCCATCCCGGCGCCGGCGGCACCGAAAGCCAGGACTGGGCCGAGATGCTGCTGCGCATGTATCTGCGCTGGGCGGAGCGCGATGGCTTCGCCACCGTAATCACGGACCGGCTGGAAGGCGAAGGCGCCGGCATCAAGTCCGTCACCTTCGAAATCAACGGCGAAAACGCGTACGGCATGCTGCAATCCGAGATCGGCGTACACCGCCTCGTGCGCATCTCGCCCTTCGATGCGAACGCTCGCCGCCACACTTCATTCGCCTCCGTGTTCGTTTATCCGCAGGTGGATGACGAAATCAAGATCGATATCAAGCCGGACGATCTGCGCATCGATACGTTCCGTTCCGGCGGCGCGGGCGGCCAGCACGTCAACATGACCGATTCCGCGGTGCGCATCGTGCACCTTCCCACCAACATCGTGGTGCAGTGCCAGAATGAGCGCTCGCAGCACAAGAACCGCGATAGCGCCATGAAGCAGCTTCGCGCGCGCCTGTATGAGTTCGAGCTGGAGAAGAAACGCGTAGAGGCCGCTAAAACCGAGGCTACCAAGCTGGATATCAACTTCGGCAGCCAGATCCGCAGCTACGTGCTGGCGCCCTACCGCATGATCAAGGATCACCGCACCAAGCTGGCCATTGGCGATGTGGACCGCGTGCTGGAAGGCGATCTCGAGCCGCTCATCCACGCTTACCTGGTCTTCCGCAAGACGGGCAAGATTGCGGGCGATGCCAAGGACGAGCTGCCGGAGTGACGCCGGAAGCAGCGATGCTCGAACGGGCGGCGGCCTTGATTCGCGGCGGCGGGCTGGTCGCCTTCCCTACCGAAACAGTCTACGGCCTGGGCGCCAACGCTTTCGATGCCGTGGCTGTGGCGCGCATCTTCACGGCGAAAGGGCGGCCGCTCCAGAGTCCGCTGATCGTGCATGTGGATTCGATCGAGATGGCGCGTACCCTGGTCCTGGAATGGCCCGAACCCGCCGATCGCCTCGCGCGCCGATATTGGCCCGGACCTTTGACCCTGGTCCTGCCGAAACAGCCATCGATTCCCGATATTGTGACCGCGGGACTCGCTACGGTCGGGTTGCGCGTGCCGTCTCATCCGCTGGCGCTCGCGCTGATCCGCTCGGCCGGCCTACCGATAGCCGCGCCCAGCGCCAATCCCTTTACGCTGCTTTCCCCCACCACCGCCGAACACGTCCGCCAATCGCTGGGCAACGCGGTTGATTTGGTTCTCGATGGCGGTCCAGCCACCGTAGGCATCGAATCGACGGTGCTGTCGCTGGCCGGCCCGGAGCCAGTATTGCTGCGGCCCGGCGTGATTCCGCTGCCGGAGATCGAGGCGCTGGTTGGTCGCGTGCGCGTCGCGGAAGGCGCCGCGGCCGGAGCGCATCCATCACCGGGTATGCATGCGCAACATTACCGCCCGCGCACACCACTCTTGCTGCTGGCGCCCGGCGATCCTCCGCCCGGCGGAACCGGCGAATGGTTGCGCCTCGGCCGCGAGATGCCCGCGGAACCCGCCGCCTACGCCGCGGCGCTGTATGCCGCCTTGCACCGGCTGGATCTCCGGAATGCGGACTGGATCGCGGTGGAACGGCCGCCGGACACCCCCGAATGGGCCGGCGTCCTGGACCGCCTCACGCGCGCTTCTGCGCCGCATTCAGCGTTTGCATCTCATCCAGAATCGTCCGCACCACCACATCGTCCCCCACCGCGGAATTAATCATCAGGTGATACAGGTGCCTGCTGGGCCACTCTTTCCCGAAATATTTCTTCACAAAAGTGGCGCGTTCCTGGTCGATGGCCCCCACCAGTTCGACCGCCTCCGCCTCGCTCTTGCCGAGCGCGCGCACGCGCCGGATCTTCTCTTCCAGCGGCGCATACACGAACACGTGAAAACTGTCTGACCGGTCCCGCAGCAGATACGGCGCGCCCCGGCCGACGATCACGCAACTGCCCGCGGCCGCCGCGCCTTCGATCACGCGCTGCATGAAGACCACCATGCTGTCCGCGTCCAGATTCTCCAGGCCGTTCACCGGCAGGCTGCGTTCGTGGCTGCCGCGCATGAATACTTTCATCAGCCGGTAGAATAGCGGATCCACGCGCTCCTCAAGCCGCGCCACCGAACCTTGATCGCAGCGCGCCAGGCGCGCAATTTCCGCGGTCAGCGCCTGGTCCCACACCTTCCAACCCAGTTGCTCCGCGAGCTTCTGCGCGATGGCGGAGCCGCCCGCGCCGTACTCCCGCTCCATGGTGACGATGCGGATCATGCGGGCTCAAGCCCTCTGCGCGGTCCAGCGCGCCTGCCCATACTCGCCCAGTTTAACGACGCCTTCTATCCGGTTGCCCGCCACGTCGCCTGAGAATTCGTAGTGCAGCGTGGCGCCTTCAATGCGCTGACTGCTGCGGATTGTAACGCGGCGGCCTTCCACGGCGCCCGTCAGCTTCCCGGACAAAATATCGCCGCGATGCACGCCAGCCAGTTTACCCTCGTGCTGCTCGATGGTGAAGTGGTGGTGGGACGATCCCGAGATGAAAGTCAGGTCCGCTACCCACGCCCCGGTGACGTCCACGCTGGCCGCTTCTAGCTCGGGAACCGTGATGTGCGGCGGATTCACCAGCAGCTTCCGAATGGCTGCGGCCGCGATCTTGTCGTCCCCCGGCATCATCATGTAGGGCATGATCGTGACCGAACTCGGGCTATTATCGCGGCGCGTGCCGCTGCCCTCGTTCACCGCGATGCGCGGCTGCCCATGCCATAGCAGGTCTTCCATCTCCGTGCCGGTGATGCCGACGCGAGCGGTATCCCAATTAAGCCGCAATCGCGGGGCATGGTTCGAAAGATCTTCCGGCAGCAGAGTTTCGCTGGTCACGCCGGGCGCCTGCGTGGCTTGCGCGGCGATAGTGTCAAGCCACCCTTGCCACTGCTTCCATTCCGCGTCATGGTCGCGCTTTACCCACATCTCGACCGCCGCCAGCATCCCCATGATCTCTTCTTTGCCAACCTTCAATGAGCGGCCGAAAGTGTGGTGCGGCGCGCTGTTGATCCACGCCGCCCGCACCAAGTCCTTTTGCCCCAGCAGCAGGCCGGCCGCCTGCGGACCGCGCAGGCATTTGCCGCTGCTGTAAGCCACCATGTTCGCGCCATGCGCCAGGTGAATGTTTGGAATGGTCAGCGTCTCGGCGGCTGCATCCACGATCACCGGGACGCCCTTGCGCCGCGCCATCGCGCAGGCATTCTCGATCGACAACTCGCCCTTTTCCGCGGCCGGGCAGGAGAGGATCATCACCATGGCTGTTTGTGGCGACAGTGCGGCTTCGAACTCCGCGGCGGTTTCCACCTCCACCATCTTCACGCCCAGCATACGCACGGCGTGGTCGTATTCGTTGCGCGAATAGCGCGGCACGACTACCTCGTTCTTCAGCCCGGTCAGATTGGGCACCCGCTGCATCTTTTCCGGATCTCCGCCAGAGATGCAAGCGGAAGTGGCGTGCGTCAGCGCGGCAGCGCATCCCGCCGTGACAATCCCCCATTCGGCCTTGGTCAGTTCCGCCAGGCGCTGCCCCACCGCCTCCATCAGCTCGTCCATGTGGACGTAAGCGTGCGACGCCTGTTCCATGGCGCGCTTTACCTCGGGCAAGGTCTGCGATCCGGTGATGATAGTGTACGTGCCCCGGCAGTTCACGATCGGCGTCACGCCGATCGACTCGTACAGATTGCCGCCTAATTCGAGGGCGCGCGCCGGCGCGGCCAAAACCGGTTCCGGGATAGATGCGGATACTCCCGCGGCGGCCAGCGCTGCCCCCGAGCGGAACAGCCCGCGGCGGCTCATTTTCGTTGATGGCATGGAAGCCCCTCCACTAAGGTGATGCTAATCGGTTGGGGGGCGGAATGCAAGGCGACAAGGGAGTGGCGCCAGACAATCCGCCATTCTCAGCGTTCCGCGCCGGGATTGCCGGTAGGCGGTGGGGCGGGAATTCGTCATCCCGTCGAACGGTCTTCCATCGCCGCCGGCGAATTTGTCATCGATGTTCAGACACCGAACCTTCCGCCATCGGCAACTTGGACAGATTGGCATTTATGCCCTCGAATGTATCGCATCGCGACATGTACGCGAACGGCGGCCCATTTTGAACCCAAAAAACGAGGGTATCGCCCGATTAAGTGCCCTCCTACTTTTCCTGCCAGGCGCTCATTTGCGGCACACGGCGGAGCCACGGGCCGGAGATCGATGGGCGGGGTTGCGTTTGGAGCGCGATTTGCCCGTCAAGCCTTGGCAGGCGGAAGCGCCTGCCCTCCCGGCCTGTCCTTCGCAGTGCCAGAATATAAAGTTGCAATCAATGCCCACCGTCTTCATCTCCTCCACCTCCGAAGACCTCAAGCCCTACCGCGACGCCGCGCGCGACGCGGCCATCGGCGCAGGTCTCCTCCCGACAATGATGGAGTACTTCCCCGCGACCGGCCGTCCATCCCTCCCCGAATGCCTCCGCAAAGTATCGCAAGCCGACTTGGTCGTAGCCATCGTGGCCCACCGCTACGGCTGGGTGCCACCCGACCAGCCCGCCGGCGAATACAAAAGCATCACCTGGCTCGAATGCGAGCACGCGGAGCGCGAGGGCAAACTCGTGCTGGGCCTCCTAGTAGACCCCGCCATCGATTGGCCCGTCCAACTCAAAGAATCCTACCGCGTCACCGCCGCCATCGAAGACGGGACCTTCACCCCCACCCTGGCCGAAGAAGTCCAGCGCAACATCGCAAACCTCGCAAAATTCAAACAGTGGCTCAGCCGCAACCTTCGACCCACGTTTCAAAACCCCCACGACCTGCGCCACAAAATCGAGATTGCTCTGCGCGAATGGCGCGGCGAAATCCCAACGGTCGAGGGCGATCCTGCAAAGTACCTCGACTCCCTCCGCAAAGAAACGGCGTTCATCGATATCCGCGGCCTCCAAGTCGGCACCGGCAAAGCCTTTCGCTTCCCGATCGAGGACCTCTACATCCCGCTGACCACCGCGGCCGCGCCGGACGGGCGAGGCGAGCTTGCCATCCGCGAACCCGTCCGCCTCGAAGACGCGCTCAAGCAGCCGCGGCTAGTCATCACCGGCGATCCTGGAGCCGGCAAGACCACCTTCCTTCGCCACATCGCCTTTAAGATGTGCGCCGACTCGCATAATGCGACCACGCACTTCCCGGTCCTGATCCGCATCGCCGAACTGGCGGAGCACATCCGCACCTGCCGCCACCGGCGCGAAGGTCCGACCATCGAGGCAGCGCCCACTTGGCTCCCGCACTGCCTCGCCGCCCGCGGCGCACAATTCAATTGGGGCCTCGATGCCCCCTTTTTCGAGCGCAAACTGAGATCGGGCGAAGCGGCCGTCCTGCTCGACGGGCTGGACGAAGCGCCCAACCGGACCGAGCGTGAAGCCATGTCCCGTCTGCTGGAGAACGCCACGCGCGCCTACGGCAAATGCAGCTTCGTGGTGACCACCCGCCCGCTGGCCTATCAGGGCCAAGCCGTGCTGGCCGATTTCGAAACCGCCAATATCGCCCCGCTGGAACCAGATGCGATCGACACGTTTCTGGAACGCTGGTGTGGCGCACTGTTTTCCGAAAATCCCGCCAGCTCCGCCAGCCACCTCGCCGAGCTGAGCGGCGCACTCCGCGCCCGCGCCGAGATCCGCCGCATGGCGCGCAACCCGGTGATGCTCACGGCGCTGGCCGTGGTGCACTGGAACGAGCGCCGCCTGCCCGAACAGCGCGCCGACCTCTATGATTCGATCCTCATCTGGCTGGCCCGCTCCCGCGAGCAGAGGCCGGACCGTCCCACCGCCGAGCGCTGCCTGATGCTGCTCCAGCAGCTTGCGTTGGCCATGCAGAATGCGCCCAAAGGCCGGGCCGTGCAAGTGAGCAAAGGATGGGCCGCCGATGCGCTCGCCCCGCACTTCCGCGAAGTGCCCGAGGCGGAACGCCGGCCGCGGGCTTTGGCTTTTCTTGAAGAAGAAGAGATCGATAGCGGCATTATCGTCAGCCGCGCCACCGACGTCGCCTTCCGGCATCTGACTTTCCAGGAGTACTTGGCGGCCAAGGCCATTGCGGGAATGCCGGACGTAGCCCAGCAGGAGCTCCTGCTGGCTGGGCACACGATTTACAAACCAGAATGGCGCGAGGTTGCACAACTGCTGGGAGGCGTACTGTACCGTCAAGGTCTGGAAAAAGTAGACGGCCTAGTCTCAGCGATCTTGGCGGCGCCGCGACAGTCAGGGAGGGTTCTGGCGGAGGAGGCGCGCTGCGCTGGACTGCTGGGGGCCATCGTGCGCGACCTCCGCCCGTTTAACTACCAGCCTGCCGACCCGCGCTATCAGCGGACGATGGACGCGGTACTCAGCATCTTCGACGCGGACAAGGCGTACACCGTCGCATTTCCCGTGCGGCTGGAGGCCGCCGAGGCCCTGGGCCAAGCCGGCGATCCGCGGCTACGCCAGGACAACTGGATCACAATCGAAGGCGGCGGGCCGAAGCGCGTGAAGCCATTTCAGATCGGGCGCTATCCGGTCACCGTTGAAGAGTTCGGTCGCTTCGTAGAGGACGAAGGATACCAAAACGAGCGCTCGTGGAGGGCTGGCGGATACGGCGAAAACACCGCGCCCGAGAACTGGGGCGAGCAGATCCAACATCCCAACAGGCCGGTCACTGGCGTGAGCTGGCATGAGGCGATGGCCTTTTGCGCCTGGGCTGGCGTACGATTGCCGAGCTCCGCGGAGTGGGGCCGCGCGGCCGCGGGGTTCGACGGGAGGATTTACCCGTGGGGAAACGACAGTCCGGACGAGAAAAAAGCGAACTTCGATATGAAGGTAGGGCACCCCACGCCAGTTGGGCTGTTCCCCGCCGGCGCGACGCCGGAAGGCGTTGCGGACATGGCGGGCAATGTGTCCGAGTGGGTGGAGGATTGGCACGACCGGGAAAAGACGCGCGTGTTGCGTGGTGGTTCGTTCGGGAGCGACGACGTTGCTTCCTGGAGCCTCCATAGCGCCGGTCGCGACGGGCGGCACCCAAGTGTCAGGGACGACGACATCGGCTTTCGCTGCGCCCGCGACCTCGCCGCCTGATTCCATCTCCATGGGGGGGCAAGCCTTCAGGTCTGGGGCGGGTATGCGCACACCTCCAACCCAGCGTGAAGAACCGGCTAATGCCAGCTCGGCTCAGGCGAAGCGAGGTCTGTGCCTCTCGGCATTCCCCGTGACGCGTTCCTGCTTCATTCGCGAAGCGGTTACAACTACTCGCAACACACCCGCGAAGAAGGCCAAAGCGCCGACAGTGATGGCAATTGTGGACAGGGAATGCATCGCGTCACTCCTCAACGACTAGAATAGCACCAAATCCGGCTAACAACGCGGCAATCGAAAATCCCTTTGACTGTTCTATCAAGAAATCCATGTCCACAGCCTGTTTTTGGCTCCTCAGGGACAAGACAGACATGAACTGAACCGTGGAAAGGACCACCAGGACAACGCACGCGAGCAGGAGGAACAACTGGAAAGCGCCTGGGCTCGTTCGCCTGGCCCAAAGCCCCGAGACGATTCTTCCAAGAGCATCCGCTCCGATGGCAGCCACTACAAGAAAGGCCTGTCCATCGCCCAATAATAGATCGGCCCCAGGACGGCCGCCTTCAAATCTAACAAGGAAAAACACCGCTGCCAACGGAAGAACAGTGAAACCCACGACGAAAACCGTCCACAGCATCACGGCTATCACTCGTGCCCGTACCCATCTGCTCGCGTCGCTCATTTCGAACCGCGTTGGTGCGTACACGATTATAACTCCCCATGACTCCGCCCCCCGCTTAAGTAGGCTGCACCGTCTGCCGCGTGCGAAGCAAAGTGCGCGGCGTCTGATCCACGGAAACGTGGTACGATTTCGCAGAAGAATGGGGCGTGCGGTCTAAGGTGCGAGTGTTGCGCGGGGGTTCGTTCAACAATGATACGAGGAACCTGCGCGCCGCCAACCGTAACAGGAACGCGCCAGACAACAGGAACAACAACATCGGTTTCCGTTGCGTCCGGGATGTGGAGCGGAGGCGCGCAAGCGCTTCCGCAGCCGGAGCCGCGGCGGCCACGGCCGCCGTGGGAGTGCGTACTCCACTTCCGGATCGCGCGCCTGGCGAGCGAGGGGCAGCCTTCGGCGCCGAACAACAGAAGGGTCCCGGCCCCGTAGTAGCCAAAAGCGAAACGCGGCCGGGGCCAATCACGCGATGAGCGATATCTTCATCAGCTACGCCCGGGAAGACCGTCCGCGCGCCGAAGTGATCGCGAAGGCGCTGGAGGCGCACGGGTGGTCCGTGTGGTGGGACTGGAACATCCCTGCGGGGAAGACGTTTCGGCAGGTCATCCAAGAGCAGCTTGACAGGGCCCGTTGCGTGATCGTGCTTTGGTCGACCACTTCCATCATCAGAAAGTGGGTGATCGACGAAGCCTCCGAGGGGGAGGAGCGCGGCATCCTGGTTCCGGTCCTGATCGAGAAGGTCCGCCCGCCCATAGGGTTCCGACAGATCCAGTCCGCGGATTTGATTAGCTGGGAGGGTGAGGCTGCGGCGCCCGCATTCGTGAGGTTGCGCTCGGATATTGAGGATCTCGCGGGCGTACCGCCGAAGGCGGCGTCGGCGGCGAAAGAGCAGCTAACAAGCCCGGCCTCCCCCCAATCCGGCGCGCAGACCAACCCGAAAGACGGCTTGTCCTACGTCCGGATCGAGCCTGGAGGATTTTGGATGGGCGCAACGCCCGGCGATACCGAGGCTCTCGATCAGGAGAAGCCGCGCCACCAGGTGCGCATTACCAAGGGCTTCTGGCTAAGGGTGACCCCAGTGACCGTAGCAGCTTACAAACGTTTCGCCCGGGAGAAAGGCCGCGCGATGCCGCCTGCGCCGGATTTCAATCCTGAATGGAACAAAGAGGACCACCCAGTCGTCCAGGTAACTTGGGACGAGGCGAGGGCATACTGCGAATGGGCCGGCGGCAGGCTCCCTACCGAAGCTGAGTGGGAGTATGCTGCTCGTGGCGGCAAGGACGGCCTGAAGTACCCGTGGGGGAACGGAATCACGCCCGAGAACGCGAATTACAGGGAAAGCAAGTGGAAAGGCACCTCGCCAGTGCGCTCATACCCGCCAAACGCTTGGGGCCTGTATGACATGGCCGGCAATGTTTGGGAATGGATCGCCGACTGGTACGGCAAAGACTACTACTCCGCGACACTGCCGTCGGACAAGCCAGCGGGGGATCCGCCCGGACCGCAATCCGGCACGGAGCGCGTGATTCGCGGGGGCTCCTGGGACTTCCTTCCTAGGAGGCTGCGCGTGTCGGTCCGCTACGGGTACGACGCAGGGGGACGGGTCGATGACGTAGGCTTTCGTTGCGTCCGGGAAGTAATCCCTTGATCCTTTTTCCCTTTTTCCCTTTGAACGCGCCGGAGGCGCGTTCAAAAAATTTCTTGGCATCCCGACCGATCACTCAACTCCAATTCCCCCAACCAACTGAAAACAATCGCTAACCACGCCCGCACCCCCGATCCTCGCCAACCCCCGTGCTACCCTTAAGTCGGGCAATCAGACATCCATGCTCTCCCAACGGCTCCCCGCACTCGCCGCAAGGTGTTCTGCCGGGACCACCCACGTTCTTTGACAATTTTAACCGCCGCCGGAACCGATTCTGGCACAGTCCAGCCGCTCCGACGCGACAAAATCCGACATAATGCAACACGAAACCGGAAAATCCGCGCCCCGTCGCAGCCAGCCGGCGACCTGGCACCCATTTACGGAGTGAACCCAATCTCCAGCCCCAGCCGCCTGAGCCGAAGCTCGAACTAATGCCGGTAACTATAACCGAACACACCGTATAAGCCGACGATTTCTGGCAATCGGCTTTGCTCGTCACATTTCACTCTTACACCCAAACACACCCAGCCACGCACAATAAGGCCCAATCACGTACAACGCTGCACAATCCAATTCTGCCAAAATATAAACGTGCCCCCTGCCAAATTCCGCATCGGCCTGGTCCAGATGGCCTGCTCCCTCGACCCCCACGAAAACCTGGCCAAAGCCGAATGGCGCATCCGCGAAGCTGCCGCCGGAGGCGCGCAGATCGTCTGCCTCCAGGAACTCTTCCGTTCGCAGTATTTCTGCCGCGAAGAGAACGCCGCCCTCTTCGATCTGGCCGAGTCCATCCCCGGCCCATCCACCGCCGCCCTGTGCCGCCTGGCCGCCGAACTGGGCGTGGTCGTCGTCGCACCCCTGTTCGAGCGGCGCACCGCGGGCGTCTATCACAATACGGCCGCCATCATCGACGCCGATGGCGCGCTCCTGGGCATCTATCGCAAGATGCACATCCCCGACGACCCGCTCTTTCTCGAAAAGTATTACTTCACTCCCGGCGACCTGGGCTTTCGCAGCTTCAATACGCGCTTCGGCCGCATCGCCGCGCTGGTCTGTTGGGACCAGTGGTATCCGGAAGCCGCCCGCCTGGCCGCTCTTTCCGGCGCGCAGGTGCTGTTCTACCCGACCGCCATCGGCTGGCATCCGGCGGAGAAGGCGGAATTCGGCGCCGCCCAGCACGACGCCTGGCGCACCATCCAGCGCGCGCACGCCATCGCCAACGGCATCTACGTGGCGGCCGTGAATCGTGTGGGCTACGAAGGTCCGCCGGATAACGGCCTGGAATTTTGGGGCGCATCGTTCGTGGCCGATCCTTTCGGCCAGATGGTCGCCGAAGCCCGGCACGATCGCGAGGAAATCCTGATCGCGGAGTGCGACACGCGCCGCATTGAAGAGGTGCGACGCAACTGGCCCTTTCTGCGCGATCGGCGCATCGACGCGTACGGCCCCATCACCCAGCGCGTGATCGACTGATGCCCGGCACTCCGCGCGCACTGGGCTTCCGCATGCCCGCCGAATGGGAGCCGCACGAGGCTACCTGGATCGCCTGGCCGCACAATCGCGACGATTGGCCGGGACGCTTCGCGCCCATTCCGTGGGTCTATGCCGAAATCGTACGCAAGCTGGCGCGCGTCGAGCGCGTGCGCATTCTCATTAAGGACCGCCCCGCCGAAGAGGCCGCGCGCCGTATCCTGCGCAAGGCGGACGCCAACCTGGCGGCGGTCGAGTTCTTCCACGCGCCTACCGACCGAAGCTGGACGCGCGACTACTGCCCGCTGTTCGTCAAGAATCGCGCGGGCAAAGTGGCACTGACTAACTGGCGTTTCACCGGCTGGGCCAAATATGACGATTGGTCGAACGACGCCGCCATCCCAGCCAAGCTAGCCGCCGCGTTGAAGCTCCCATTCTGGGAGCCGGGCTTAGTGCTCGAAGGCGGCAGTATCGACGTCAACGGCCGGGGCCTCCTTCTAACTACCGAAGAGTGTCTCCTAAGTCCCGTGCAGGCCCGCAATCCGCAACTGACTCGCCGCCAAATCGAGAAAGCCCTGCGAGACTACTTAGGCGCGCGCCAAGTCGCCTGGCTGCACAATGGAATAGCGGGCGACGACACGCACGGCCACGTGGACGACTTAGCCCGCTTCGTATCTCCCGACACGGCAGTCATAGCTTCCGAATCCGATCCCACCGATCCGAACTACGAGCCGCTCCGCGAAAACTTCCGCATCCTTAGCAACCAGCTCTTGCGCGTGGCAAAGCTACCCATGCCCGCCCCGCTGATCTTCAACGGCCGCCGCCTGCCGGCCAGCTACGCGAATTTCTACATCGCAAACGGTCTTGTACTAGTCCCAACGTTCAACGATCCGAACGACCGCGTCGCCCTGAACATGCTGTCCTACCTCTTCCCGAATCGTGAAGTAGCCGGCATCAACGCAGTCGAGTTAGTGTGGGGGTTAGGAACGCTGCACTGTCTGACCCAGCAGCAACCAAGCATTCTGACTCCCGACTCCTGACTCCTGACTTCTATTTTGACGCCTGCTTCACCAACCATTCCTGAGTATTCACCGCCCGCTTGCCCCCCGGCGCCGTCCGCCGCGTATAAGTCCCGTCGCTCTTCATCTGCCGCCCCTTTACAGTGTCAGTGAGATAGACCGCCAGGATCTGATCCCGCACGTGCTTGACTAACTCCGTACCTTCCACCGGAAACAACACCTCCACGCGGCGGTCCAGGTTCCGCGGCATCAAATCCGCGCTGCCCAGATAGATCTCTTCCTGCCCTCCATTGCGGAAATAGTAAATGCGGCTATGTTCCAGAAAACGCCCCACCACGCTGGTCACCTGGATGTTGTCGCTCACACCCGCAATCCCCGGCCGCAGGCAGCAGATCCCGCGCACCAGCAGATCCACTTTCACGCCCGCCTGCGACGCCATGTAGAGAAGCCGGATCACCTGCGGGTCCACCAGCGCGTTCATCTTGAAGATCAAGTGTCCCTTCTCGCCCTTACTCTGTAGCGCGATCTCGCGCTTAATCATACCCTCGAAGCGCTCGCGCAAGTTCACCGGCGAAACCAGCAGCTTCCGATAGTCCTTCTTGGCGGAGTAACCAGTCAGATAATTGAACAGGTCGGTCGCGTCCGATCCCAGTTCCTCGTCGCACGTAAGCATGCCGATGTCGGTATAAAGATGCGCGGTCACCACGTTGTAGTTTCCCGTGGCCAGGTGGATGTAGCGGCGGATGGCGCCCGCTTCCCGCCGCACCACCATCAGCAGTTTGCAATGCGTCTTCAGACCCAGCAGCCCGTACACCACATGCACGCCCTCTTTTTCCAGCGCGCGCGCCCACTCGATGTTGCTCTCTTCGTCGAACCGCGCTTTCAACTCCACCAGCACGGCCACCTGCTTGCCCTCTTCGTTGGCCTCCAGCAGCGCTTCCACCACCGGCGAGTTCCGGCCGATGCGGTACAAAACCATCTTGATGGCCAGCACGTTGGGATCTCTGGCGGATTTCTTCAGGAAATCCACCACCGGCTGGAACGAATCGAACGGATGGTGCAGCAGAATATTCTGGCGCCGGATCAGCGCGAAAACGTCTTCCTCCGCCGTGGCCGCCGCCAGCGTCTTCGGCACCGCCGGCATGAAAGGAGCGTCCTTCAGATCCGGCCGGTCGAGCGCATACAAGTGCATCAGGCGGCTCAGCGACAATGGACCGTGCACGCGATACACCTGGCTGGCATCGATTTCCAGATTGTTCACCAGGATGTCGAGAATGTGCGCGGGCATATCGTCGGACACCATCAGGCGCACCACGCTGCCGAAGCGCCTTTGCCGCACGCCTTCCTCGATGGTCTCGAGCAAGTCCTCGGCCTCCAGTTCCTTGATGGCGATGTCCGCGTCGCGCGTCACGTGGAAAGGATGCGCCTCGATCACTTCCATGCCGTGAAACAGCGCGGGCAGGTTGGCCGAGATCACCTGCTCCAGCCACACGAAAGTCTCCTCGCGCGGCGGGCGCTTGCGGATCTTCTTGCGGGGCCTCTTCAGCGGGATGAATTGCAGCAATGAATCCGGTATCTTCACGCGGGCGAAGTGTTCCACGCCGTCTTTATCGCGGATCAGCACGGCCAGGTTCAGGCTCAGGTTGGAGATATGCGGAAACGGACGGCCCGGATCGAAAGCCAGCGGCGTCAGGACCGGAAAGGCCGTCTGGCGGAAGTACTCGTCGGCGATGGCCAATTGCTTCTCGTTCAGCGCGGCGTAGTCCAGGATTTGAATGCCGGCCTCGGCCAGCGCCGGCAACAGTTGGTCGTGCAGGCATTTGTGCGCTTCGGCCAACAGCTTCTTGGCTTCGCGGCGGATAGCCACCAACTGCGCCGTCACATGCATGCCGTCCGGGCCCACGTCCGGAATTCCCGCATCCACCTGGTCGATCAAACCGGCCACCCGCACCATGAAGAATTCGTCCATGTTGGAGCCCACGATGGAGAGGAATTTGACGCGCTCCAGCAGCGGGTTCCGTTCGTCCTCGGCCTCCTCCAAAACCCGGGACTGGAATGCCAGCAGACTCAGCTCGCGGTTGATGTAGAGCGACGGAGAATTGAGGGGAGGGATCTCAGGTTGCGGCGCGGCCTTCCGCTCAGCCGCCGCGGTGCGGGTCCTTTTGGGTGTCATGCGCTGCGCCGTGGGCATGTCTGTCCAGTTTAGCTCTCAGTGCCCCTCGTCCTCCAGCGCCACCTTCCCCGCGAAGCTCCGGTACGTATACACGAAGTAACCCGTGGCCAGCAGCATTCCCGGAATGAACCACGCGAGCCCCACCTTCAATCCGTACTGCGCGGCAGCCGCATTGTAAACAGTCAGCCCCAGCCGCGGGTCCAAGTTCGACGGCAACACATAAGGGTACAGCCCGAACGCCGCGCTGGTCAGCATCCCCACAATGAACAGCGACGAACACAAGAACGGCGCGATACTCCGCCTGTGCAGCGCGCGCATGCCGACCAGCCCTGCCACCGCCAGTAACGGAAACACGTATCCCCATGGCCGCGCGCCGAAGCTCGCGCTAAGCCGCGGCTGGATCGCGAAACTGCACCACGTGATCGCCACCGTCAGAGGCAACAAGCCCCACCAGCCCGCCTGCGCCACTCGCCGCGCACGTTGTTCCAACTCGCCCTCCGTCTTCAGCGCCACCCACAGCGCGCCGTGCGCCGTCAGCGTCGCGAACGCCGCCACCGCCACCAACACCGTGTACCAGTCCAGAATGCCGACTGCGCCGCCGATCCCGAAATTGGTCCACAGCGGCAGGAAAAATTCGTTGGCGTTGTCAAGTGGCACGCCCCGCACTACGTTGCCCAGCGCCGCGCCGAAGAAGATGGCCAGCAGCGCGCTCGCCCCGCCGAACACCACGTCCCAGAACGGCTTCCATACCAGGCTGTCGATATGATTCCGGAACTCGATCGAAATGCCGCGCAAAATCAGCAGCCACAACACCATCGTCAGCGGCAGATAGAAGCCGCTGAAACTGGATGCGTACAGCGCCGGAAACGCGAAGTACAGCGTGCCGCCGCCCGCCAGCAGCCACACTTCGTTGCCATCCCACACCGGACCGATGGAGCGCAGCACCTGCCGCCGCTCGCCGTCTGTGCGCGCCACCAGAAGCTGGACGATGCCCGCGCCCAAGTCGAATCCGTCAAGCACCACGTACACGGCGATCGTCACCGCCACCAGCATGAACCAGATGGTCTGCATCACACCGCCTCCGGTCCCTGTTCGATCTCGCGATACACCAGCAGCAGAAACAGTATGGCCAACACCACGTACATACCCATGAATCCGATCAACGTGAACAGCGCGTTGCCGGCGGAAACATGCGGCGATACGCCCTCGGGTGTGCGCATCAGGCCATAGATGAGCCACGGCTGCCGCCCGGTTTCGGCGGTAATCCATCCCGCCGTGTTGGCGATGTACGGGAACGGCGCGCACAGCATCAGCAGCCACAGCAGTTTGCGCTGCGCGAACAGCCGGCCGCGCCACAGCCAAACCGCGGCCAGCGCCATCACGGCGATGAAAATGGTCCCCAGCCCCACCATGATGTGATAGCTGAAATACAGCAGCGGGATGTTATCCGGCCAACGGTCCGGCGGAAACGCGTCCAGACCTCTCACTTGCGCCTTCCACCGCTGATAGGTCAGAAAGCTCAACGCGCGCGGCACCACCAAAGGGTTGTCCAGCCGGTGCTTCTCCACGTCCGGTTGTCCGATCAGTGCCAGCGGTGCGCCCGCCTCTGTCTTGAACAGCCCTTCCATGGCGGCCAACGTGGGCGGCTGATGGAACGCGATATTCTTGCCTTGCTGGTCGCCCGTGGGAAACAACATCAGGACCGTCGCCGCAACGCCCGCGATCACGCCCACCCGGACGAACGTCTGCCCGTACCGCTCCGCCCGCTTCACCAACAGGTAAAACGCGCCCACCGCCGCCATGCCGAAGCTGCCGGTCACCACCGCGCCGATCATATTATGCAGATACTGCCACGGCAGCCAGGGGTTCAACAGTAACGCCCAAAAACTCGACAGCAGAATCTCGCCGTGCGGCCCAAGCGCGTAGCCCACGGGATGCTGCATCCAGGCGTCGGTGGCCACAATGAAGAATCCGGAAAGCCACGATCCGAGGAATACCAGGAAGCCCGCCAGCCAGTGCCCCTTGGGTCCCAGCTTGTTTTCGCCGAATAAAAACAGGCCCAGGAAACTCGATTCCAGGAAGAACGAGAATACTCCTTCCATGGCCAGCGTCTGTCCGATTACCCCGCCCGCGTATTTCGAAAAGCGCGCCCAATTGGTGCCGAACTGGAATTCCATCGGGATGCCCGTAACCACGCCCATGGCGAAATTGATGGCGAAGATCCGCGCCCAAAAGCGCGCCGCGCGATTGTAGTGCTCGTCGCCCGTGCGCAGCGCCATGGTCTTCAGCGCCACCAGCAGCAGCGCCAGCCCCATGGTCAGTTGCGGAAAGAGGTAGTGGAACGTAACGGTGAAAGCGAAATGCAGCCGGTGAATAGTCAGTGCATCCATAATGTCGCTGCTGGGTTGCTCCCCTCATGTTCCCACACCGGCCCGCTGCCTCGGTCACGTTACTGCCGGGTTTATCCTTAAAGGATGACTATCTCCAGCGACGGCCGAATCGAAAGGACGCCCGGCGTTTGCGGCGGCAAGGCCTGCATCGCAGGCCACCGCTTCCGTGTGCTGGATGTCGTGGCATGGCACGAACATCAGGGCATGACGCCCGGCGAGATCGTCTCTCAATTCCCTACCCTCAACCTGGCCGACGTCCACGCGGCCCTCGCCTACTACTTCGATCACATCGAAGAAATCCAGCAGGAGATGCAGGCGGAACGCGCGTTTGCGGAGGAATTCCGGCGTCACACCCCATCCCTGCTGGAAGGGAAGTTGCGGCACGAGGGCGTGGAAGAAGCATCCTGACCGGTGTCCGCCGAGGGCGGCCGTGCGGCAGTCGCGACCGGAGCCGAGGCGGCGGTTGAAAGACGTGATCGCCGCCGGATTTCTCGCGCACGAGAAGGTGGGGATTTTGACGGAAAGCCGTGGGAGACCGGAACCTGAAACAAAATAAACGGAAAACTCACTCTTGCTTTGGCGAGCCGTCTATTACAATGTTCCGGTAGATGGGAACGAAATGGCCGATAGGAACAGGTTGGGGTGGCGATGGCGGTAGAGCGTAAGCGAATTCCTGCAAAAATGAAGGATGACGCCATTGTCGAGGCGCTCTATGGGTACGAAAGCAGGAAGGAAGCGGATGTGACAAGCTGGCTTGAAGCCGCTCACACAAAGGAAAAGCAACAGTTTTTTCGGCTTCTGACAGTAGAGACCATCAACTCACTTAAGGAGGATAGATAACAGTGCTGAGTGCAACCGCCGACGCCGCGGGAACAGTTCACCTTATGGGTGGTGCGACTGCCGGCATCTACTATGAGCTTCAGGAGCATGAGGTTGCCGCGTACCGCAGTTGGGTGGGGTGGCCTGGATGGTCACTGGACATAAGAGAGCTCTCGGACAACAAACCCGAAAGCCTCATACGAAGCCCGAGCACCATAACTGTGCACCGGCTTGCAACTCCGAGCAAAGCTTACGTGGATGAATTGCTGAACTGGGACGCGCTTATTAAAGTCGCGCCCGCGCGGCCTACCGGCACGCTCGTCGTCACGCTGGAATACGGTGGGCGCGGCACGCCCACACCATTACGTGATCCCTGGGACTGAGAGATTTTGTTGCTGCGGTGGTTCCGGCGTATTTTCTGCCCTCCAACTGTTGCTGCGGCGAACACTCAAATGCCAACGAACATTCCAGAGTATCCATGGTTCGGCATCGTTGACGGCGATGACATCGAGCAGGGCGATATTCTTGAGGGCTGCCCGGTCTTCTTGCCGCCCAACGATCTGGTTATAGGAGCTGAAACAACGGCAAAGTTCATATGGCAGAGGCAAGATCTGATTGTCATGTCACAAAGTTGCACCTGTTCAAGGACCGCGAGAAGGTGGACGACGTCCTGCTGTGCGCAGTATGGAAGCGTTCGGAGTTGAGCGGAGTTGACAACCACTTGGGCAAGGACGAAGGCATGGAAGAAGCCAGAAAAGGGCGTCTGCCTGGTTTTCATGTGCTTGCGGCCTCAGCGCTTTCCGGTTTTGAGCGCGAGATCCGGGTTGTCGATTTTCGGCGAGTGCATTCACTGCCGGTTCCCTTCGTACGAAACACGGCTAAGGCGGCGAAACGGCTGCGGCTGCTGCCGCCCTACAGGGAGCATCTTTCGCAGTCCTTCGCGCGTTTCTTCATGCGTGTAGGTTTGCCGGTGGATATCCCCCCGTTTACCGGTAAGAAGAAATAGCGCCTAGGTCTGCTCTGAAACGCCCCTCGCTTTACCCTAATAACCGGGCTGATTTTTCGCCAGAACCAATCCAAGGCCGCCGCCGACACACAGGATTGCAAAAAACTCCTTTGGGTGCGACGTACGCCAGTTGACGATATCCACCACGCCACGAGGCGCGCCAGCGCCGCGACTTCTTCGTCAGAGAGCTTCCGCTGCGGCTCTTGTGGTTGGATCTGTGCTGGCGGCGCGACCACAAGCGGCCAACTGAATTCGAATGGTGGTACCGCAGCCGCAAGCGACAGCGAGGCGGTGAATGGCGCCGCCGCGACAGCTCGTCTGCGAGGTCGCTGCCAGGTATTTCGACGTTTAGGAGCGTTTAGGAGAACTGTACTTATTCACACTCAATGCATCTCGACCCATCATCGCACGCGTGGTTACGAGCGGTCGAGCCGTTCAAGACTCCGATCTTAGAGACAACTTCGTGGAAGGCATGCACCTTCTCCGCCCGGTCGGCGGGTGACAATTGATCGAGATGCGCTTCAACAATCGCGGCAAGCCGCTCGACACCTTTGTCCGCGGGAGATTTTTTCGATTTCATTTCTGCCTTTGCTAAGTATAGACCACCGCTCCGAATACGCGCGTATTATTCTGAAGTTGATGCGATGGCGACCATTCCTGCTCAGTGCGCCCGTCCTGGCCGCGGCCGCCGCCACATTGGGCCCCATCGCTTTTGAAGAAATCGCTGAGCGCGCCGGCATCCGCTTCATAGCCGACAGTTGCCCCACGCCCAACAAGAACCTGCCCGAGACCATGCTGGCCGGCGTGGCCCTGCTGGATTACGATAACGACGGCTACCTGGACGTCTATTTCGTCAACGGCGCGGCCATTCCGTCGTTGCGCAAGGAATCCCCCAAGTACTGGAATCGGCTTTTCCACAACAACCGCGACGGCACCTTCACCGACGTCACGGAAAAGGCCGGCGTGCAGGGCGAGGGCTACGGCATGGGCGTCGCCATCGGAGACTACGACAACGACGGATGGCCGGACATCTTCCTGGCCAATGTGACCGGGAATCAGCTCTTTCATAACAACCACGACGGCACCTTTACCGATGTCACGGACAAGGCCGGTGTGGGCGGAGGCGTCCTGGACGGCAAGAAGATGTGGGCCGTGGCCGCCGGCTGGTTCGACTACGATAACGACGGCCGCCTGGATCTGTTTGTCTCGAACTATTGCAAATGGGAAGTCGACAAGGATCCGTTCTGCGGCCCCAATCCGAACCTGCGCGCCTACTGCCACCCCAAGAACTACGCGCCGCTTCCGAACACGCTTTACCACAACAACGGAAACGGCACGTTCACCGACGTTTCCGCCGCGACGGGCATCGGCCAGATCCGCGGCAAGGGGATGGGGGTGGCCTTCGCGGACTACGATCACGATGGATTCATGGATGTCTTCGTGGCCAACGATAATGCGCCCAACATGCTCTTCCACAACCTGGGGGGCAAGAAATTCCAGGACGTTGCGCTGCAAACGGGAGTCGCATATCCCGAGTCCGGAGCTTACATTTCGGGCATGGGCGCCGATTTCCGGGATATCGACAACGACGGCTACGACGACCTCTGGGTGACCGCTTTCGAGGGCGACACTTTTCCGTTGTTCAAGAATCGCCGTACGGGAGATTTCGCGGAGATCACCGCCACCTCCGGTGTGGGCGCAATCACCCGCCCCATGTCGGGCTGGTCGAACGGGATTGCGGATTTCGACAACGACGGATGGAAGGACTTGCTGGCGGTGCGCGGCCACGCGCTCGACAACATCGCCCTGATGTCGCTGCGCAATCCGGAAGAACCCAACACGGTGTTGCGGAACCTGGGAAACGGGAAGTTCCAGGACGTGAGCGACGGCGCAGGCGCGGATTTCCAGAGGCCCGCGCCGCATCGCGGCATGGCCTTCGGAGACCTGGATAACGATGGCCGCGTCGACGCCGTGGTCAGCGTGCTGAATGGAAAGGCGCAATACTTCCACAACATTTCACAGAATGCCAATCATTGGATTTCGCTGAAACTGGTGGGGGTGAAGAGCAATCGCATGGGCCTGGGAGCGCAGGTGCGCGTGACCACCGATGCGGGCGTGCAGTATAATCACGCCACCACCAGCACCGGTTATGCCTGCTCGAGCGATCCGCGGGTGCACTTCGGTTTGGGGCCGTCGAAGGTGGTGAAGGAGATCGACATCGTCTGGCCGAGCCGCGTTCATCAGACCCTGCACAACGTGCCGGCGGATCGAATTCTGACGATTACCGAGCAGGCCGGGGAGACTCCGAACACCTCCCGTCGGTAGTGTCTTGATCCGCCTATTGGTGTACCGCCGTATACAGCGTCTGCCCGCCGCTCGCGCCGCCTAGCGTAAACGTGAATGGCACGGCATTGCTATCGGCCACCGTGGGCACTATCACGTTGAACTGATAAAGCCCCACGTAGCCTGGGGCCAGCCCCGCGTAGGCGACCGTCGCCTGAGTCTGCCCGAAGAAAGCCGCGAAGTTGGCCGTAAGCTCGGTCAACCCGCTCGCGATCTGGCCCACCGGCGAGACTTGCTGCGCGGAGTTCTCCGTGGGACCGAAACCGATGCCGTAGATCACGATCGTCTCGCCCGGCATGGCCGGCCGCGAAGTCAGTCCCGCGATAGCGCCCGCCGGCAGCACATAGGCGCCGTCCGGTAATTGCGCCACTACGTACTGCGTGCCTTCGACATTGAAGTTAGCAGGCGCGAGCATGCCAGGTTCGGTACTCAAGAGCGGGACTGGGTACGATGCGCCGACCCCGGCCCCGACCGTTACCTCGACCTGCGCCGTGCCGGGCGTAACGCCGCCGGGAACCAGGGCATCCACTTGCCCGGGACTGATGTAATAGACGAAAGCGGCCTTGCCGTCGACTTCCACGCTGGTTCCGTCAAGCGAGGTGGGCGCGTCGGGGCCACTGAAATCGGAGCCGGTCCAGTCTCTGGTATCGACCGCCAGGTTCGACCCATAAATCTCGATCCAGGATCCCGAGGCGATATCCGCGAACGCTCCAAACGAACTCGCGCCGATCACACCGCTGACGAGCGGCCGCGGGGCCGTCAACGGCGCGTTCAGAAAAATGAATGCGCTGGCGGTCCCGCCTCCCAGTCCCTGCCCCGCGAAAGCAATGTCCGGTTTGCCGTCCTTATTGAAGTCCGCCACTACCGAGTTGATCGCGCTCGCGTAGGTAATGGGCACTTCCGGTTGAAAAGTGCCGTCCCCATTCCCGAGCAGATAAGTGATTTCGGTGTCGCCGCAACAGTGCGGCACGACCAGGTCCGGCTTGCCGTCGCCGCTGAAGTCGGCTATGGCCACCTTTTCCGGTCCGAAAGCCGTGGGAATGAGCACGCCCGGCTTGAACGTGCCGTCGCCATTGCCGATGAAGACCACTAACGTGTAGTTGAAGTTTGGCGCGCCAGCGGTCACGATCAAGTCCGTGATCCCATCGTTGTTGACGTCCCCCGCGCCGATCGAATTAGGATTCATCGACGCGGAATAATTGACGGCGTTTTGAAAGGCGCCGTCGCCTTTCCCCAGCAGAATCGAAAGACCCCCCGGATCGCTGGAACTGCCCAGAGTCCCGTAATCCACCACGGCCAGATCCAGGTTGCCATCGCGATTGAAATCGCCGGTGAGCAGAACCGTCGGGTTCGATCCCACCGTAAAGGTGGCGCCGGCGCCAAACGTCCCATTTCCGTTCCCAGGCGCGACCGTCACATTGTTCGACGTTTGGTTGGCAATGGCCAAGTCGAGATTGTGGTCGTTGTTGAAATCGCCCATGGCCACATACGACGTACCCGTGCCGCCGCCCGCCACGGGTCGCGGCGCCTCGAATGTTCCATCGCCGTTCCCCAGAAAAATCGTCGCGCCGCTTTGGCCGTCGTTGATTGCCAGGTCGATCTTGCCATCGCCGTTCAGATCTCCGGCAGCCACCCCGCTCCTCACAGAGTTGCCATTCGGGGCGGACAGATTTAAGCCTGTTTGAAACTTGCTCCCGCCGTTGCCGATCAGGATCGAAATCTGGCCGTCGGCGCCGAGAGCCAGATCGGGTCTGCCGTCGCCGTTGAAGTCCGCCGCCGCTATCCCCATTGTGGACGGCTGGATCGACAGAGGATATGCCGGTACTCCGGCGAACGTCCCGTCGCCGTTGCCGAACAGCACGCCCACGGTCTGCGTGTAGGGCAGCGTGATCAGCGCGTCCGGGTGTCCCGCCGCGAATACGATATCGGGATTCCCATCGCCATCCAAATCCAACACGTAGAAACTCGGCGGGGCATATCCGATCAAGTACTGCGACAGCGGCCTGAATGTGCCGTCGCCGTTACCCAACAGAATAGATACCAGGCCGCTTTCGTAATCCGTCACGGCCACATCCATCTTGCCGTCTTTGTTAAAATCGCCCAGCGCCATTATGGACTGGCTGGTCAGGATCTTCGTAATCGGACCGTACTTGAACGTACCGTCTCCATTGCCCAGCAACGTCGCTATTCCCAAGGCGGTTGACACAACTACGTCGGCGATACCATCGCCATTTACGTCGGCCACGCCGATGGACGTGGGTGCACTGCCGATCCCGGCACTGTAAGTGTTGCCGATGGTGAGTCTTCCATTGGCGCTGCCCAGCATGATCGTCACAGTGCTGTCTACGCTGTTCGCGACTGCCAGGTCGGTCTTCCCGTCGCCATTGAAATCCCACGCGGTCGCCGCGATCGTGCCGCGGCCGGCCGGATAGTTGACCGCTGGCTGCAAGGCGCCGGCCCCGGTTCCGAGCAAAACCGAGATGCCTCCGGGCGTGGAGTTATCCACCGGACCGAAATATACGACCGCGACGTCGTGCCGGCCGTCGCCATTGAAATCGCCCGCCACCACGCCCAGCGGCGTTGTGCCTACCGTATAGCCTCCGGCGTACGTCACGGTGAAATCGGGACTGGCCGTCACCACCACCACCTGCCCCGGTGCGGCTTGCTGATCCAGGCCGACGATGGCGCCGACTCCGTCTCCCGCCAGATCGGTGATAATAGTGTTCCGCGACGCCGTGCCCAGTGGGTCGATGCTCCGGTTTGGCGCCGGTCCAGGCAACGGATTTCGCGCCGCCAAGCCGCTGCAGGGGAAAAAGCTAAGCTGGATGTCGGGCACTATTCCGACTTCGGAGGCCGTCCGAGTCTGGAAATTTCCGGTGACCTCGTATTGCGAAAAGGATTGATCCGCCTGCCGCAGCATTCCGGAGACTATGTTTTGCGGCCGGTTCTGTAGCTTAACCTGTGCCAACTGCTCGAAGTTAACCGGCGGGCAAACTGGCTGTGCCAGGGCCTGAATGGCGCCGGCAGTTCCGAGGAGAATCGCGGCGATTGCTTTCATAAGTCGCCCCCTCCGTAGAATATCACCGCCCGCGCCCCGCGCCGCGATCAATTTCGCGCGCGAAAACTGCTCCGCTCCGGTCCTACGGCGAAATGCTGCATAAAGGCGCCCACCGCCAGGGTGCGATCCAGACCGGCGGCTTGGAATGCCGCTGGCCGGAGCGGCCATGCAGCCACCGTAAGCGAGATGCGC